>CAZRMQ010000180.1:0-4561 GCA_964601185.1 uncultured Pirellulales bacterium
TACCGGCGACGGCTAAACTATTGTGGAAACTATCGGAAGAATTGATTGTGTGCTTTTTCATGGCCTATTGTTGTTGCCGGCCCGTGGCCTGGATAAACAACCGTCTCCTCAGGCAAGGTAAAAAGTTTCTCCCTTATGCTTTTCAATAATTTTGCTGTGCTTCCACCTGGAAAGTCGGTTCGGCCTATCGAATCAGCAAACAAACTGTCATTCGTAAAAACAATCCCCTCATCTTTTGAGTATAGACAAATACCCCCCGGCGTATGGCCCGGCGTATGCAACACTTCCAATTTTAAGCCAGCCTGCTCAATTACGCTTTTGTCCTGAACGAGTGAATCGGCCTGCCCAGCACTAAATATTGCTCCTGTCAGAGCAGACAGGTTATGTTCCGGCTGTGTAAGCATCTCTGCATCAAGTTCGTGGATATAAACCCTGATTTTCGGATAATGTTCACGCAACGCAGTGACAGCCGCAATATGGTCTATGTGGCCATGAGTGAGAATCAAAGCAATGGGATTTAACTTATGCTTCTTCAGAAAATCGATTAACTTAATTTCCCCAAGCCCGGCATCGATAATCAGACAATCTTCGGCTGAGTCACTTTCACGAAGCATATAGCAATTAGTCTGATACTCACCCAGAATTAAACAGTCGATTTTCATTTAATAAAAGATTAAGGTTAGTTGCTGTCCTGCTCGCTGAGATCAGCTTCTTCAGGGGTCACAAAAGACAGTCCATCGGCTGTCATGGCAAGGTAAGCTTTCCTGCGGATTACTTTGTAATAAAACCATTTCACGAAGCTGCCGGCTGCAAAACTGCAAAAAATCAACACTAATATCGTTTGTCTGCTCCAGATAAACAATCCGAGGAATAACAGTATCCTGATAAGATATGCAAATGGTTTTTTGCCCTTTATGTATTGATTGATAATGTGTGGATATCGAATCCTGCTAACCATCAACACTGCCACTGATAAGGCTACAAACGGCAGTGCAAAAATAACAGCGTCTTCACAGAAATTAAGGAACGCCCGCGTATTTTCTGCAGCAATCTCCGGCATTATTATCTCCTGATGAAATATTACAAGGCTGACTATTACACCAGCCGCTGCAGGTGTAGGCAGACCTATAAAACTCATGTGTGCGGTTTCATCCTCCTCGTTTTCCACATTGAACCTCGCCAATCGAATAGCCGCACAGCTTATATAGGCCGCTGCAGAAAGCCAGATGAAACGATATAAAAAATGCTCTATGGAATGATTAAATTCGGTAAGGACGAATAATTTGTTTTCCAGGACCTTCATCATCAAAAATGCCGGTGCCACTCCGAAGCTGATTATGTCACAAAGGCTATCGAGCTGTCCGCCAAAGCTGGAAGTGCTCTGACTCATACGTGCGAGCCGGCCATCGAGCATATCGGCAATCATGGCCAGAAGAATCATATAGCCGGCCATTGCAAAATATGGCAATGTAAGCTTGTGATAAAAAAACTGATTATCGCCGGCTGCTGCACCTTTGCTTGCAAAAATAATAGCTGTGAAACCGCATACACCGTTGAGAATAGTTATCAGCGACGGCAGAATTGTGATATATTTCAATCGCTGTCTTCGCACCCGCCGCAACAATCGCTCTTTAGCTGCCTGGGTCTTTAATCTGGGCATCTTCTTTATCCTTTTGGATTTCGTATTTAACAAGCGGTGTCAAGCCAGCTCTGACTTTATCGCCTATTTTAACCAAGCATTTCGGTTCCCAAACATTGTTTTTGATATCTGTGTTTAAAGGAACGCAAAGTTCTGTTCTTGAGCCGAACTTTATCATCCCAAATCTTTCGCCGCTGGTCAATTCATGTCCCTGGCTGGTCTTGCAAACAATTCGTCGAGCGATAGCGCCACTGATCTGCCGAACAACAAGTCTGTCTTTGGGATTACCAGTCCTGACAAGGACAAGATTATTAGATTCATTAACGCGACCGGCCTGAGGATTAGCCGCATTTTTATATTTGCCTTTTCTATATGCGATCTTCTCGGTTCTTACATTGCAGGGAGCGCGGTTAATATGGGCGTTGAAAATGCTCATGAAAATTCCGATCCGCAGTGCCGTTCCGCCTATGAAACTTTCCTCCTCTACAACCTCAATATCAGTTATCCTACCATCTGCTGGTGACAGCAAAAGGTTTTCATCTGAAGGACAAATCCGATGTGGATCACGGAAAAACGACAGAACCCAAAGTAACAGAACTGCCAAGACCGCCTCTATTGAAATAATAATCCACGCTGGCATAAAAAAAACACCTATGGGCAGACAGCCTGCCATAATAGCAAGCAGTGCCGCAGGGAAAACAGCTACCTGCGGCAAGCCGTATTTGGTAAGTGGAATTCTCATAGGCTAATATGATAATCTATACTTGGCGGCGTTCAATAAAAAAAAGGCCGATCCTTTATGTATCGGCCTTTAGAAGGAGGGTAAAGAATATTATGCTACTTAGCAAAATTTATTACGTAGCATAAGTTGCGCAGCAAACAGGTCAAAGATCTGGACAAGATCAAACCCAAACTTAATCGGGCTTCGTAATGCTCCGTTTTGGTGTGGGTTTCTGTATTTATAGACGTGGAAAAGCCCCAAATGTTGCAGGTTTTTTTAAAAATCTTTCAAAATTCTATAAAAATGTTGATTCTGTATAGAATAGGCCAATTCATCATACATGTTTTGCCCGAAAATCGTTGTTTCTGCGAAAAAAGGAGGTCGTGATGTTCATGAGTTGTTTTTTTGTATGTTTTGGATATTGGAACCCTCACTTCTACCTTAAAACGCATTTGTTGACGTCTAAAAACGTACGCAAACTTGTTTGCAGAGCAAACTAAAATTAAACTACAACTTAAAACTCAAAAAGAAAATTTGTCTTCTGCCGCTATGGTTTAAGATGAAGACACCTGCTTCAGTTCCCTCATGTGCTTTATTGTTTCGTTAATCCGCCATTCGATGGATGATAGTATCCAGAACTGGAAGTGATTGATTCGCATCTGCAAATGCATCATATAAATGATTTTCGCCGATAGAGTCACCGTTGCCAGCTCAATCATTAAAAGCCGCAGGCTCTCACCGCCGATTATCGAGATTACGACTGAGACTATAATGATAGAAACAAAAATGATGTTAATGAGCTTTGTCTGAAATCGTGGTATCCCGCCGATTTTGCCGATGATAGCTCTGATGCGTTCCTTTTCCTTCTGGAAACTCTCCAGCTCCTGCTTTAAATCGCTTATTTCGTCCTCAAGATTCTCGTGTTTTCGCTCCATAATAGCTCCTTCTGTCAAAAACAGTCAGACATGAACCATAAACCAATTAACAAGTTTACTATTGACGGAAACTACAAAATCAGCAAAATATACCAAATTCTAAAAAATATTTGAAATTAAAAGATAATTGGATATTATTTCCCGTTCAAATTGAAAATATGTTGCGAAAAGTATCAGTATCGATAAGGAGAAATTTAGAATGGGCAAAATGTTAAGGTCAAAAAACCAAAAATTCAAAATTCGAAATCCAAAATTACCACCGAAGACGGGCGCTGCAGGATATTTGGAGCGTGGCTGGGTAATCGCAAACCATAAATTAGTCTCGTTTCATGCCGCGTTTATTTCTTCCGTGCTGAGTCTACCTGTTGCGGCTCTGGCAGCAGCGGCTGCCAACCCGGATGTTAATATCAAGCTCGCAGTCCTGAGATTCATGTTTTTTAGCTGGGAAACAATTGTCTCTATTATTATCTTGTATTTGTCCTGGCATATCGGTATCGCCATTCACGAAATGGGGCACTTCCTGACTGCTGTGAAGCTGACGGCGCTGAATAAGGATTCTCAGGAAAAAGCCGATACTGTAGTTCAAGGAGGCGGTGGTAAGCTCGGCTGGTACGCCCAAATGTTCCTGCAAATTCCCTGGGGCAAGTTCTACGGTGTCAAGAAGGAAGGTGGCAACTTCGCCCCCGATGCACCATATAATCTGGCTGTAGCTGCTTCCGCACCGATCTGGAGCGGTTGGCTTGCTACGATATTCCTGCCTATAGCTGTGATTTGCATTGGTTTAGGACTTTTTGTGCTCGATAATGAAATCCTGATTTACATAGGGCGTTTCTTCTTAGCTCCAGGCTGCGTTGGATTGCTTGATAGATTACTGGCTGACCCCGGCAAGCTGCGAGAGTTTCGTATGCGGGAAAAGGTCGCTGCTGAACAGGCTGCAAGAGCCGCTCAAGCCGCTGCATCCGGTGAAAGCTGGCTCGTTCGTGTTGGCGAAGTCAAGAAAACACTGCTTACCACCAGAATGCAGACAGTCACACTTAAAGACGGCAGTAAGGTTACGGCTCCCTGGCAATTTAGAAATTGCGCAATGGGTGGACGCCACACCGAGAAAGAATATCCTGAGAGCAATATCAGCATGCAGGAAAGTATGTTCATGCCACTTTCAGCCAAGACGTACGAAGATGCACAGGAAATGACGGTTAAGCTGCAATACCGTTTAAAGGAAATCATCGAGTCCGCTCCCGGCGCAAAGGTTATGGGTGTCGGTCT
>CAZRMQ010000181.1:0-4549 GCA_964601185.1 uncultured Pirellulales bacterium
TTGAGATTATAACTTTAGCTCACTTTAGGCACTTTAGCTCATTTTAGGCACTTTAGCTCATTTTAGGCACTTTACATTTTTCGTGCTTCGGATTTCAGATTTCAGAAGGTATTATGGCTATAGATAGAACCATAAGCGGACAGGCATTAAATGAGATAGAGGAGAATTTTAACATCTCGCTCCGGCCAAAACGGCTGGATGAATGTATAGGCCAGTGCAATGTTAAAGAGAAACTTGCTATAGCCATAGAAGCAGCTCAACAAAGGTCCGAGCCGTTGGAGCATATTTTGTTTTACGGCCCGCCGGGCCTTGGCAAGACCACACTGGCTCACGTTGTGGCAAACGAAATGGGGACAAAAATACGATGCTCATCGGGGCCGGCTTTAGCAAAAGCCGGTGACGTGATGGGACTTTTAAGCAATATAAACACCGCCGATGTACTTTTTATCGATGAGATTCATCGGCTGAGCACACCTGTCGAAGAGTTTATTTATCCGGCGATGGAAGAATTCAGGGTTGACTTTACTGTCGATAGCGGCTTACACGCAAAGACAATAAATTTTCCGCTGAAGCGTTTTACCCTGATAGGTGCAACCACGCGTGCGGGCCTTTTGAGCGCGCCGCTCCGCAGTCGATTTGGCATGTTATATCATCTGGATTTTTATAATAGCGAGGAGCTTACAGAGATTTTGGCCAGATCTTCACGACTTTTGCAGTTGCAGTACGAAGATGGAACACTGGAGCTGATTGCCAGCCGATCCCGTGGAACGCCGCGAGTGGCCAATCGGCTGCTAAAGCGAGTGCGCGACTATGCGCAGGTCAAAGGCTCGGGGATTCTTAGCACCGACATAGTCGAAAACGCTCTGTTGATGGAGCAGATCGACACGTTGGGACTGGATGAATTAGACAGGGCATTTCTGCGTGCGCTGATTAATGTTTATGAAGGAGGCCCAGCCGGTATTGAAGCAATTGCAGCTACACTCGGCGAAGAGAGGGACACACTTGAGGACGTGGTTGAGCCATATCTTCTGCAGATCGGCTTTGTGCGTCGAACCAAAAGGGGAAGAGAAGTCACCAAACAGGCCTGCGAACATTTGGGCCTGAAATATCATAAAAAGAAAAGCGACATCGAACAGTCAAAGTTGTTTGAATGAAATCCCGCCAATCCACATACCTCGACGGGTGTGATCAGCGATTCACAGATTTCATCATTTTTGATTTCGCATGCCCACTGAATCAGGTTCTTCGTCAGTGCCACCGATTTCCAAATCATGAATGTTGTGTTTGAAATCGTCCAGCTCTTTTTCATACTTTTCAAGAACCGCTGTCCAGTGATAATTAGCCGGCTTACCATCTTCGGAGCCGGGGTACGGAATTTTACGCTGGGATGTTTGCATGCTCTGAGCGAAAACGTACGTGTCACGCGCCAGCTCTGTTAGCTTGCGGAAATGAACCAAACTTTCTTCCAGGTATTGGGCCGATTTTCTAAGGTCCTCAACATCTTTGCTGTAGTTATACCTCAACACAAAAATAGCTGCATTGACTTTGGCAGCATAATTTTCGCTCATAGCGCGAATGCAATGGATGTCATTACAAAGCCGGTTGAACTCCGCCTTGTTTTTCACCAAAAACGGTCTGGCGGCTTCAATTTCTTCAACAGCCTTTCGTGAATACTCTAAAACTTCCTGAATAATTTGCGGCGGTGTTTCGCCGACATGAGGCTGACGCTTCCATTCTTTTCCTACGTATTCCTGCAATCGTTCTCCGGGAGGAGACTGAGACAGCCATAAATCCGGGAATGGTTTATAAGGCTGTGGATTGACAAGCTGATCCAGTGTCATCCCCAGTGACATCGTTTGGCGATTTCCCTCGGTAATGCCGAAACGCCGTATTATCCTCGGAGCGCATTCGCCAGCGTCATTATAAGCATCAAGAATATATTCACCGGCTTGTGTACTGCCATATATATCGGCCAGGCGGCTCAACCAATATTGCCTGTCTTCCTGTTCATCCCTATCCGGATTCCAAGCATACCGCGCCCATGCCTCGAACCATATCCAATCACGCTGGTATTGTTTGAGTTTTGGTTCCACACTGTCCGGCGAATACGGCCAATTCCAATAACACAAAGGATAGAGATGCAGTCCTTGTGCACCAAGACGTGTTTGCATGGCTTTGACGCATTTTTGGATGAATCGTTGTGCGCCATACCGGAATGGCTCAAGGTTCGCTAAGATATGGACATTGGCTACATGCCGGGAGCCTAACCGGCTCATATTGAGGTGGACTTGCTGCCAGGGGCCACGAGGCTCCCACGTGGTTAGTGACTCACCGTTATATTTTGCCATTGTATAAAGATTTTTATAAATCGGCAGAGCTGCCTCCATGACAGCATTGGGATCGGTTGCATGAGCACGTAATATGATGGGTGGTTCTCGTGAAGTGCCTGATTCCTGCAGGCCATCTTTCACGCCGGGAATAACCACTTTTGTAAACCATTCTACCTGGTTTTCTTTGCCCCTTAACGCCTCACCTAAGCAAACTAACAAACCTACGTTCGGATACCTGCGGACGAAAGCGGCTATTGATTTACGATTATAATCAGCTACAAGCGGCGTCGGCTCTCTGTGCTGCGTACTTATGCCGTGCTTTTCCGCAAAAGGTTTGGACACAAAAATATTATAGAACATCTGAATGACCCAAATACCTCGCTTGTCTGCCTCGCGTGTAAGGTATTCAAACATCTCAACATTTTTTTCGTAAACCTGCTCAGAGACTTCCAGGGCATAAGGATAATCTCCGAGTTTTACTAAAGAAGCGAAAGGATGGCCGTTCCAAAGATACAGGGTGTTCATCCGGTTTTCAACGAGCAAATCGAGGTACTCCTGCCAAAACGCTTTATCATAGAAGAAAGGAAAGTTCTCTGGCGCATAGGGATATTCATAAACCTTCCGTCCCGGCAAAAGCTGGGTTTTTTGCATTCCGATACATGTGCCGCGAAGTACCATTGACGGCTTGTCGGCAAAATGGAATTCTTTGGGTAGAACGCCGGTTTTCTTAATTCTGTCCGCCAGCTCCAGGCATCCATATAATGTGCCGCTGTCGTCACCACCTGCAACCACGGTGACATCTTCCTTTGATTCTAAGACAAATCCTTCGCTCTCTATCTCAATACCTTTGAGACTATCGAATTCTGAAAAAAGAGGACTCTTCTTTTGTGTACCTACAACTATCAACGGTCTTACTTGAGGTATTTGAGACGCTTGCGAGATTGTAACCTCATACCCTGCGTTTTCCAGTGAAGAACTGAGCCTCTCAACGCCAAACTGCACTCTGGTCACGGCTTGAGGAGATGTCACAATGTAAATTTTTTCGTTGTCTCCCTTCGTACTTTCGCCAGAAAGCAGAGGGGAAGCCACTATAATAAGGAAAATTAGAATAGAAAAAAATATTGCGAGCAAACAATGGATTAGATTCTTCCGTGAAATAGGACCAAATGGAGGCATCAGGCCGCTATCTCCTTTTTCACGATAAGTTCTATCCCATCTATCTTGGGTAGTGTCAGGTTTTTGTATATTCGAAAGAGCAGCCAGTCTTCAAGCACCTGGGCAAGCTCGCTTCGGCATTCTTCCAAAGTCGCGGCATTGGCATATACTCCTCGACATTCCGGGATCTCTCCGTAATAGGTGCCGTCATCGGCGAGAATTTCGTAATGCGAGTGTCTCATCGCGGCTTCAAGGTATTTCGTAAGCATATATATAAATCTCCACCTTGATTGTATTACAACCCGACATAAACCAGACTTCGCTCTTGTTATACTGAAACTGTCGCAGTACTTCAAAATAAATGCCAAAATAACTTACAATAGAGAAGTTCCGTTGTCAGTCATCCGTCGTCTGTTGTCTGTCCTCCGTCTTCTGACTTCTGGCCGGTATTATACCAAAAACGGCTTAATTTTCAAGTAAAATTTGCCCTGTGAGATAGTTTGTAAATAATAGAAATGACTTTATCTCATAGGGTGAATCCCATGAGATAGGCGCAGCCGAAATCTCACGGGGTGAATGCTCAACCCTTGTTGGTGAATTGTAAATCAAGCTATACAAAGTAATTAGCGAACTTTGTAAGCTTTTGGTTGCATCTGAGTCGCGAATTTACGTTTGTCTGAGTTACTATCGGTAATTTTGGTTCTTTAGTGATTTTTCACAATGTAATTGATTTGAATTATGAAAAAGCTACAATTATTTAGACTACAACAAATGCCTGGATTATCTTGAAAGAGGGAGAGCATCAGATGGGAAAACTTATTTGTCTTAAAGTTGGATTTGGAGATGCAAGTATTATTACTTCTGGTACAGCTACATTTCTGGTGGATTGTCACAACATTGGTAATTTCTCATATTTACTTCCCAATGATAAGCATCTAAGAGGTGTCTTCATAACACATCAACACAATGACCATTTTTCAGGACTTAACTATCTGAAACAGAATTACTACGGCGGATTCAACTCACAAGTGCAACAAGTGAATCCTTCTGGGTTAACGATTTAT
>CAZRMQ010000182.1:0-4542 GCA_964601185.1 uncultured Pirellulales bacterium
GTTCCCAATTTTCATCGAGCAGAATCACGTCCCAGGTATCAGGAGTCAATGCTGCGACGATGCCTAAGCCCATAGGCGGGAAACGCGAACTTTTATTTACTGTTAAGCCAGTATTTAAAGGATTAACAGGATTGATCAGGACCAGCTTCCTTTTTCTCATAGTTTTGCCATTATAATAATTGTGAATAGCAATGGGATAAAATGTACTTCCATTACCAATGGTTTAGTTCAATGATCAATTGAACTATGAGTCGGTTGTAAGCAAAGTTGGGTGAACAGTTGTTTCTGCAGCAGCGTCCGTAGGCAGATTTAATACTAATTGTTCTATCGCTACTTCTGCTTTCGTCTGGCCGGTCTTTATCTTGAAATCAATATCAGCTAATTGCTGCAGGATAGAGCCGATTTGCTTCAGTGACATTTGACTAAGTTGCGCGAAAAAACTGTCTTTATTGCTCCATATTCGCAGTTTCTTTACAATCTCGCCGTTCCAGACACCCTTTTCGAGCATGGCTTTTGCGCTGAACATCCTGCGGAAATGGTATGCAAATGCGCCTACTATTGAGAACTGGGCCGCTTTATCTTGTGCAAACATATTTCGCAGACGAGCCACGGCTTGCATCGTCTTGCCGGCGATTACAGCGTCAATCACCGCAAATGCGCCGAATATGCGGTTGTGCCCTATCAGCGATTCTATATGGCCAACGGTTATGGCTTTCTCGGCATCAGCAAATAAAGCCAGCTTGTCGACTTCACTGTACAAACGAGTAAGCTCATCACCAGTCAGCTCGACTAAAAGAGCGGCAGCGTCCTCGGTCAATTTTTTGCCGTGCGTATCTTTTGCGTACTTGATAAGCAGTCGAGGCAGTTGCCAGGGCTTAGGCTCAGCTATACTGATTAGTTTACCGACCTTGGATAGCTTTTTGGCCAGCTTGGTTTGGCTGGGCCAACTGCTTACGGTGAGGATTAGTCTCCCCGTGGGACAGGGATTGTCAAAATATTTTTCCAGCAGTGTACGGTTATTAGATATAAAATCGTCTGCGTTTTTCACAACGACAACTCGTTTGTCGGTCAGAAAGGGGGCAGTCCGCAGTTCATCCAGCACATCGGAGGCCGAAATGCCGGTAGCATCGGCGGAAAAAAGCCCGGTTATTCTTTGGTAAGGTTGTAATAGCTGGTCTAGAAGCTTTTCACACTCAGCACCGGCAAGAGAGGCATCTTTACTGGCTATAACGTAGATTAGCTCGCTCATGATAAGAAAATCTTCGGTAGGGTGGGCTAAAGCCCACCGATAAGATATAACGAATTTTGATACGCCATAGCGTATGCCTCTGGCGTATTAAATTTTATTTTTCTAATTCGACTGCTATCTTTTCAGCGGCCACGAGTTTGTCACCGGGTTTGAGCTTGATTAATCGCACACCCTGCGTGTTTCTGCCTATCGAGCGGATTTCATCCAGTCCGGTGCGGATAATCATGCCGTGAGCAGTTATCATCATCAAATCATCCTTGCTCTGTACGGCTTTCAGGGACACTACTTTACCGTTACGGGTGGATGTTTTGATATTTTTCAGGCCGACTCCGCCTCGACTCTGAGACCGGTAATTTTCCATACCAGTTCGCTTGCCGTAACCGTTTTCGCAGACAGTAAACAGGGCCGCTTTTTCCTCGACGATCACCATACCCACCACCACATCTCCGGTACGAAGCTTTATACCCTTTACGCCTCGTGAGGCTCGGCCCATCGAACGAACCTCGTTTTCATCAAAGCGTATCGTCATACCATCACGTGTCCCTAATATTATGTGGTCTTTGCCTGTGGTCATATCTACACCAATTAAGGCATCATTAGGATCGAGATTGACTGCAATTACTCCGGTGATTCTTGGATTGCTGTAGGCGGACAGCTTCGTCTTTTTCACAATGCCGTTTTTAGTAGACATAATCAGATATCGCTCACCCTCTTCTTTGTCGTCTTGTCCACCGAAACTGCTGACGCTGATTATAGATGCTATTTGCTGGTCGCTCAGCTTCAACAGGTTTGCGATGTTCCTGCCTTTGCTCTGTCTTGACATGCTTGGGACATCATAAACTTTTAGCCAATAGCATCTGCCGCGGTTAGTGAAGATAAGCAGATAGTCATGGGTGGAAGCGGTAAATAAATGCTGAATAAAATCGCCCTCTTTGGTGTCGGAGCCGATTATACCCTGGCCGCCGCGACCCTGCTTGCGATATGTGTCTATCGGCATACGCTTTACGTATCCATCGTGACTTACAGTGACGATGACTTCCTCCTCAGGAATGAGGTCTTCGATCTCGAACTGCTCGACCTTGCCCGTGATTTTTGTCCTTCTTTTATCGCCGTATTTTTCTTTTATTTCATGGATGTCTTCCCGGATAATGTCCAGAAGGACCTGCTCACTGGCCAGTATTGCTTCATAGCCTTCTATCTCCTCGATAAGGGCTGCATACTCTTTAGCCAGCTTTTCCATCTCCAGGCCGGTCAGCCTTTGCAACTGCATGGTCAAAATCGCGTCGGCCTGTGGGCCGGTGAGGAAATGTTTGCCTTTGCTTTTTTCCCTGACATATTCCTTCGGCAGAATCTTTTTGAGCGTGGCCACCTCAGCTAACCGCAGTGGCTTCTTCATTAAATTAAGCTTTGCTGTTGGAGTGTCCGGAGATTTTTTTATGATTTCGATAATTTCATCGATGTCGCTGACCGCCAGAATAAGGCCTTCGAGAATGTGTGCTCTGTTTCTGCATCTTTGTAGCAGGAACCTGCTCCGCCTGCGGATGACGGTTTTGCGATGGTCGATGAAGCAATTGAGCATCTGCTTGATATTTAGGGTTTCGGGCCTGTTATTAACCAAGGCGATGTTGGAGATGGCGAAAGTGTTCTGCAAGGCCGTGTATCGAAACAGCTTATTTAATACTATTTTGCTGTCGGCATCTTTTTTCAAATCCACGACTATCCGCAGGCCGTGGCGGTCTGATTCGTCTCTGATATCGGAGACTTCCGGTAATTGACCGCTATGAACACAATCTGCGATCTTGGAAACGATGGTGGTCTTGACCACCATATAAGGTATCTCGGTTATTACGATCCTTGTCTTGTCTTTCTTGGATGTTTCGATGTCGGTCTTTGCTCGGAGAGTCAGATGGCCTTTACCGGTGGTATATGCATCCACGATGCCCTTTTTGCCGCAGATTATTCCGCCGGTCGGAAAGTCCGGCCCAGGCAGCCGTTCCATGATATCTTTGAAGCCACAGTTTGGATCGTCGATAACTAAAAAAAGCGCATCGCAGACTTCCGCGATGTTATGCGGCGCAATGTTTGTAGCCATACCTACCGCGATTCCGGTGGCTCCGTTGACTAAAAGATTCGGAAGCTTTGAGGGCAGAACCGTAGGCTCGGTTCGTGTCTCGTCATAATTCGGCACAAAATCCACGGTGTCGTAGTTAATGTCTTCCAGAATATCCATAGCCGGGCGGGTCATTCTGGCTTCGGTATATCGCATAGCAGCAGGTGGGTCGTTGTCGATGCTGCCGAAGTTACCCTGCGGATTAATTAGCGGGTAACGCATGTTCCAGTCCTGGGCCAGGCGTACTAATGTGCCGTATGTAGCCTGGTCGCCGTGCGGATGGTAGTTGCCGCCGGTGTCGCCGACGATTTTAGCACACTTGCGGTGAGCGCTGCGTGGGCCGAGATTCAAATCGTGCATAGCCACCAATATTCGGCGTTGCGACGGCTTTAAGCCATCGCGGGCGTCCGGCAGAGCACGGGAAACAATCACGCTCATTGCGTAGTTGAGGTATGAATTCTTGAGCTCGTCGAGGATACGCATATCCTCAAAACGCTCCTGTGGTTTCTCAGTTTTTGCCATATCTTCTGTCTCGTTATTTCTGCCTTGCGAGTTTTGATTCTCTTCTGTCCGGCTTAGCCGAGGATAGAAGTAATCTGCGTAAATTAATCACGCGTTACCGCCTGTAATTCGTATTTTCTGAGCAGACAAATTACCCGCTATTAGGTGAAAAGTCAAGGATAACAACCGATTTCGGTTAAGGATTTGATGTAAAATCTGGCAGAAGTGCGGCAGTCCCGTCAAAGGCGAATAGGGGAAAATATTTAATCCGCCTGGATTGGGCTTAGCAGGGTTTGCCTCTCCATGGTATCTTGATTCCCAAAAGGCATTTCGCCAGATTTTCTTTTATTGCTGGTTATCCAGCCATCATAAGAAATACTACCATACCTCGACAATATCCCAATCTTTCTAAGCGATGCCGAAGTAAATTTCTACAGGCTTAAGCTCGGTACATATTTAGCCGGAGGGAAAACAATCCCCATCCCTAAGGGATGAGGCTGCCACCCAATACTATTTAGAAAAACGTGTGGCATCCTCAAGCGTAGCTTGGGGATGGCTGTGTATGCTACGCTTGGCTAAACACGTACTAAGCCCGTAGAAATTGCCGCAACAGGCTTTGCCTGTCCGCCTTTGGCAGATAATTTCATCTACAGGTTTAAACCCGTAGAATTGCGGCGGAGTA
>CAZRMQ010000183.1:0-4540 GCA_964601185.1 uncultured Pirellulales bacterium
ACCCCGTTAGAAATATACATTAACGGGATTATATGGTTCAAGGAACTACGGTAGAGAACTGATTAAAAATCTTTTTTAAGATTTCTAACGGGGTAAATGGCGTTGAAAGGGCTGAAAAAGCCGTCACTAAAGTTGATCTTATTCGGTGGCAAAGGCGGCGTAGGCAAGACTACTTGTGCTTGCAGCACAGCACTTTATTTAGCCGAAGACTTCAAGACTTTGCTTTTTTCGACGGACCCGGCCCATTCGCTTGCTGACAGTTTAGGCCAGGAAATTGGCAGCCAAGTAAAACAGGTGAAAGGAATAGAAAACTTAAGTGCCCTCGAAATAGATGCCGAACAAGCTCTTTTAAAATTCAAAACAGAGCACGAAAACGAAATAACAAAAATTTTAGAGACCGGTACAAATTTAGATACTGAGGACATTAACTCTATCTTTGCTTTGCCCATCCCCGGAATGGATGAGGTAATGGGATTTAAAACTATGGTGGACCTGATAAATGAAGCAACATTTGACAAATACATTGTAGATACAGCACCTACCGGCCACGCTTTGAGACTCATAACTTCACCTAAGTTATTGGATGACTGGATTAAGGTGATGGCAAAGATGAGATGGAAATACAGATGTATGGTTGAGACATTCGCCGGTAGATATAAGCCTGACGAGGGCGATGATTTCTTACTTACTATGAAGAAAACCGTAAAGGGGATAGAAGATTTACTTAGCGATCCAGACAGAAGCGAGTTCATAGCAGTTACAACCGCGGAAGAGATGGTGATTTCAGAGACCGAGAGATTAATAAACAACTTGGACAGATATGGGATAAAGGTGCGGCAATTAATAATAAATAATGTTCTGGAATCAAATAATTGTGAGTTTTGCAGGGAAAAAAGAAAAGAACAAGATCACTATATAAGCGAAATGATAAGGAAATTCAGCAAGTTATGCACGACGCTTGTTCCTTCACAGCCTCACGAAGTCAAAGGATTAAGGACTCTGACGAATTTTAAGGACCTGTTATTCAATCCCTAAGGGATCAATCAATAATGAAAAAGACAGACAACACCATGATAACACTTAAGGTAACGGAGGCCCTGCCAAAAGATGTAGGTAGAGCTATCGCCCGCATAGACCCTGAAGACATGAAAAATTTAGGCCTTGAAGTAGGCGAAGTAATAGAGTTAGAAGGCCAAGGCAAAACCGCCGCCAAGGTAATGCCATGCTATGCTGAAGATAGAGGAAAAAGGATTGTTCAGATAGACGGTATTGTAAGAGAAAACGCTAAAGTAGGACTTGATGAAAAGGTAAAGATTCGAAGAATCGACAATAATCCTGCCAGGAAAATCACACTTTCTCCCTTAACTGTAACAGGGACACTTCAAAAAGACAAAGATGCAAAGTACATCGGCTCTCTTATTGAAGGATTGCCTTTGACAAGCGGGGATAAAGTAAGGGCAAGGTTTTTTGGCACCAAAACCTGTGATTTTATGGTGGATGAGACTATTCCAGATGGAGTGGTGCTGGTTAATTCTTCTACCTTAATAAGAATGAAAGCAAAACCAGGCAAGGTGGAGAAAGCTAAAGTATCTTACGAGGATGTTGGAGGGCTTAGCACACAAATCCAACGAATCAGAGAGATGATTGAGCTGCCTCTAAAATATCCCGAAGTCTTTGAAAGGCTCGGAATCGAGGCACCTAAAGGCGTGTTCCTGTATGGACCACCAGGGACGGGAAAGACATTAATTGCCCGTGCTGTGGCCAGTGAAACCGATGCCTATTTTACCAGCATAAGTGGCCCTGAGATTATGGGCAAATTTTATGGCGAATCTGAAGGTCGACTAAGAAGCGTATTTGAGGATGCACAAAAGCATGCTCCAGCCATAATCTTTATCGATGAAATAGATGCTATAGCCCCCAAGCGAGAAGATATGGGTGGTGAAAAACAGGTTGAAAGACGTGTCGTAGCTCAGTTATTAGCTCTATTGGATGGATTGGAATCTCGTGGACACGTTATTATTATTGGTGCGACGAACATACCCAACACTATAGATCCCGCCTTAAGGAGACCCGGACGCTTCGATAGAGAAATTTCTATTTCCATACCTGATAAGAACGGCCGGTTGGAGATATTAGAAATTCATACAAGAGGCATGCCTTTGGCAAAAGATGTCAGCCTGGAAAGATTAGCTGAAATTACCCATGGATTTGTGGGGGCGGACTTGGAAGCTTTGGCCAGAGAAGCAGCCATGTCAGCTTTGAGAAAAATTCTGCCGAAAATTGATTTTGAAATGTCTGACATTCCGTATGAAACCTTGCTCAAATTAGAAATAACAATGGATAATTTTATGGAAGCTATGAAGGAGGTAGAGCCGTCCGCAATCAGAGAAGTTTTCGTTGAGGTGCCTGATGTGAAATGGAGTGATGTAGGTGGGCTTGAGAATATAAAGGAAGAACTTAAAGAGGCTGTAGAATGGCCGCTCAAATATCCCGATGTTTTCAAAAAAGCTAATACGAATCCGCCTAAAGGAATTCTGCTCTATGGCAAACCTGGAACAGGAAAGACGCTTTTAGCCAAAGCCGTAGCGAATGAAAGTGGCGTCAATTTTATATCCATCAAAGGTCCTCAGCTTATCAGCCGGTATGTTGGAGAATCTGAGAGAGGAGTAAGGGAAACATTTAGAAAGGCAAAGCACGCCGCGCCAACAATACTTTTTCTTGATGAAATAGATAGTCTTATACCCCGTAGAGGCTCAAGCTCTACAGACGCTCACGTAACCGAGAGAGTGATAAGTCAATTCTTAACTGAAATGGATGGAATTGAGGAGCTCAAGGGAGTCATGGTCTTGGCCGCGACTAATAGGTTGGACCTTGTTGACCCCGCTGTTTTGCGAAGCGGCAGATTTGACCTTTTGTTCGAGCTGCCTATGCCTGACGAGAAAACCAGAGAACAGATTTTCATAATACATACTAAAAACAAGCCACTCGATAAGAATGTTGATTTGAAGAAATTTGCTAAAGAAACTGATGGCAGGACCGGCTCGGACATCGATTTTATCTGTCGAAAGGCCTCAATGTTTGCGATTAGAGAATTCATCAATCAAAGCGGAGAGGACAGAGACAAAAAAGCAGATTTCAGTATTTCCGGCTGTTACTTTGACCAGGCAATTAAGATGCTGAAAGAGCAAAACGCCAAGTAATGAAGCAAAAGGAGTCAAGAATGTGGAGCATTATTGATAAAGTCAGGGATCTGTTGAAGTGCAAGGCTGAAAAGAGTACCAAATCCATACCACAGCATGAAGAGCCAAAGGCTGAAGAGAAAACTGAAGAACGAGCCCGCTCCGCTGAGGAAGCTGCGTCGGATTAGATGAGCAAAAGATTCATACTTTTTTGACAAGCTCTTTGCCGGATGGACTATAGGTTTTATGGAAGGGACCAGAAAATCTTTCCCCAAAATAAAGGGTTTGCCATGAACACATTGGGTAAGTACATTTACGGGGTCATAAACTCCAATATAGATGAAATTTCCAACTTTGGCGAAATTGCAACCTTCGCGGATTTTTACCCGCTCAAAAGCCCTACGGAAGTCGCAAACAGCAGCAAAACCTGTCGGGGTGCCTACACTATTTCATTTCAGGATATCTCCGCAGTTGTAAGCGATTCGGAAATAGTCGATTTCAGCCACACGCCTAAAGACGCTCTGGCCAGGCTGCTTGTCAGCCACCAGCAGGTAATCGAGAAGGTAATGGCCAATCATACTATTATCCCTTTGAGGTTGGGGACATTTGCTAACGACGAAGAAGAGGTGAGGCAGATTCTAAATAAAGGCTATAGAACAATCAAAGACATATTTGAAAGAATAAAAAATTGTGTAGAAATTGATGTTGTAGCTACATTCAGTGATTTTGATTATTTTCTGCAGGATGTTTCTAAAGACGAACAGATAAAGCAGCTTAAGCAATCGCTGTTAAGCAAAAAAGGCGGCATTACTGTTGACGACCAAATGAAAATAGGTGTTTTGATAAAGAAGCAATTGGATAAGAAAAAAAGCGAACTTGCTAATGAAATACAAACGACTTTAAACAAGATCACCGACAATTTTAAGGCTCATGACCTTATGGACGACAAAATGGTCCTTAACACAGCGTTCCTTTTGCACGCAAGCAGGCAGAAAGATTTTGAGCAAAGAGTAGATGAGATCAATAACAAATTTGAAGAGAAGCTAAATTTCAGATGCGTAGGTCCACTTCCGCCGTATAGCTTCTACACCCTCGAAGTGAAAAAACAACGATTTGAAGAAATAGATTGGGCAAGAAAGAAATTAGGGCTCACGGATGATTTAATAACCGCAAGTGAAATTAAAAAAGCCCACCGCAGATTAGCCTTAACCTGCCATCCAGATAAGAACCCCAATACGCCGGATATAGAGAAAAAGTTCGATGATATGACCAGAGCTTACAGAATACTTCTTGATTATTACCGAGTTTCAAATCAGACAGAAGAAACAGATGGCTGCTATTTTAGTGAGGAAGCTTTTGAA
>CAZRMQ010000184.1:0-4498 GCA_964601185.1 uncultured Pirellulales bacterium
GCGGTGCTGATTTTAGGACTGCTCATCTTGTCCAGGTATCTGATAAGTGGTGAAGCCCCACGGCATACAGAGAAGACACACATGGCTACCGCCAATCAGGATGAGAACCAAAGCTTGTCGACCAATCCCCAGATGCTACTCGAGAGAGAGTTGGAGACGGCTAAGCAACTCTTTGAGAAACAAGACATAGCGGGGCTGCTGCAACTTCTTCAGACCGGCCAGGACCTTACTAAGATGCGGGTAGCCGAGTATCTTGGGCAAATTGGCGATGGTTCTGTGTTGTCTGCCTTACAGATATTCGCCGAGCAATGGCAGGGTCCTGAACAGAACAATCCGTTCCAAGAGGCCATTGGAGCAATCCAGGAACGTCAAGCCAAGCCTGAACCCCGGGTGATAACTGGCAGTCAAGAGCCTAATAAACCTCAGACTCCTCCGGAGGAAAGTCAAACCGGAGTGGCCGGTATCGTCATTGACAAAAACACCTACCAACCAATCCAGGGAGCCCAAGTTGGCTTCAGCCCTACCGAGACGCTCGCCACGGACGCCGAAGGCCGATTCATGCTCACTTATGCGAAGTCAGATGAAGAAGCCCATGTGTATGTAATAGCCTCTGGCTATGCCTCACGCGTGATTGGAGTGCGCATGAAAATGGGAAGTATGAAGAATGTCACCATTGAGCTAAATCCCGGCTCGAAGCTTACCGGCACAGTCACAGACCCAAACGGTCAGCCCATACAGAGTGCTGACGTGGCTATCTTTGGTCTGACTTCTTTCCTTTGTAGACAAGACCCACCAGGGCTGCTGCAATCACTTTTCTATGCAGTGACAAACACTGAGGGTCTATTTGAGATCGATGGTCTTGATCCAGTGGTCGATTTCTATATGGTTCTCGTCAGTCATCCGGCGTATCCAGGGGTATCCTTCGGCTTTCAACCGGCCCCCGTAGGCCAGACGAGGTATCAGGAGATTGTATTGAAGCCCGGGGTGGTCGTCTTTGGCCAGGTCACCAATTCACAGGGAGTATCTATCCCGGGGGTGACGGTGGGCAATACCCAATCACGTTCGATGTGGAACTGCCTGACGGACGAAACGGACGAAAATGGAATGTACCGATTAGGTATTGTGGAGGTTGGAGAGCTTGTCCTATGGGCGACCCATGACCGGTACGCCCCCTTCGTCAAAACCACCGTGCTTGCAGAAAAGCAAACAGAACACCGTATTGATTTCCAACTCGAAGATGCATGCACACTCTATGGACGTGTGATAGACAGCGACGGCAATCCCGTACCGGAGGCAACTATCGAGATTAGCGAGTACAACGGGGTCAGCAATCTGGATCAACATCGCTACTCATGTGATTCAGACGGACGATTTACCATTCTTAATGCTCCCTCAGACGGCGATTTGAGACTGCAGATCTTCGGCGAGGGGATCGCCGGGGAAGATTACAAGGTGGACCTCAGCCAGGACGAGTGCCTCATTGTGGTCAATCGGTCAGGCAGAATCTACGGAAAGGTTGTGGACGCCACGACAGGTGAACCGATCCCCAAATTCCTCGTCAAGATGACCTTCAGCCAGGTCGGTCCTCGAACCTCTGGATACACGGCCACGTGGTCACGAGAAGGGTACACTTTTGACTCACCCGAGGGCTTGTTTGATACGGGTAGAGAAGATCTCCCGGTTAACGACCAATATCGAATGACGGTTCACGCCGAAGGCTTTGATCCCTTGATTCTTGATCCGGTTGTGGTTCAGCCTGTCTCAGAGGACCCGAATCGTACCCTATTCATGCTTCAACCAGCGACCGTTTTCACGGGTCGGGTCATTGCCAGCAACGGTAAGCCAATCCAAGGAGCAGCAGTAGTCTTCTTCTCGAATGGAAATGTGCAGGAGGAGCGTGAAAACTGGCCAAGGGCAGTGACAGACAAAACGGGCATATTCACCATCTCCGGGTTGGGCTCGGAACCACAGTGTTTGTTTGTGAGCGCTGCTGATTTCGCTCCACGTGCCTATCTTATGACAGACCTAATCGAAACACCTGGCCTGCTCGTCGATATTGTCCTCGACCACGCGGCAAATCTCGTAGGACGCGTTGTGGATGAGGACGGCAAGGGAATCATGAACGCACGTGTCCATGCCTTTGTTGAACTCGGACGGGCCAAAGATGTGCTAACGCATTTCCCAAGCCTGGGGCCCAGCATACGCACCGACAAGGATGGATACTATCAGTTGTCCGGGGTGCCGACGGGACAAGTGCAGATATCCGTAATGTCCGCACAGAACTATGAAATTGAGCATAAGAAGGTAGACCTCAAACCCGGTGATTCGATGGAACTGAACTTCGGCTATTAAGAGGTATACATAATTCGAAAATCCACCTGTGGTGGATTGTGAGGCCTGAAAGACCGACTCCGGCAAGCTCGGCAGAATCTTGGTAATTTCAACTACTTATAGAGACAAGCTTGTTGTTGCTCGGCCTTTTTTCTGCGCTATTATGGGTTGTGTGTTTTAAAATCTGTGATTCAAAAATCTATTGCAAATATCTATATACACCCTATAGAATTTTCTATCTTAATTCAATTTGCTATCTATTAAGGGACGAAAAATGCAGCCATATAAATTAACTATCCTATTTCTGATAATTTTCACTGTTGGAATCACCGTTACTTCGCTTGATCAAAGCAAAGCAGCAAAAGTCTCTGGCGAGCTTAAGAAATGGCACAAGGTCACACTGACATTCACTGGTTCTAACACCCATGAAAATGCTGACCCAAATCCATTTCTTGACTACCGTCTCAATGTCACCTTCATCAAGAGAGAAAAACGATACGTTGTTCCTGGCTATTATGCAGCCGATGGCGATGCCGGCCAAACCAGTGCCATATCAGGCAATAAATGGCGCGTACATTTTGTGCCGGATGAAGTAGGACAATGGATTTACCTTGCTTCATTCAGAAAAGGCACCGACATCACACTAAGTGACGACCCTATGGATGGTACACCTGTTGCCTTCGATGGAGCCAAAGGCAGTTTTACTGTTGACCCCAGCGATAAAGGCGGTCAAGACTTTCGGGCCAAAGGATTGCTCAAATATGTTGGTAAACGTTACCTGCAATTCGCTGAGACAGGTGAATATTTTTTAAAGGGCGGAGCCGACAGCCCCGAAAACTTCTTAGCATACGTTGATTTCGATGATACCTATGACACCGCTGAATTAAAACGCGAAGGAGAAGCCGCAGGCGAAAAATTTTTGCATAATTATGCCCCACATATCAAAGACTGGCAGCCAGGCGAGTCAACCTGGAAAAACGGCAAAGGAAAGGGCATCATTGGCGCCTTGAACTACTTAGCTTCCAAAGGCATGAATAGCGTTTACTTTATTACCTACAATATCGATGGCGGCGACGGCAAGGACGTCTGGCCCTGGACATACCCGAATGAAAGATTCCGATTCGACTGTAGCAAACTCGATCAATGGGAAGTCGTCTTTTCTCATATGGATAAGCTCGGCTTGATGCTTCATATCATCACGCAGGAAACAGAAAATGACCAGGGTCTCGACAACGGTGAACTCGGCAAACAACGCAAGCTCTACTACCGTGAGCTGATTGCACGTTTCAGTCATCATCTCGCTTTAGTCTGGAATCTCGGCGAAGAAAATACTAACACAGACGACCAACGCAAAGCATTTTGTAAATATATCAAAGACCTCAACCCGTATGACCATCCTATTGTCTGCCATACATATCCGGGTCAGTACGAAAAGGTCTATAAACCTCTATTAGGATATGAATATTTTGACGGACTATCGCTGCAAACCAACGATACTCATGCTCAAACGCTAATATGGCTCGATCGGTCAGCCGATGCAGGTCGGCAGTGGTTTGTCTGTCTGGATGAGATCGGCCCATCTCATACCGGTGTAATGCCTGACAGTAATGACTATTGGCACGATGAAGTCCGCAGCAAACATCTTTGGGGCAACCTGATAGCTGGCGGAGCAGGCGTGGAATGGTACTTCGGCTATAAATTCGCCCACAATGATTTAAATTGCGAGGACTGGCGCAGCCGAGACCACATGTGGGACCTAACAGGATACGCCCTGGAGTTTTTTCACGAGCATCTGCCTTTTATAGAAATGGCTCACCACGATGAGTTAACCTCTGCTGAAAACGACTACTGCTTTGCCAAACCGGGTGAAATCTACGCTATATATCTGCCGACCGGCAGCACTACCCATTTGGACTTGGGCAACAGTTCTGCAACCTTCACTGTCCAATGGTACAATCCCCGCACGGGTGGCCAGCTACAAACCGGCACTGTTACTACAATCACAGGCCCTGGTCCGGTTGCTATCGGCCATCCGCCCAAGGACATCGATAAAGACTGGGTCGCACTGGTCAAATTAAAGAAGTAACAGGCAAATAGACGCCATATAATTATAATAAGGGTGCATGTCATAATTACTCGCCGTGCTGCCCGTCGGACAAGCTGTCCT
>CAZRMQ010000185.1:0-4483 GCA_964601185.1 uncultured Pirellulales bacterium
ACTTTTTCCCATAATCCTTTTTTTAGGCTGCGGGCACCTGCCTCTAATTGCTGGTACTTGTTGTAAAAAATATGGCGAAAACGCAGATCCGTGTATGCAAGACCTTCAGAGACAAGAACTTCATTCAAAAATCTGCCGTCAGGTAACTGAACGTAAGCCAGCAGCCGGTCATATTTGTCTCTTGTGTGTTTTGTTGTCTCTAAGTAAATCGTCACCGGTTTTCCAAGGCTTAATTTTTTTGTAAATTCTGTTGCCTCTGGGCCGTAATACATAACGCCGTATTCTTCACTTTGGGTTTCCGGCGTATCGACTCCCCATAGTCTTATTCTGGTATGATTATACTTGTAGTGAGCCTGTCGAATCCATTGGCCGTCAGGAATATCTATATCGATAGTATCACCATCAACAACGTTTACAACGGCAAAGGTTTTAGTGTGATACTTTTCAATATCGTATGTTTTTGTTCGGTCTTTAGACTTAGGTCGTCTCTGCCGCCTGAGCCTGATTGAGGTATGGTCAGACCAAATAAAAACAGCAGCCAACAGCAGGCATATCAGGGTAATGCCTGTTCGCTGTTGCTTGCTTAACGCATAGGTGATTTTCCTTTTTCCAGCCAATTTTTGTTACAAAGACTGGTTAACTAATTTGCTTTTGTTCGCTCTTCAGCGGGTTTATCCAGCTCAAAAGCAACACAGACGGCCTCAAGAGCCTTTTCGGCCTGGTCTTCATCAACGGCACAACTGATGCGAATTTCGCTGGTAGTGATTGAATCAATGTTGACCTTTGTTTTAGCCAAGGCGCCGAACATTTTTTCAGCTACGCCATAGTGGGTTCGCATACCGACGCCGATAACAGAGACAAGTGCAATATCTTCACGAATAAATACACTGTCACAATGAATCTCGCCTTTGATTGAATCGACGGCTTTCCTGGCGGCATCCAGGTCCGAAATCCCAATCATAAATGACAGGTTCGCTTTCTCGGGACTGATTTCTGTCTGAACGATGTCATTGACAACCACTTTGGCCTTAGCAAGATTAGCAAAGACCTTTGCAGCATTTCCTGGAACGTTATCAACGCCTATAAGGCTTATTTTGGCCATGTCTTTTTGTATTGTCGCACCTGTAACAACTACACCTTCCATTTGCGGCACCTCATGAGTAATTATTGTCCCCTCTATTTCTTTTGCGCTATTTCGCACGTGAATTTTGACATCATATTTTTTACCAAAAGCGATTGACCGGTTGTGCATCACTCCTGCACCAAGACTTGCTACCTCTAGCATTTCATCATAGCTGATCTGCTCTATTTTTACGGCACTTGTGAATATTCGCGGGTCAGTCGTGAAAACACCGTCGACATCAGTATAAATATCACACTCTTTAGCTCCCAAAGCCGCTGCCAATGCAACTGCGGTTGTATCTGAGCCGCCTCTACCCAGCGTAGTAATATTTTCATCCTCATCTATACCTTGAAAGCCCGCGACGATGACAATCTTGCCCTGGTCTAACTGTTTATGAATTCGTTCCGCATCGATGCTTTTTATTTGTGCCTTGGTGAAATCACTGGTTGTGAGCATTCGGATCTGCCCACCGGTAAAGCTGATAGCATCATAGCCCATAGCATCGAGCGCCATAGCGAAGAGTGATACGGATTGTTGCTCACCTGTGCTGAGCAATTGGTCCATCTCCCGTTTGGGAGGATTCGGATTTAGCTCTAAAGCATCGGCAATTAGCCCATCTGTTTGTTTGCCGCGTGCAGAGGCTACCACTACAACCTGGTAGCCATTTTTCACCGTTTTTATAACTCGCTCAGCAGCCTGGCGTATCTTTTCGGCATTAGCAACTGAAGTACCACCGAATTTTTGTACAATTATAGCCATATTCCACCTATAAATGTTTTTGCAATCCTATTGAAAGCGGCTTTACAAGTCAAACCAATTAAAAATCTTAGGATGTTCGGATAAATTATCGACTATGGAGTTTGGATTTCTAACGGGATCAATCCAATGGATTCGACAGGCTCACCACAAGTTTAACTTTTTAGGAAATACTCCATAATTTCAAAACCATTATTTATCTTCAAGCCCGACTTGGCAGCGTTGGCTTCACTAAAAGTCAAAGGCAAAACACTTTTAATATTATCACCTGCCATGGCAAATGGGACCGGCTCCGATGAATGGGCACAGTTTCGTACCGGAGTTGGATGGTCAGGAGCTATGAGTATTCGCCAGCTTTTATAATTCTGCAAGGCCTCAAACACAGGACCGACAATATATTTATCAATCTGCTCGATAGCTTTTTTCTTCAACTCGGCATTACCTTCGTGAGATGCTTCATCGGGAGCTTCTATATGGACGAAAACAAGATCGTATTTATGTAGCGCTTCTATTGCAGCAGAAGCCTTGCCCTGGTAATTCGTATCGATAAAACCCGTGGCCCCAGGTACTTCTATTAAGTCAAAACCGATAAGTTTTGACAAACCTCTAACTAAATCAACGGCTGTTATAGCAGCACCCCTGATTCCAAACTTTTTCTCGAAACTGTCCATTTGAGCACGTTTTCCCTGTCCCCAGAGCCAAATAGAGCTGACCTGATTTTCACCCAGGTCATATCTTACCTGATTTATGTCGTGATTTCTAAAAAGTTGCTGAGAGCGAGCCATCAAATCTATAAGTATCTCAGAGCCTTTGCCGCGAGGTAATATTTTTTCTATGGGCTTACCTATGTAATCATGCGGCGGATACGTCTGAACATCGAAATCCCGCTCTTTGAAAACAGCCAGGTGCCTATAGCTTACGCCCGTGTAGAAGCAGAGCTGATTGTCGCCCAACCGGCTCTGTAATTCTTCAATCAATGTTCCAGCCTCTTTAGTGGATATATGTCCTGCGCTGTGGTCTGCCATTTTGCCGTCTGCAATGGTTATCAGATTACATCTAAAAACCCAGTCGGTGGCAGAGAGCTTGATATTGCGCGCTTCAGCCTCAATTGGAGCCCGGCCACTATAATATCGAAGTGGGTCATAACCAAGCAGGCTCATTTGTGCAACGTCGCTGCCCGGTTCCATATCTATAGGTACTGTCCGAACGATACCCTGGCGACCCAAAGTGCTGATTTTATCCATATTTGGTGTTTCAGCAGCCTCTAATACGGTCTTGTTACCAAACCGTTCAATCGGCTCATCAGCCGCACCGTCAGGAATTATTATGGCATATTTAGTCGTCAATCTTTATCCTCCGGAATATCTGCGATTCTTATGCAGACCGGTTTTCCGCCGATAACGTCCAGAGTTTCCATGTCTTTTAGTGCCGCAGTGACATTTTTCTGCTGAGTAGGGTGGGTTGCAATTACAACCGGTACCGTGTTGTCCGGGCCGGTGCCCTCGTGCTGTAATGCACCCGATATACTTATCTGATTATCGGCAAGGACTTTACTCCATTGAGCTATTACGCCCGGCTGGTCCTTGCACATTATCCTGATGTAAAACCTGCTTACAAGATTGCCTATTCTGTCTATCAGCGGTATAGTTTGGCTTCTCGGTTTCAGATTCAAATGGTGAAAAGTAATAGCGGAATTACCAAGAGCGACGTCGATAATATCAGCGACAACTGCGCTTGCCGTGGGCATCATTCCTGCACCTCTGCCGTAGAACATCACTTGACCAACGGCACTGCCGAATATGCTGATAGCGTTAAATGGACCTTTGACCCGAGCCAGTGGATTATCCCTGGCAATAAAAGAAGGATGCACGCGCAATGAGATTCGATCTTGTTTATCTTTTTGCCCGATTGCGAGCAATTTGAGACAATAGCCCATCTCACTGCCGTAGCGGATGTCATCTTTCGAGACTGCTTCAATACCCTCAACATAAATATCTTCGAGCGCGACTTCGTATCCAAAAGCAATAGAAGCCAAGATAGCCAGCTTGTGTGCACTGTCGCCGCCACTGAGATCCAGCGTCGGATCAGCTTCGGCGTAACCTTTCTCCTGCGCTTTGGCTAAGGCCTGCAAGAAATCTTCATCTTTGGAAGCCATCTGCGACAGGATATAATTGCACGTGCCATTTACGATACCGTACATAGCAGTGATATTATTCGCCACTAATCCGGTTCGGATAGCTGAGATAATAGGCACACCACCGGCACAACTGGCTTCAAAAGCTATACAGCGGCCGTTTTGTCTCGCAGCTTGATAGAGTTCGCTGCCGTGTTCCGCTAACAAGGCTTTATTGGCTGTAACCACATCCTTGCCTGCCTGGAGCATCTTCAACTGGATTTGTTTCGCTGCGTCGGTACCTCCTACAAGTTCAACGCCTATCTGAATGGTATCGTCTTTTAAGAGCTTGTTGAGGTCATCGGTTAAAATGCCATCCGGTAAATTCACTGGCCGAGGCGACTTGGTATCAATATCCACAACGCAGGCAAGCTCAAGGCGCAGACCCATTTTGGCTGCGATAGAATCAGCTTCTTCAGAAATAAGCTTTG
>CAZRMQ010000186.1:0-4422 GCA_964601185.1 uncultured Pirellulales bacterium
GTACTGCTGCTGATGGGGATGTTTTTAGTGCTGTTTAGGTCGGCCAGAATAGCTCTTATCGCTATGCTTCCGAACATGCTGCCTATCGCGGTCGTGCTCGGCGTGATGGGCTGGCTAAATATTCCTCTCAATATGATGACCATAACCATCGCGGCCATCAGCCTGGGAATCTCGGTCGATGACACGATTCACTATATCCACAGGTTCAAACATGAATTTCAGAAAGACCGCAGGTACCTGCCTACGATGCATCGTTGTCACGGAAGCATCGGTCATGCTATGTATTATACATCGGTAACCATTATTATTGGTTTTTCCATTTTAGCTATGTCCAATTTTATTCCGACTGTTTATTTCGGGTTGCTGACCAGTTTAGCCATGTTTATTGCCCTTCTTGCCGCGCTTACCCTTTTACCGCAACTGCTGATTTTAATTAAACCATTTGGTAAAGAGACTTGAGAGTTTGAAGTGAGTACGATAATATAACATTAAAAGGATTAGACCTGACTCCGGCGTGTAAGTGTTTAGACAAAGGCAGTTCCATCCCCAATCCGTCTAAAGTCCTTCGACCCGGCATCAGGACGGGCTGGCTTGAGGATGGTCGGGTATTTCATATATAGCTAAATATTTACTCCGGCGGGTCTGTGGCAGATTCAAGGAAGAATGATATGAAATTACAAATCTTGGCTTTGGTCGCCTTGGTCATAGCAACTGTGGGCTGCGCGGTTTCCGACAAAACTCGAAATTCCAACCTAACTTCCTCCTTCTTGCTTCCGCCTGCCCCCGCGTCTGCCGACGCGAGTCGGGGCGGCGGGCAAGAAAGCAGGGGGGCTTCAGCAAATAAAGACAATATTGCTGATGCCAACGAAGAGGCAACCGAGGACGATTATGATCTGCTGGAAGAGGAGTTTGCCGAGCAGATGGTTGAGGTGGCGGACCCGCTGGAGGGTCTGAATCGAATAATGTTCGGAATAAATGACATACTCTACTTCTGGGTGGCCAAGCCCGTAACTCAGATCTATAAAGGTGTGGTGCCTGAGCCGGTTCGAATTAGTGTCGACAATTTCTTTCATAATCTCACTACACCTATCCGCTTCGTCAACTGCCACCTCCAGGGAAAAGTCGATTCCGCTGATATAGAGCTAAAGCGGTTTCTTATCAACACGACATCCGGCATATTGGGTTTTGGTGACCCGGCACGAGACAAAATGGGGCTGGAACCCGTCGAGGAAGACCTGGGCCAGACTTTGGCTATACACGGATTTGGAAATGGTTTTTATATGGTTTTGCCGCTCCTGGGCCCCTCAACCCTGCGGGATACGGTGGGCTTTGTGGGCGACCAGTTTCTCAATCCGGTGCGTTACGTGGAGCCCTGGGAGGTCTCTATCGGCATCTCCGGTACCAAGGCCATCAATGAAGGCTCATTTCATATCGGGGAGTATGAAACCTTCAAATCTTCAGCAATTGACCCTTACGTGGCGATGCGCCAAGCCTATATTCAGTATCGAACCAAACAAATCAAGGAATAGATGAGGGGGCATTTTCAAGAAAAAAGTGCTCGACACACAATTTTCGGGCGTTAAAAATAATGTCCTATAAAAAGTTTCCTTGACAAACACGCTAAAATTTAGTTAATTATAATAAACGCAGTGTAGATTCCTTATGCGGAGGAATGAACAATGCGCATATTTGTAAAGCAGAAGGACGGACCCACAAGAGAATTTCAATTCACTGAGGGCCCCATCTCTATCGGCAGAGCTGTGAACAGCATGGTTCTATTGCCGGATAGAGCAGTATCGAAACAACACGCCATAATATCTGTCTCTGATGATGGGAAATGGATCGTCGAAGATATGGATTCGGCCAATAAAACGTATCTAAACAACGAAGCAATCCATAGGGCTGAGATTAAGCATGGCGATTGTCTTAGCATAACATGTTTCAGTATCGAGATTGTTCTCGAAGAGGCGCCCGAAATTGACGAAGCCGCTCAATTAGAAGACACACTTAATCTGGAAGCATCACTATCAATACCTGTTCATGAAACCGTAGTGAGAAAACCCGATGCCGGTCATGCACCGGCTATGAGGCTGCCGGCCAAAAGATTAAATGATTTCCTGCAGGCTACCGAGGCCATTTGTGAAGCTAATAACCTCGAAGAGCTGCTGTTGACCTTGTTGAATATCACAACTAAGCAGTTTAGTGCCTTCCATACCTGGTGCGCACTGAGAGAGCAGCCCAGCGGCCCCATGACCTATCATGCAGGCAAAAGACGGGACGGCCAGGTGGTGGAGCTAAGCGACCTAAAACTTAACGAAAAAATCAATCAGGCGGTTAAAAGAGGCCAGTCCTTAGTTATGCCGCGAGTGGCGGCTGATGTAGAGGAAAAGGCGAGAATACGCTCGGCAATAATAGCAACAATTCGACGGACCGCCGGCTGTTACGGTGTGATATATGTTGATAACGCCATGGTGCATGAACATTACAGCCTCAGCGACTTGGACTACCTGATGCTGCTGGCTATGCACACAGCCGCGGTACTAAAAAGGTTCATAAATTCATAAGCAGCAATACCTGCGCCACATCTATGAGGCAGCTATATCTTTTCGCTGATAAACAGATGGTTTTTCCCTTGTGAATTTTATTCCTCTGCCTGTCACAATCTGGTCCAGTTCTCTGACGAACTCAATGTATTGCAGTAGTGCCCAGGCACTGTTATCCCACCTCATCTGGTAACCTCTCTGGTGGGCCTGTCTTTCCATGATAAGTCTCCTGCCCTTGTGAAACACGACATAATCAAGCGCCTGGGCTATCTGTTCGATAGAAGGCTCACCCGGATCGACCAATATACCTCTGACATATCGGCCGATTATTAAACCTGGTGGACACTTCTTATTCGAATGAATTAGCTCCCTGGCATACCGAAACTTGGTTGCAATCGCTACTCTGCCTGCGCCGAGTGTATCAGCCAATATGCCGCTCGATATCTGCTCCATATTAAGATAAGGCAGCACCATCACATTGGTCGCACCATAAAGTTTCAATAACGTAGGCTCATCCAAAAAAGCATCGAAGAAGACAACATTATATTTGTCAAAATCCACTGCTTTGAGGTTGCAGGTCTTACACCACTTCAAATTGCTGTCTTCAAGAGCCTGATTTATTGCAGTCTGACATTCCCGGTATGGTTGTCCGCCATCGGCCTTTATAAATTCCGGGTGAAACTGTCCTGCAATCAAATAGACTATGCTTTTTCTTTGACTGTCCGTGCACGACTCCTGTAAGAACCTGCCGTATGCTCGTATGCCGTATTGGATGCCCTTATCCGGAGACAGAAGTCCCAGTGTTGTGATAAGAAGGTGGTTTTCCGACCCATATTCGTGCTTTATAGCTAATCGGTCATATTGTGACGGATGCTGCATCCTAATGCCGTGGTCGATATGCTTGAGTTTTACATGCTCGATTCCATAAGCCTTGGATTCAAGTATGTCAATAGCACTTTCTGTGGTGACAATTAGTCCGTCACTGTACTTGGCGAGCTCCTGAACCACCCATTTTTTATATGGGTCAGGCTCGCTAAGAACGGTATGCAAATAGACCAGCGTCGTCAATCCCCGCTCGCGAAAAAACTTCGCCATTTCAATAAAGTTGGTGCCCTGGCCGTCGTTGCCGTCTTTGTCCGGGTCAAGTCCATATTCGTGCTGCAATATAACGACAGTAGGATTAGCGCTTTCGCTCGCCCGAGTTATTATATGAGTTCTGGTATCTATCCATGATTGAGGAGTGTGCTGGTCTATGACAAGGTCCACAGGGATGTCATATCGGCCATTATCATTATCTATAGCTGCGATTCTTATATAGCCGACCTCGGCTGTAAAATGCGCCAGCGCGGTGGATAAATCGCGTGTAAATGTCCCTATGCCGCACCTGCGAGGCGGGTAGGTGCTCACTATACGAATGTTATATGGCATCGCGAATCCTTGGTTTTCTGTTTATTTTTTATTTATCAATAACTTTACGGATTTATACGTCATAAATCAAGGATTTTATGCGGTTGTCCTGTTGCCAGGTAATTTGCTTTGTGTTTTACTATTGTCTTATGGAAAGCAACCTTTTCGATTTATCGGACAAAACTGCTTTAATTACCGGGGGCAGCAGAGGTATCGGCTTAGCTGTGGCTAAAAGCTTAGCCCAACACGGAGCAAACATTGCCGTTGTTGCTCGTAACGAAAAGCTGCTCAAACAGGCCCAGGAGCAAATTCAAGTCGATGGTAATAAGCAGGTCTGGACATTTCCATTTGACTTGGCCAACGCAGAACAAATAAGAAAATGCTTCGATGATATAATCTTCAAAACAAAAAGCATTGATATTCTTGTCAATTGTGCGGGGATAACCCGCCGAGCACCGGCTGAGGATATTAA
>CAZRMQ010000187.1:0-4419 GCA_964601185.1 uncultured Pirellulales bacterium
AGATACGGAATCAACATTGATAGGGGCCGGAGTCGGTGCCGTCGGCGGCTACATTGTAGGCAACGAAAGCGACAAGAAAAAGAAGTAATCCCTAAAAGGCAAACGAGCAAACTCTGATAACAAGCCCACAATTGTTAAAGTATAGCTGAGATATTGCTAATCCCCAGAGGGTATTTTTACGCACTCACCAACCCGCTAAGAAATTTAAACTGCCTGCTGCTAAAAAGCCATGAGCAAGAGCGGCTTTGTAATAAACAAGCCTACCGGGGATAATTTTTATTTATCGAAGGGCAGTTTGACCCCTCCCGTTTTAGTTCTGGTAATATCCGGCTTCACGCCTCTTTCATAGTCTTTCTTTGTTTTTTTGACACGGCAAACGAGACCTTCGGAAACTTTTGACAAATCACCTTCCACAACTTTTGCAAATGACATGGTGTATGTTACTTTATGAACTTCTATAGTGGCGACATGGCTTTCAACCTTTCCGAGCGATTCTTGTGTAATATTATCAAAGATTTCCTTGCCATCGGTGAAGACTTCGAGCAGCATGCCTTCTGCCATTCTCTCACCGCCCTGATTTAGAATTATCTGACCGTCCTGTACCGCGGCGACTTTGATTGGATAAACACGGTCAATAATTGCTTCGATCACATCGTTGACTACAAGTGAAATAAATGCATCGCGTACCTGCGCCGGGTCCCATTCGTCAGAGTCCTGCTCGTCGGCAAGCTCTCTAACTTCTTCGTTTTCAAGGTATTTTTGCACAGTCGATGCCAGGACGACCTGCTTTGTTGAGCTGTCAACGAGCTGATAGTTGAAATTGAATCTTGCCTTGAATTCGGTCGTTGTATAATCAGCGACCTTCAGGTATTTACTGGTTTTGTCGATTTGAGCCTGGTTTATGGTTCCTACGAGCAAATAATCGGCACCAAGAGTTTCAGCGAGCTTTGCCTGTTCTCCGAGAGGAGCATCGAAGGAAAGGAGTATATTCTTTTCTTTAGCAAAATCACTGATGCTTACTCGGTCAAGGACGGCGAATTTGTTGGTCTGAGTCAGTCCCATAGTAAGTCGCTGGGAAAACAGCGAGGAAAGCATATCATCAGGTATTGTAGCACCCAGGAAGCGGTAATTTCTCTGCATTGTTTTTACAGGCATTAAGGCCACTTTGACTCTTTTCGTTTTTCCCCGTTCACCATAGTCGTAAACAGCAACCCGCAGCTTGACCTGGTAAGTATCTTCGTCAATTTGCTCCTCTTCGAGAACCTCGTAAGTTTTTACAAGGCCGCCGATTTCAGTTGTATAGGCTGTACCCCTTGTGGCGACATCAACAGAATCGAATTCGATCCTTTTACCGCCTGGTTCTTCGGTACCTATTCCGGCGCCTGCACCTTGGAAGATAAATTCATAGTTACCGGAATCAACCTCAACACCTCTTACCTGCCCTACCGCCTTATACAGGGCGTTCTTGATGGCTTCGTCTCTATTATGGCCCTGACCGATGACTTCTCGAACAACAACGTTGTTTGGTTCGGTCTTCAAAAGGCCGCTGCCGGCAGGTTTATTCTCTGCTGCCGGCGGATTATCGGCGCTTGCTACAACAGTAAATAGCAGGCAGAGCGTAAATATACTCATTATCTTTTTCATCTTTCCACCCTTTGAAAGATTTAACTGTTAAATTTTGTTACCAGCCAACAGATTTGTTGCTGCCTCTTTTGCCGACAACAACTTCATTCTGCCAGTACCTGAGTCCGCTTTTGACGTCGTTCAGCTCCAGCTGGAAGTAGTACTCAACCTGCTGGCGGTTTTTGTCGTAACGGATATTCCTTTGAAATATTTTGCCATGGAGGGTTAGCTCCGGTGCGATTAGAGTTTTCCTTTCCGGCACAGTGCTTGAGTCAAACTCTTCAGAATCTCTGAGCTCTCGTGTCTCATAAATGAGCTTGTCGGAGCCGGGACCGACGGCGGATGTCATAACTGCCTTTCCGCTGTTCAATATCTCCGTCTCGATTTTTACCATAAGCTGGTCGGTGTCGATTCTCTGCATTGTATCGTTTGTGATTCGACTGGTTGCTACCACGTATCTGCTGCCGTCTTCTTTCTTGAGGGCATTTGAAGCGAGCAACGACTGGACAAGCTTACTTGCGGCTATATCGAAGTCCCTGTAGTCCAAAGCCATAACCGGCTTTCCCTCATCGTGCATAACATCAATGTTCGTGGTTTCTTGTGCACAACCGGCAACTGCTGCTAAAATAACAATTATAATTTTGAAATGTAATCTTATTCCGCTCATAACTTACTCCCACTTTCTCGTATCCATTCTGAAATCTACAGCTTCCGGCTGTGGCGCGACAACCTTAAAGCTAAAAGGTGACTTTCCCATCGCCGACATCGGCAGCCATACGCTTGTTTTTGTTTCAATAAGAAATCCGTTTGCATCGAGCCATTCGACTCTGTATCTAAAACGTTTGGTTCTATACGACTTGTTAAATCCTTCGACTTGAAGCTCCATCAGTCCCGCTTCGTTTCTTATGGTAGTGGCTTTGGTGACGCTAATTCCCTCGCCGATCAGGTCGCTGAATGCATGGGCAACAGGGCGAACGACGATACTGCTGCCGAGCGAGTCACTTCCAATTCCCTCTCTTACGTGGATTTTTGAGTCACGGGTTTCATTACAGCCGAAGTAAAGAAATGTTAGTGTGATCAATATTGATATTAACGCTAACCTTTTCATAGTACTTCTCCATCAAAATTTATAGCAATAGTTTAATATGTTATAAGGTCGCAAACTTGCTTTGCGTTCATAAATGGTATTCTAACGTACACAAGCGCATTTTTGCAAGCGGGAATTTTTAATTCGAACGGTTTCCCGCCGGATGGCTCGATAGTTATTAACCTGTCAGGGGGGATGGGCAACCTGGCAACTTGGAAATCCTTTGGCAAGGTGGTCCAAATTCTAACATCAGCGGCAGTTGTAACGAGCGAATAAGCGGCTGTAAAAACAGAGGCAATGGCAAATGAGGAACTTTTGTCCGCTTCCTCGAAGGCATATTGGGCTACCGCTTTGGCAGTGGCGGATATAATGGCTCTGGTCAAAATACCTTGAAAATCTTTGTTAAACTCTGTTTGAATAACCCTGTCCATATCCGCAACAGGCTGTGTCTTGTAATTTTGGTCGGCAGCTATGATTGACAAGTAAGGATAAGCCTGCTCTCTAAATTTGAGCTGTGGCAGGGCAATCCCGACATATTTAACCTTGTTCGTAACGACAAACAGAGGTAAATCGATTCTGAACTCTTCTTTAACAGGCCCCAGCCCGTTTTCAAATATCACCCATACAGTGTCCTTCAACTCCTTCTGGCCATCGAGAACCTGCTCGGTGACAGCCATATCTTCGGCTATATACTCATTGTCACTAACCATTCCATAAGATTCCTTCAGAAGGGGAGCGGCTTTTGAGTAATCACCGATGAGGTTAAAAAAAACTCCGGCAATATAGGTCGTGAAGGGGTTGACGAAGTCGGGGTAGGCCTTAAACTCGTACAAACTTGGATATCTATCAGCTATTAACTTTTTAATTTCAGGATTCTCTACATTCTCTTTTACATTCGAACCCTCTTTTTCCTGAGCCTTTTCTAATTCCTTTTTCTGCTTTTCTATTTCCTGGGTGAATTTTTCCTTCGCCCGTCTTTGCCTGTCAAGGGCCCTGTTGAACTCCACTCGTGCCAGGTCGTTTTCACCGAGTGCCATAAAGTTCAAAGCTTTGTAAGTATTAACCATTATACCATCGTATTCTTCGCCCACGTAAGGGATGATATTATCGCTCACAGCAATTGCAGCTATAGAGTCGACGGCTTCATTTTGATAATCGAAGAATTTCAACATTTCTTCTGATTTGTCAAAATAATCGTTGCTTTGTTGGTAGTTCTGCTTAATCCTCTCAAGGCAGCCGAGCTGCATGGACCATAGGAGATTTTCTTCCTTGGGTTTATCGCTGTTACCGAGTTTTGATTTGGCAAATTGCGTGGACTTTTCGAAGTCGAAGGCCCCCATGTAGTCCGTTCTAAAAGAGTTGTTGAACTTCATAAGGTTACTTTTAGGTGCGTTACACCCGAAGATAAGGACGGCCGGTAGTAACAATAGACGAACAATACGGCTAAAGGAACTTTTACCCATCATACACCACACTTACAAGCTATTTTTAGCGTTCGTATTAACCAGCTCATTATTTCTTTTACAATAGCAACTGTTTTAAGAAATTTGAGATTATAAGCAAGGTTCAGCATCGCCAGTAGATAGAGTTGTTATTACAACAAATATATGTGTTTCTGGTAGCATACACTTCCCGTTGCGCAGATTGAATAGTAGAAGAATACACCGTTTAGTGTTTAACCGGCATGCGATGAAATGTCAACAATTTTC
>CAZRMQ010000188.1:0-4412 GCA_964601185.1 uncultured Pirellulales bacterium
ATTATATGAGTTTTCACAGAGGAGCATCTTCACCATGTCATAATCATGGTTCTTATTAACTTTTTTTGAGAAGGAGGATCATCATGTATAAAAATAGAAGAAGTATTTGGCTGGTTTCTTTTATTTTGGCCATGATTTTGGCTACAGGCGCAGCTTTTGGGCAATCTATAAAAATCAATTTCCAGCGGATGGCTAGTAGGACACCGGACGGTTATCTACCCGATTCCGGTGAGGTCTTTGGCGACAGAGGCAACGGCTACAGCTATGGGTGGGACGTCGACATTCAGGGCGATTCGCGTGAGCGCAACAGCTCAATCGACCAGCGTTATGACACACTGGTTCAGATGCAGGAGGGGGACCCAAGAACATGGGAAATTGAATTACCCAACGGCGGTTACGATTTGTTTATAAGCTTGCGGTGATCCGTCGTACAACGACCAGATCAATACTATTGATGTGGAAGGTATTATTATAACCGACCTGAACGGCCGGAGTAACTACGATGAGTACAATGTGAGAGTCATAGTAAGCGATGGTCGTTTAACAATCAAACCGGCCCCCGGCGGGACCAAATGCAAGATTATGTTCCTGCACATTGATCGTGTTGTAATGTTAAAGGCCTACGATCCGGTCCCGGCTGATAATGCCATCCATTCGGATGCATCGGTGACTCTTGGCTGGTCACCGGGAGATTTTGCAGCCTCACATGATGTGTACTTCGGTCAGATTTTTGACGAAGTCGATAATGGCAGCGGCGATACATTTAAGGGCAATCAGCTTGAGACATTTTTCGTTGTGGAAAGTCTCGTCCCGGGCGCGACATACTACTGGCGAATCGATGAGGTCAACGACCTTCATCCGGACGGTTCCTGGAAAGGCGATGTCTGGAGCTTTACGCTTCCCATTGCTACCGCCTATAATCCTGACCCACCTGATGAAGCCGAATTTGTGCATACGGATGCGACCCTTAGCTGGACCGCCGGTTTTGATGCTCAATCGCACACTGTGTACATTGATGACAATTTTAATGATGTGAACGATGCCGCTGGAGGCACACCCCAGGAAGCTACAACCTATACCCCAGGTACCTTTGCAAAAGAGACTGTCTATTATTGGCGAGTTGATGAGTTCGACGGCGTTACCACATATAAAGGCGACATCTGGAGTTTTACAACGATACCCTATGTACCGATTACCGATCCTAATCTTCTTTGCTGGTGGAAGTTTGACGAGATTATCGACAACACTGTCATTGATTACTCCGGCTATGACCACTTTGGAACAGTTTATGGCGCTTCGCTGGAACTGGTTGGTCGCATCGGTGCTGCATTGAACTTTGGAGGTGACGGTGACTATGTAGTTGACGAAGATGCCGAGGACTACCTCAATGGTTTGGGTGCTATAACGGTCAGCATGTGGATAAAGGCCGATCAGATTGGTACTGACCGTGGTATTATCGACTGTGTGGAGCCGGATGGCAGAGACCAGATGTTGACTATTCGCCATGACGCATCCGGTGCAAGCTGGGGAGGCAGGAATGTATTCAAGGTGGCGGTTACATCGACATTAGACCCCAATGAAAATTACGAACAGCAATTAGAAAGCTCCAACAACAGCCAAACCACCGAATGGCAGCATATTGCGCTTGTCTGGAAAAGCGCAGATGTGATAAGATTCTATATTGACGGAAGAGAGGATACACCATCAGGCAGGACCGAACCGAACGATAATAGTGGTACTATAACGGGTTGCCAGAAATTGATAATCGCTAAAGGCGGTAAAGATCAGGGTACGACCGCAAGCTGGAAAGGCATGATTGACGATGTCCGCATCTACAATGTTGCACTTACTGAGGATGAAGTCAAACAGGCAATGAGAGGTGAATCGGATCTTGCCTGGGATCCAAGCCCGGCGAACGGCTCGACACCGGACTTAAAGAACGCGTTGCCTCTTGGCTGGGCCCCTGGAGGTAATGCTGTTGAGCATGATGTCTATTTCGGCACTGATAGAGATTCTGTGTCCGATGCTGATACATCCGACACGATAGGTATATATCGTGGCCGCCAGCCTGAGACCAGCTATACTCCTGCCGAAGGCGTCCAATGGGCCACGGGGCCTTACTACTGGCGGGTCGATGAATATAATAACGATGAAACTATCAGCAAAGGCAGGCTATGGCAATTTACTGTGGCGGACTTCGTCCTCGTAGAAGATTTTGAAGACTATAATGACTACGAGCCGAATAGGATATTTGACGCGTGGATGGATGGTTGGAACTCTGATACAAACGGTTCTATTGTAGGCTATGATGATCCGGACTTTTTCGCTGGAGAGCATTTCGCTGAGACTACGATTGTTCACAGTGGCTCTCAGTCGATGCCTTATTTCTACGACAACACCACTGCTAAAATCTCCGAAGCGACATTACAACTGGTTTATCTGCGTGACTGGACTGAGCAAGACGTCAAGGCGCTAACACTATGGTTCATGGGCTATCCGGCTGGCTTCCAAGAGGAACCGGCGGGAACCTACACAATGACCGCCTCAGGTACAGATATCTCCGGTACGACTGACGAGTTCCGCTATGTGTACAAGCAGCTTTCCGGCGCTGGGTCTATTTCGGCGAAGGTTTTAAGCGTTGATGACACGCACGAGTGGGCCAAAGCCGGCGTGATGATTCGTCGAATGCTGGATCTAACTTCGCCATTCGCAGCGGTGTACATCACACCCGGCAACGGATGCAGGTTCCAGGGTAGGCTGGCTCCAGCCACGGAAGCCACGAGCGATACCTCGGTAGCGACGCCTGAGCAAAGGTCAATCACGGCACCGTACTGGGTGAAAATAGAGCGTGACAGCGCCGACAATTTTAACGGCTACTACTCCAGTGACGGCGTCAACTGGCAGCCGATGGCATGGAATCCGCAGTATATTGCAATGCCTTCGAATGTGTATATAGGCTTGGCACTGACCAGCCATAACGTTAATGCAATCTGCAAGGCTAAATTTTCTGACGTCAAAACCACCGGCTCGGTTACTCCAGATACCTGGACAAACGAGGTCATCGGTACCGACATGCTTAGTAACGATCCTGAGCCGATGTATGTTGCTATAGCTAATAGCACCGGCTCACCTGCAGTGGTGTACCACGACAATCCCGACGCAGCCAAGATAGACACCTGGACTGAATGGAATATCAACCTGCAGGACTTTGCAGATCAGAGTATCAACCTGACCGATGTCGACAGCATCACTATCGGCTTCGGTGACAAGAGCAATCCGCAGGCCGGTGGTTCCGGTAAGATGTTCTTCGACGATATTCGGCTGTATCGATAGCTCTCGATCAAGCCCGTCACTTCGGCTTGTATGTGTTTAGTTAAAGGGAAAGCCATCCCCATCCCTAAGGGATGAGGATGCCACCCAAAAATTGATGAATAAAGGGTGGCAGCCCCAAGCGCAGTACTCCAGTAATACGGAGTACAATGGATTCGACAGGCTCACCACAAGGCTTGGGGATGGTCTTCAACCGCGGTAACAATGGTCTAGCGGGACATTGAAATCATGTAGGGTATGCTCCGCATACTGAAGATAGATTGGTATGCACGGCATACCCTACTTTATCCTACTAATGGACTTAATACCTGAACTGTACCTTTCCATCTGACTATAATTTAATCGCTCTAACTTTGTGTGTCGAGTCGATATACTTAACCTGGTAGCGATAAGAGCTAATAGCAATAGTACCAGCACTACCACCCAAAAACCAATTATGTTACTCTTGTCTTCTTTCGCGTCCTTCAAAATTTCTTGATACGACCGCTTACGCAATAAGGACGATAATAGACAAGGAATTTTCAACATTAGGTCGGGATCAACTTTGAGACTACAGATCAAGCCTCCTGTAAGCATAACAATAATAGCCCATTCAATTATTAGACGACTAAGGCTTACACTTCTGGCTTCCAATATGAAGTTGTACTCTCCACGCGCTCCAGGGGGAAACAGACCCATCAGTACAAGTATGCCTATCCCTATCCACAAAACTATAAGTTGAGTTTTGTTCATAATCGTGATCTCCTTTGATTAGAAATCCAGCCCAGCGGCACAATTCATACAACGAATTTGGCGAATTCGTTGGGAATGTTTAAGGCTTAGCCAAGCTTTTTCCCGCTGGGATTTATTATAGGCTGAGACTTTCTACCAGGCAAATTAAAAACATGGCTATCGTTTGACAATTTGGTCAGGAAAAGAATATACTAACACGATCTCTAAAAGTAAACAACTACGGGTTAAAATCCGTAGCATTTGACGCAACAGGCTTTGCCTGTCCGCCTTTGGTGGATAACTTCATCTACGGGTTTAAAGCCGTAGAATTGCGGCGGAGTAGTAAAATAAAAAAAGCAAGTGAGTTATAA
>CAZRMQ010000189.1:0-4388 GCA_964601185.1 uncultured Pirellulales bacterium
ACAAAATGAGTGAACTAAAGTTTGGAGTGCCTAAAGTGACAGCAAGGCTGTCATTCTGAGCGAAGCGAAGAATCTCTCTTTCGTTGGCCAGATCCTTCGGCTTCGCCTCAGGATGACACGTAAAGTGTCATTTTAGGCACTTTACATACTTCGTGAGCTCGACAAATAGAAAAGGGCTGCGGTGGAGCGTTACCACAGCCCTTTGGATTGGTGATTGGATAATCCGTTTATCTTTTGCGTTTACGCAGAAAAGCTAATCCGCTAAGACCCAGCAGACACACGGTGGCCGGCTCTGGAACCTGAATGATATAGTCTTGTTTTCCACCGTTGACAACGGCTCGTAAGTCCGCCTTCGGCCCAAAACCGTTTAAGGTGTGCAGCCAGCTATTAGCTGTAGCTGAGTCAAAATTCTGGGCATAAAAACCATGTGAACCCGATGAGCTGTCAACTGTGACATCCCAGCCCAGCGGAGATGTTGGCATGTCCTCGTATACAATCTCCCACACAGCCGCAGCAAAGGCCTCGGCTTTACTCTTTTCTTCGCTGGAATATGGTCCACCATCGGCCCAGGCGGGATTATAGAACCTGCCCCAAAGCTCGGCCAGATAATCGGCTTTCGCGGCGCCTAATGAGCCGCCCATAAAACTGTTGTTCACTTCTTCCAGCGCAACCACATCATATTTCAGAGTTGTATCCGGTGCCCATTGATGTAACTCGATACAGAAACCGCCGATCAGACCGTCAGGCCAAATATTTCCCTGGCCTGTACCGGCTGTTTTATCGAGCATATAAACGCCACCGTATGTGTTGAATCCGCTGTGTCCACCGCCCCAAAGCTTAATCGCATCACTCGCACCTTGGCCTGCATATACTATGTCCATCGTACCGACAGGGGTAGCTTTTGTTAGGACCGGCAGAACCAGAACCATAATCGCACAAAGAATTGTTGCTCTCTTTGTCAGCATTACTTCTCTCCTCCAAAATTATCTCTATCAATCTTCTCACCAATGAGCTTATTAGTGAGAAGTAACAGCCTCTAATTCGTTAAAACCAGCTAATTTGCTTGTTTACATTTGCAAATGAAGACCAATCCGCCAGGATCAAGCAGACCAGACTTACCGCAGCCGGCTCAGGTATAGGTTTTACACGGAGATCGTCTAACTGTATTCTGTGCAAACCTGGATTAGTAAACAGCAAGGTTTTGGTAAGCGGGTCGAAACATGTGACTGTGCTGTTATCTGATAGGTGGCAGCCCCACATTTGGGTGATAAATTCCAATTCGTCACTATTAAAAGAAAGTGTAGCGTACATGTGAAATGAATCTGCAGTCGTAATCCGGTCAAATGATAGAGTAGTAAAGGAAGCTTCGCGGATATGAGAATTTGTTCCGGCATGACTGCGGCCATTACCTGCTATGGCGTTGAGCACGGTGACATCTGAGCCGTGTATGCTTTCCATATAAGCTTCGATGGCTTTGGCGTCGTTGCGGGGAAGCTGATTAAAATCGAAGCAGACATAGTAGGCACTGGCCTCGCTAACCAGCGCACATGTCACTGCAAAGAGAATGGTTAATGTCAGTTTAAATTGATTGCCCATTTACCCCCCCAAACTTCACAATTAGTGAAGAGTTAATCCGGCAGCCCAATATATACGAATAACTATAAACCGGATTTAATCTGTATATTTAATGGATGAAATCTTGCAACACCCCCATTGCGATTTCAATCACCCCCAAAAACGATTGTGCACGTAGTATATCGTATTAGCTAATAAAAGTCAATGTAATTTAGCCGAAAAGACGGGCAACGCTCGAAATTTTCTTTATCATGTTTCGTAGTGTGTTAACAATAGAATAATTATAGGGTCTAAACCAGGTAGAACATACTTTATTGAGTTCTGTTTTTCAATGGAGATGACTGTCATCAGAGTCCACCGATGACGGATCGATAATAAATTTTTATGGACAAAGAATACATAAAGAAGCTTGCCGAAGACCCGAAATTTATCCCGGGCATTTACAATTATTGTGACCGATAGTGTGAACGTTGTACACTGACTTCGCGGTGTATGAACTTCGCATTAAGCGAGGAAGAATTGGATAATCCACAAGCTCGTGACATCAATAATAAGTCCTTCTGGCGGAAAATGTCTGAGATTCTTCAAGTGACCCTTGAAATGTTAGAAGAGGCAGCAAGAGAGCAAGGCATCAACCTCGATATTCTTGTACACCTCGATAGATTACGCAGAAAGACCGAAGAGCTATTTTCAGATGCGAGGGCCTTTGTCCGGCCGGGTTTTGATTAACAGGGGATAGTAAAACGCACTTCGAATTACGCAATACAAACAATTGATTAAGGGGCGAGGAAAAAGTCGGATTCACAGGAAGGCAGCTCGCAGCCTTGATATATATCGGTGTCACGCAGTGTGAATATATCGTCTTCTGAAAGGCTGGTAAAGCGCGTTTTTATAAATTCGACTCGGCCATCGCCAAACAAGACGTTCTGGCCGCGCCGCCTGTGATTAATGCTGTTAAGTGTCAGCAGGTCCCTGGTCAAACGCAGCCCAAGGGACTGGGAATAGTCGCGGGGCAGCTCTTCAAAGAGGGGACTTGAATCAGCCATCAAAACCTTTCGATAGACTAACTTGCCACTTGCAGCACTACCGCAGCTTATTTTGAAACTATAGGTCATATATTCTCTGCCGGGGAAATCGTTATAATTCTGGACTTGTAAAGCATCAAGCTGGGCTGCTTCGCCTTGACTCGCACCGGGACAAACAAAATTGGCTGGCTTGATGTAATTGTTCTTTACCAAAAGCCAAATAGGCCTGGTGTTGGAATGGTTTTCTTTGCCTTGATAACCTAATTTCCACCACGGCGAGCCTGCTGCGGCTGCAAGTGTTGGTAGTTTGCCGTCGTTGTAGGAACTGTATTGATTTAGGGCCTGCCATATCTGCTGCAATTGTATCGCGCACTGCTGCCGCCAGGATTTTTGACGGGAATAATTAGCTATACCTGTGAATGAGGTAAATGAAATAGTTCCAATGATTAGAAATACCGCGGCGATGGCTATTCTTTTACCCCAGAAACTACTTTTGACGGCGGCTTTCCGAGTTGTTTCAGCCGCTATTAATTGCTCCAGCCTATTCTGGCTCGAATTTGCAAGATTACTAAGCCGCCAAACAGTACGTTCCGCCAAATCATCTGGACACAGCTCAAGCTCTAAGCTATCAAGGGGGGAGAAAGAGAATTTGAGTTTTTTATACAGCTCAACAGCCGCTTCGTTAGAGGAAATTAATGCTTCAGCTTTGGTGGTTTCCTCTTGTGATGTCAGGCCGATACAATAATCGAACAGCAGTTGTTTTTGCTGGTTGCTTAGGAACCTCATTCGTTTTTTTGACTCCTCGTTGTTGCTTTCCAGTCTTTTGCGAAACGAGCAACCGATGTATGCAGTCTGCTCTTCACGGTGCCTATAGGTATACTTAAAATCTGTGCCATTTGTTTGTAAGAAAATTTGTTATAGTAAGCCAAAATCAATATTTCTCGCAAATTTTCCGGCATATTCTCTACAACCTCTGCGACCCTGGAAGAGATTTCGCCTTTTTCCAAATCTTCGTAAGGCATTGTATTATCAGAAGTAAGGGTGTTCAGGACATCATCAAACGACATCTCCTGAGACTCCGATATAGTGCCTATTGGTATTGCGCTTATTCGCTGAGCTTTGCGTAGGGCGTCTTTGGCTTTATTGGCGGCAATGGTGAAAAGCCAGGGCCGCAAAGGCCGATTCGGATCGAAGCTCTCCCTACTTGTAAATAATTGCAAAAAGGTCTCCTGAAATACATCTTCGACCAGGTCCTGCCGGTTAAGAAATTGTTTTAAGAACATATAAAGGCTGTTTTTATAACGACTTACAATTTCATGAAATGCACCTTCATCCCCTGCCGCGTAGCGGTCGAGAAGCTCTGCATCTGTTGGTTGTTTTAAGATACGATTCATATTTATCCCTTCTCGAGCCGGGTTGAGAGATAGGAATTCAAAACAATATTATACCTGATTTGTCAGTAAATCAAAGCTTTTCTATGGAGTCGTAATTCTGCCGCGTTGCATATTGTATGTTGATTTAGTATGATACCAATACTACTCTGTGAAGTCCCTTAGGGACGAAGCACGAGTTGCGATTGGTTTAGCCGATGTAGCTCAACGGTCGAGCACAGCTTTCGTAAAGCTGGGGTTGAGGGTTCGAATCCCTCCATCGGCTGTCGCTTTTTTCATCGCAATCTCCGTTTTTCCAACAGTAAGCACGGAATAAATTCTTTGACGATGTTTCTGTCGTAACCGCCGCCTTTCTGCCAGAACCTGTACTTTCTGTAGTTTTGAGAAGTGCTTAATT
>CAZRMQ010000190.1:0-4382 GCA_964601185.1 uncultured Pirellulales bacterium
TATTGTAAAACTGAAAAACTTTACAAGTGCCCAAATAGTGCGAAGGAAAGGAGACTAACGTACACCATAGTTGATTCGATGAATGGTTATTGCGGCTGGGATGACTACACTCCAAGTCTGAAAATTAGAAATATAAATACGATTCGCAGAACATCTGAAAGGATGGTTTTTCTTGGTGAAGACCCGGTGTCTCCGGGCACCTGGGGTGTTTTGTATTCAGAGGAAGGATGGTGGGACCCCCCTCCGAAGCTGCACAGCAACGGTACGACCTTCGGCTTCGCAGATGGGCATAGTGAATACTGGAAATGGGCTGACCCACGAACTCCAAAGACCGAATGGACAGGCAGTGCCGTTATCCAGCCGGGCAATACAGATTTACACAAGGTTCAAAAGGCTGTCTGGGGTAAACTGGGATACGAGCCCAGTGCCAAATAATAGAAAAAATGATTCATCAATAGATAACCCGCCAATGAATTGGCGGGCTAAATATTAGCTGTATATGATTCTGCCCTCTGTTATCTGTCCTCTGTCTTTTGTTCTCTGCCGTCCGTATTAAAATTGTCGCCTAAATTTGGTATAAATATAATACGATTGAATTACAGATAGTCTTGTGAGTATATGTTCGGATTCAAAAAAAGGCGACGAAACCGACTTGCCGGCCGGCAGTTTCCTGACCAGTGGCTTGAGATTATCAAAAGAAATGTGCCGCTTTACAGGCTGCTGTCGGCGGAAGACCAAAAAGAGCTGCAGTGTCACATCCTTATCTTCACCGGAGAAAAACTCTTCGAGGGCTGCGGCGGCCTAAAGGTTACCGATGAGATAAAGGTCACCATAGCCGCTCAAGCCTGTATCTTGCTGCTCCACCGCAAAACCGACTATTATCCCGGCCTTTCTTCCATACTTGTATATCCAAGGTCTTATGTAGCACATAGCACTCGACATCTGGCCGGTGGAATTGTAGCGGAAGGCCTGGATATTCGTCTGGGTGAGTCCTGGCATCACGGCTCGGTCGTCCTGTCATGGGACGATGTCCGCCGCAGCACCGCTGACATTCATGATGGTCATAACGTTGTCTTCCACGAGTTCGCGCACCAGATTGACAGCACTTTTGCCAAAGGCGACAGTACGCCAATCCTTAAAAACACTTCGACCTTCATAGCCTGGGCCCGTATCCTGCAAAAAGACTACGAGAAGCTTCAGCGTGAGGTCAGCCGCGATGGAACCACTTTCCTGGACAAGTATGGTGCCGTGAATCCCGCTGAGTTTTTTGCCGTTGCAACCGAATATTTTTTCGAGAAGCCGAAGCAATTACAAAGACTCCATTCAGAGTTGTACGAAGAATTGAAACGTTTCTACCAGCAAGACCCGGCCCGATGGGAAAAATAGGCCGGTCAGGGGCCATCCCCAAGCTACGCTTGAGGCTGCCACCCAGTTGACTTCCGTCTTCTGTCCTCTGTCCTCCGTCTTTTCTATGAGATTTTGATTCTGTTGCCTGTTCTTGCAGGCAGTTTTTCAACGGCACTTGCGTTTTTTAAGCTGATCTCCAAAGTATTGCATGAACCCGCTATCAAGAATAATTCGTTGTCCCTCGCCGAGTGGTAATTGGGATAATATCTCATCGCACCTTTTTTATCATTTATTTCAACGTAATATTCATCTTTGTCCTGCTTCGGCAGATTAGTCACTATATTGCCGAACCTGTCGATTCTAACAATCAATCCTTCTCCCTCGCTGTGATAAAGCTCCAGTTTTTCGATTTCTGTTATCTCCTCTCCAAGATAATCGAATTTGCCTTTATTAATATTTGCAGCCGCCTTTGCAAACACGTCTCTGCCATGAAACGTCCTGCTCGCATTCTCCGGTATAGGAATTTGCCTGATCTCAACTACCTTCCGCTCTTTGAGTGTTTCCCAAAGCAGGCCGTTATCCGGTGCGACGAAATAGTACTTGTCGGTCTGAACAGCCAATGCTTTTCTTTCCGTACCCACGCCGGGATCAACCACACAACAAAATACCGCGCCTTTTGGGAAATACTTGTAATTGTTTTTGAGAAGCCACGAAGCCTCAATAATGTTCCGGGCAGAAATTTCATGGCATAAATCGACTATTTTTGCGTCGTTGTCGATGCTGTAAATTACGGCCTTCATTACGCCCACATATTCACTCTGGCCGAAGTCTGTTAATAAAACTATCATTCTCAGCTTCCCTCATCTAACTTACTCAGAGGACATTTTAGTATCGTTTTTTCCTGTTTCGGCTCGACTGAGCTTCTCTCCGCCACGCGATATAATCCACAAAATCAGCCAATTATCCACTTTACCGGTAAAGATGTAAAGTGTCTAAAAAGAACTAAAGTGAGCTAAAATTAACCACTTCACACTTTAGTTGCTTTCAGCGCTGTTTTTACTTGACTTAGCGGTGTTTAGGCATTAATATATACTCTGAATCATCTTAAAAATTGACCTTTTATTGTTTGTGAGGAGTGTTACCATGCCAGCAGGTAAAAGGCAGCAAAGTAATGCCATGCTCTACTCCCTCGTGGTCTTTGTTGGGCTTTTTATTGTCGCTACTGTTATCGCGGTTATCTTCTATGTGAAATTTGAAGACCAGAGGAGAAAAGCACAAGAAGCACAAAGCAACCTTGCACAGATAGTAACCAATAGTGATTGGCGGGACAGAGGAAATATAGTCGGCACAGTAAGAACAGGCCAGACCTATCTGGGCAAGATGGTCGATTACCTTGATAAAACCGTAACCGTGATCCTGGGGCCGCTCGGCTCGCTTGGAGATAGCTCCGCTGAAGCCAAAGTCGAAACAGCCGACAAAAATGTCAGAGGCGCATTGGAGCTCGCTCAAGACTATTTTAAGGGGAGCATCGACCCCAATACTACCGGATTGGTACCATTAGTTCAAAAGTTGAAAGCAGAGCTGGACCGCATTATTGACGAAAGAGCCAACCTCGAAAAACAGCTCGGTGAGCTGCGGCAACGTTTTGATGATGCAATGGCAGCAACGCAGGAAAAAGAAAAGCAGCTGGAAACCGAAAAAGAGCAATACCATCAGCAGGTTCTCGACGTTACACAAAAATATGATGAGCTTAAACTTCTGATGGAAAAGACCTCTGATGAACGAGCCCAGACGCTATATGCTCAATTAGAAGAAGAAAGAGAAAATCTGAAAAAAACAAATGATGAGCTGTTAATGACTCAGGCAGAACTTAATTTGGCTCGTGATAGGATGGAGCGTGCATTAGAGGAGCTCCAGCAGATCAAACCATCAGCCGACAGCGAGGTGGCGGCATATAAGCCTGACGGCAAAGTAATATTGATTGATGACGAGGCGGCGGTAGTCTATCTGAATATTGGAACCGATAATCGCGTTTACCCCGGTTTGACCTTCTCAGTTTATGACAGAAACTCACCTATCCCAAGAGACGGCATAGGCAAAGCCGAGGTCGAAGTGTTTAGCGTCGCGGAAAAAGTTTCATCGGCACGAATTACACAATCACAAAAGAAAAATCCCATCACAATAAATGATATCGTTGCAAATTTGGTTTGGGACAGTGATAAAACAAATTCGTTCGTGGTCACCGGGGATTTTGACCTCGATGGCGACGGAATTATCGAGCGCAACGGTGTCGATAAAATAAAAGCAATTATTGAAAAATGGGGCGGTAAAGTTGCCAATACAGTTACCTACGACACAGATTTCCTGGTTCTTGGCGAGCCGCCGCAAGTTCCACCAAAGCCGACCACCGAAGAATTGGAAGCTTACCCGATGGCCAACGAAAGATACGAAGCTGCAATGCAAAGATTTAACCTCTACAAGGAAGCTGAAAACAGGGCACAGGAATTGTGGATACCTGTGTTTACATACGATAGATTCCTGTATTTTATAGGTTATAAAGGGCAGGTCACTAAGCCCGGAGCATTTTAACTTGTCTGGCGACAGTCAAGATTCGACTTTGCTTTATTCGGTACTACACCAATCGAGGCGACGAAAATCTGTCCTGTGTGCTGAGTCGCGCTGCTCGACATTGTAAAACCTTTTTTTACCGCAACGAAAGTCACAGTATATGTGGCTCTTATAGCCGCGCCGAGCGGCTCACCTGTGTCACAATCCAGGCCGGATGGAATATCCACCGCCAAAATGGGACGACCCTGAGCATTTATACTTTCGATCAACCGTTTATATTCATCGCTCAGTTGTCCGCGTAAACCCGTGCCAAAAAGGCTGTCAACAAGCATATCGGCACCCTCAGCGAAAGTTCCAACACGTCCTGATATGTCTTGTTCTGCTATGTTTAATTGTTCGACGGCCTGGCCCATCCGCTCTAAAATATCCAGGTTTGTCTTTGCGTCACCTTTGATTTTATTGCGTTC
>CAZRMQ010000191.1:0-4347 GCA_964601185.1 uncultured Pirellulales bacterium
CAACGGAGGTCAGGGTATCATCAAATAATCATTTAATCAGGAAACCGGAAATAATTACGGAGTATTATAGGATTAATCTGATACTCCGGTACCCGCCAACGGCTGGTTAGCCTGATAATCTGTTCGGTGGCGGATTACAATCAAGGCGGGGATGAGAGTTCGAAAACTTTGGTTTTGCTAAAGTCAGGCACCAGAAAGCCGAAAAAACATTACGTAAAACCCTAATCCTGTACTAACAAGAGATCAAGGTGTCAGGTAATCAGACTGCCAGGTGATTGGTTTATAGGGTTGCCTGTTTGCCCGATTACCAGATTAGGAGCGTTTAATGAAGGCTGAGAAATCGATTATTGATAGGTTATGTGCTTTGCGCAAAGAGCTTTTGGGGGGCGGCTCCATATTCAATTTGCTTATCTTTGTGGTTGTGAGCGTCTTTATTGCCAACATGGTGATGTCCCTGTGGCATAATATTGTTTTTCAAAAGGACCTGGAAGAAAAAGCCAGCGTTGCGAATGTCAGAGCGGTTGGAGGTGTGCTGGCAAGGGCGACAGAGGCGCTGCTGGCTGCCAACGAAGTATCAATGCTTCGCCGAGCAGTGGCTGAAGCCGGCATCGAGCATCACCTTAGACGCTGTCGGATTGTTATGCCTAATGGTGGAGTATTAGCTGATGCCGATCCGAAAGATATCGACGTTATCAAATTACCGCAATCCTGGGAGAATAATGACTCGATGGAGTCGGACTATACTGAGAAGTTTAGCGGCCAAACTGTAATGTTCAGCTTTCCTCTGGATGTCCCCGGTAAAGGCGAAGCGTGTTTGGAAATCGCCGCCGGCATCAACGACCAGTTAGCAACCGGCATTGAGCCGCAGACTGCTCAAATGGCTATAGCGTGTTTGGCTCTCGCTATTATGTTGCTGGTTCATCATCATGTACGGTTTAAGCTCAAAGCCATCGGTGCCATTCAAGAAGCTCTGCTGGAGATTAAGGACGGCAGACCCGATACATCTACGCTTGAGCTCGACCCGCGGCTCGGGCTTGAAGCTGTCGCCTGGAACAGGCTGCTCGGGCAAAGCCAGGGACAGCAAATGCGCGCGACAATAGAGCAGGTCAAGGAATCAATTAACGAAAAAGCCGAAGTGAATAATGAGCTTTCAGCAGCGTGCGATGCCTTACCACATGGATTGATTGTGGTCGGCGAGAATATGCACGTTGGTTATGCCAACGGCGCAGCGGCCTCACTGCTCCAAACGAACGTCGTAAAACTTGTTGGAGGACAAGTATCGGAATTGGTTAAAGATCAAAAGGTGATTGACGCGATACGTGATGCTTCCGAGGGTCCGACCTATAAACGGACGATTGTGGAAGTGGAGCATAATGGAGAGACGACTTCGAGCGTGCTGCGTTATATTGTCCGTCCTGTACGCCGGGAGGATGTAGGTGTCGCCGTGGTCATTATTGAGGACATCACCCAGCAAAGAGTGGCGGAGATGGCCCGGAATACCTTCCTCGCCAAGGCCGCCCATGAGCTGCGCACGCCTCTGACGAACATCCGGCTTTACGCCGAAAGTGCTCTCGAAGACAGCGAGCACAACACACCTAACACTGTGAAATATCTTAACGTGATGAACGAAGAATCTCAGCGACTGGAACGCACCGTCTCTGGTATCCTGTCGATGGCGGAGGTGGAAGCCGGCTCGTGCACGCTGGAGCGGGATGATGTGCATTTTGATAAGCTGCTGGAGCAGCTTAAAGCGGACTATGAACCCCGCGCCAAAGAGAAAAAAATAAAACTTAAGTTCGAGCTGCCGCCGAAGTTTCCGATGTTGCATGCGGATCGCGATAAAATTTTGCTTGCATTGCACAACCTGCTGAGCAATGCGCTCAAATACACACCAGAAAATGGTTGTATAACTCTTAAGGCGACCGTTGATAAAGAGCAAATCAACATAGCTGTTACAGATACAGGCATAGGTATCACCCCGGAAGACGCCGAGAAGATTTTCGATAAGTTTTACCGAGCGGATGATGAGCGTATTACAAAAGTTCCGGGCTCAGGACTCGGACTGGCAATCGCACGTCAGGTAATCAGGCTGCATGGCGGCGACATCACTGTTGATTCCGAGCTTAACAAAGGCAGCACATTTACGTTGGTACTGCCGATAACGGAGGAGGTCACTTAGTGTGAAGGTCCGAACAGAACAATGCGGAGGAGTGGCTGTTGTCAAGCCGGAAGGACCCCTCACCAATACAGATGCCGATGAATTAAAAGCAGCACTGTTCGATTCGATAAAGAACAACCTGGGACGGATTGTGCTCGACGCATCTGAGGTGTCCTATGTTGAAAGCAGGGGACTTGAGTCACTCGTGGATGCAACGCAACAACTTGCTGAGGCTGGTTCGGTGCTGAAGCTTTGCGGCGTAAATGAAACCGTCAGACAGGTGATCGAGCTGACAGGCCTGTGGTCACAATTCGAGCACTTCGAGGATGCCAACTCAGCCGTCAGGAGCTTTCTATGACCCAGCCCTGTTTTTACAAGCATGACCCTCGGTACATCGGGGAGAGAAAATCGCAACTAAACTAACCTTATCCGAACAAGGAGAACATCTTGGAAAAACAGAGCGTGGTCGAGCGCATATGTCTGGGCGAAGCACTCGTCGCAGAAGGCGTCTTATCGGAAGGCCAGCTAAATCGTGCTTTAACTGAGCAAAAAACCGCCGATAAGATGCTCGGCGAGATACTCGTGGAACAAGGATACATCAGCACCTCTGCCATGCTTCGCGTTCTGGCTCGCCAGCTTGATATGCCTTACTGCGACCTGCGTCACGGCCTTTTTGATTTTTCTTTGCTCACTCTTATTGGTGAAGAGGAGGCCGAACGGCTAAAAGTGCTGCCTATGTTCAAGGTGCACGACACTTTAACCGTTGCTATGGCAGAGCCGCAGTCATTGCCCAAGATAGATAGACTGCATCAATTGACAGGCTGCAAGATTCGTCCGGTGCTGGCTCTGCGCTCAAGCATACTTGAGTTTATGAAGAAATGCTCTTCCGGCGGCACCGACATCGATTCCTTCCTTGCCTCTTTGGCCGAGACAGACATCGAAGTTGTGGAAAGGGAGTCAATAGATGAAGGGCCCTCAACAGACCTTGATAATATGGTCGAGGGAAGTCCGATTACCAGCCTCGTGAATATGGCTCTTCTGACGGCGATTAAGGATGGAGCCAGCGATATCCATATAGAGCCGGACAGAAACCGAACTCGTATTCGCTATCGGATAGATGGAGTGTTGAGAGACCTTATGAAGCCTCCGACGGGTCTGCACGCCTCGGTTATTTCGCGTGTCAAGGTCATCGGTAACATGGATATAGCCGAAAAGCGTCTTCCACAGGAAGGGCGCGTACGCATTGTCGCGGAAGGTCGTGACATAGACTTACGTGTCTCCAGCATCCCTACACTGCTTGGCGAAAAGGTGGTTATCCGTATTCTTGATAAGGCAAATCTTAGAACCCGCATGGAGGACCTTGGTTTTCGGGAAGAGCCGTTGGCTACATTCAAAAGGATATTAGGGCAGCCGCACGGTCTGGTGCTCGTGACAGGTCCTACAGGCAGCGGCAAGACAACAACTCTGTATTCCGCTCTTGACCTGATAAGAAGTCCTGAGTTGAACATTGTAACAGTCGAAGACCCCGTCGAGTACCAACTGGATATGATTAACCAGATCCAGGTTCACGAGGCCGTAGGCATGACCTTTGCACGAGCTTTGAGAAGCATACTCAGACAGGACCCGGACGTAATAATGGTAGGCGAAATACGTGATGAGGAAACCGCCCGTGTAGCTGTGCAGGCAGCCTTAACCGGGCACCTTGTGCTGGCAACTTTGCATACAAATGATGCGCCTGGTACCGTAGCTCGATTGCTGGATATGGGCATTGAGCCGTATTTGTTGTCAAGCGCCTTAAATGGTGTTGTAGCACAGCGGCTGGCACGAACTGTGTGTCCGAATTGCGTTGCGAAGTACTATCCCGCACAAAACGTGTTGAATAACGCCGGCTTGTTGGATAAACCCAACACGGTTTTTCGCAAAGGAGCCGGGTGTCAGGATTGTCATAATTCGGGATATCGCGGACGGGCCGGTATTTACGTGGTTATGGAAGTAACATCAGCCTTACAGCGGCTTATCCACAAAGCCGCGCCAACACATGAGATTCAGGAAGAGCTTCGAAAAAACGGCTTCCTGACCCTCCGCGAAGAAGGAGTGCTCTTAGCTCTTGATGGCAAGACAAGCCTGGAAGAGGCCCTGGCTGTCACACACAGTCAGGATACGACGAATGACAGAGGACAGAAGACAGA
>CAZRMQ010000192.1:0-4281 GCA_964601185.1 uncultured Pirellulales bacterium
AAAAACCCCCCCAGTAAAACTGGGGGGCTAAACATTCAACTATCGACATTGCAATGTAACTTCCGCCGATTTCAAACCATCGCTTTCGGCGGCAACTTTCACCTGACCGGTCTTGCCTTCAATCGTCCGCAGAATCAGCATCGCCTTGCCATAGAATAGCTTACGGTAATCCGCCTGAAACGGCTCAATTGAAAGTGGATTTCCATTTCCGACACCGGCGATCTCCGCAGGACCATTTACTTTAAATCGAACCATATTCTCCGCCAGCGGACAAAGTGTCCCCTTGTTGTCTAATGCCTCAACTAAAATATAACACAAATCTTCTCCTGTAGCAATCAACTCTTTTCTGTCGGGCGTTAATCGAATCGCCGCAGGCTCACCTGCTGTAAGCATAACCGCCTGGCCAATCTCTTTGCCGCTCCTATAAGCAACAGCCTTTAGCTCACCAGGCTCATACACGACATCATTAAAACGCAGGCGATACTTATATGTCACCGCGTAATAGTCCGATTCCACCTTCCCAGGATAAACTGCGAATTCTCGAATGCTTGCCCATGCTCCATCCTGAAAATCGGTAAATTCTATACGCAGGTACCTGGCTTGTGTATCAACTTTGTGGAACTGTTGGGATGGGCCGCCCCATCTGGGCTGCCTGCTTGTTCTCTGGGTCACGATGGTTTGCCAGGTTACAGCATCGGTCGAGGCATTGATCTGGTACCCATAGTTCTTTGCCTCTCGCTCAAAGTCGATAGCCAGATATTTCACTGACCGAACCTCACCCAGATCGACCTGCCACCACTGGCCTGTGGTACCATCTGCTGCGCACCAGCGCGTGTCCCTATCGGCATCAACAGCATTGGTGACAATGTGTCCCTTGTTCGACTCGATTGAGCTTGCAGTGGTAGATTTACCCTGTGCGAAGTTAGCTGGCTTTTCCGGCTGCTGTCCTTTTGTCCGCCGACCGAGTGATTTGCCATTTAGAAATAGTTCCGCCGAATCGCCATTGGTATAGACAAAAACGGGGACATTTTGTCCGACTCGGTCGGCCCAGTTCCAGTGCGGCAGGATATGTATTGTGGTTGTATCCGGCCGCCAGTAGCTGCAGTACAGATAGAAACGATCCTTTGGGATGCCGCAGAGGTCAACAATGCCGAAGTACGAGCTTCGCGCTTCCTGTGTAAATGGCGTCGGTTCACCTAAATAATCAAAACCGGTCCAGACAAATTCACCGGCCACGAAGCGGTCGTCCTCCATTAGTTTAAACTCGGAATCCGGAATATCCGACCAAGATGCAGCATTAAAATCGTAAGAACTTACCTGATGTTGTTTTCGTGAAAAATCGGTTTTTAATGCCGGCAGCGGTAATTCATAAAATCCTCGTGTACTTAATGTCGATGCCGACTCGCTGTATATTATAGGTTTATCAGGATATTTCTCTCTATACCGAGCGTACCTGCGCATGTAATTCCAGCCGGTAAAATCCAATGAATCAAGAATAGGCTCATCCACTGTATTTGGAATATGACAGGCCATCCCCACGGGGCGAGTCGGGTCGTACTTACGCACGAAATCGCTCATAAATTTCACCCTTTCGGGTGACTTACCCTCCTTATCATACTGCTGGTTATTAATCTCGTTGCCGATCGACCAGACAACAATACAGGGATGATTGCGATCGCGCATCACGAAGTTGCGAATCTGTTTTTCGCTGTACTCTTCCAATGGCGGCTTGCCATTTATACGGTCTGCTGTGCCGTCCCATTTATCGAAACATTCATCCCAAACAACGAATCCCATCCTGTCGCACAAATCAAGCAGCCCCGGCGCAGGCGGATTGTGGCTGGTTCGTATGGCGTTGACGCCCATATCACGCATGATTTCGAGCTGCCGCTCCATGGCACGAGTATAAAAGGCTGCTCCGAGCGGCCCATGGTCGTGATGCAGGCAAACGCCGTAAAGCTGCACTCTACGACTATTGAGATGAAATCCGTCGTCTGCTGTTAAACGAAATGTGCGGATGCCGAAGGTTGTGCTTTCTATATCTACGACTTTATTGCCCATACGAACGATTGTTTTGGCGGTGTAAAGCTTTGGACTTGTAATATCCCATCGCACAGGATTTGTCACCTTCAGTGACAGGTCAAATTCTCGTGAGTCGAGAGCCGGCACCGTATCGGCCTTTCCACCCATCGCAACCACTCGACCGTCCGGTCCAGTCAGAACAACATCAACAGTGACTTTTGATTCCGTATCGAGATGATTCTCAACAGTTGAACGTATGTTAACATTTGCAGAGGCGTCACTCACATCTGGTGTGGTCACAAATGTCCCCCAGTGTGCCACATGTATCGGTTCACAGATAGTTTCTGTCACCTTCCGATAAATTCCTGCACCTGGATACCATCGAGTACCGTGCTGGCGTGTGTCCACTTGAACTGCAATTACATTGTCACTTCCGAATTTCACGTACGGTGTGGCGTCCACACGGAACGACATATAGCCGTAATCCCACTCGCCGGCAAGTTGGCCGTTCACATAAACCTTCGGAAATGCCATCACACCATCGAAATCAAAATACACGCGCTTACCCTCGTCGGCCTTATCAAGCGTGAATGTCTTTCGATACCAGCCTACACCACGCCAGGGAAGCTTGCCTGCATAGCCATTCTCTTTAGGATTAAATGGACCTGAGATTGCCCAGTCGTGCGGCAGCCGGACAGACTGCCAGGATGAGTCGTCAAAATTCGGCTTCTCGGCTCCGGAAAGATTTTTTTTGGTAAACCTCCAATCGCGGTTAAAGTTTAAAACCTGTCGACCAACCTGAGCTAATCTTGGCTGCGCCGGCGATTCTTGTATTTTTTCTTTAACGCTCGCTGCCCAGCTACATCCATACGCCAGTGTCAGCATTACTGCTACAACAGCTAAAACTGTAATGCTCCTTCGAGTGTTCATAGTGTTCTCCTTAAATCAGTTGAACTGTTGGGGTAAATCCTACCCTACTCATCTACGTATGATAGCCTCACCTTGCTCAACTTCGATGGTGAGACCGGAAAGATCCAATTCTTCAACGTTATCAATGGTAAAGCCTCTCTTGGCCTTAATCTTACAATTTTCAAACGTCACATTCCTGATGGGACTATCCTTCATGCCGTGCATGTCACCAACAGACGCGGTCGTGCCGGAGACATTTATAATCTTGACGTTACGTACAACCGGCAGAGGATCGGAAGGAGGTTTAATGGGTGGCCTCATTCGCCATTCCATATTGAACTCGAATGCTTTTCGCGTATCCTGGAGGACAATGTCCCTGTATGTTATATTTTCGACTACGCCACCCCGACTCGGTTGAGACTTGAAGCGAATCGGAGCCCAGTTGTCCGAATCCATGATGCAATTGCGTATCTCTACATTGCGAATGCCGCCTGACATTTCGCTACCCATCGAGACACCGCCGTGCCCGTAACGGAAGCGGCACTTCTCGACTACAATATCTTCTGCAGGCCGATTCACCCGCCGACCATCTTCGTCTTTACCCGATTTAATTGCGATGCAGTCGTCATTCACATCAATGTCACAGCCTGTAATTAATACGTTCTTACTTGAATCAACATCGATACCGTCGGAGCTGATAATGTTATGCTCGGCTCGGATAATGAGATTCCCGACAACGACATTCTCGCTATAAAGAATAAACAAACCCCAGCAAGCCTGATTTTTAAGCGACAGGCCGGAGATTTTGACACCCTTGCAGTCCTGAATGGCGATCAACCGCGGCCGACCGACACGTAGTTCTCTGCTGCCTCTTGGGTAACGCTGCATCCACTTGTCACCGGAGCCATTAATCTGACCTGGACCCGTAAGGTTCACATCCTTCATATTGAAGAAATTAACTAAAGCCGCTGTCCATACCCGTTCCTCACCTTCCCAGCGAGTATCTACCTGCGGATAGTCATTCGGATCGACCGTGCCTTTGAGGACGCCTTCTTTTTGCAGAAGCAAATCCACACCCTGCTTAAAAAAGACTGAACCGGTCAGGAACGTACCCTTAGGTACGACGAGCACACCGCCCCCATCTGCTACGCATTTGTCGATTGCCGACTGGATGGCTTTGGTGTTCACTGTTTGGCCGTCATCAATTGCCCCATAGTCAGTGATCACGTAACGTTTAGTCGGTTTTGATTTGGATTCGACATCAGCGGCTGGTGCTGTGCAGGCATTTAACAACAAAAATGCCAGAACGATAATACATTTTATTTGCGCCATAAATTGTTCCTTTTGATT
>CAZRMQ010000193.1:0-4256 GCA_964601185.1 uncultured Pirellulales bacterium
AATTAATAGAATCAGCCGACTGGCATGGTGTTTTGCCGTGTGTGGTTAATAACCTGCATAAATCTGCTAAAGAGTCCTCGTGGCATTGGATAGTTAACTGTAAAGAGTCATCTAAAGAGCTTGAGGTTATTACGAACAGGGCGTTAAGCAATTTTAGAAAACGAGCAGCGCTAAAGATGCTTCTAACTCTTCAGGAAAAGCGAATCGTTGAGGAATTCAAGAGGCGGGAGATTCCTCATATTATCATTAAGGGCACACAATTTGCAACGAGACTCTATGAGACTGAAACTCTGCGACTTTCAAGTGATGTTGATATACTTGTTCCCATGAGAGCACTAACAGATGTGACTGAGGCGATGTTGTCTTTGGATTACAATACGGAAAACAACCAAATGAAGTATTCCAGTGATTACGGCCAGGAGGGGTGGCAGTGGAAGAAGCAACCGGGCTGTAGAGTTGAAGTGCATTGGAATCTTGTTAACTCGCCTACAATTCGGCGTGGTGTCTCCGTAACTTATGAGAAGCTACAGCTGGACGATGATGGCCAGGCAAGTCCAGCATCTATTTTATTGATTGCTGCAGTACATGCTGCAACAAGCCACTGTTTTGACAGGCTTTGTCCTTTGGTTGATATACTTCAAGCAGTGCGAGGCATGGCTGGTGAGATTGATGAGTATTGGCTCAGAGATGCGTTGAAGCAAACAGGAGCTGCCAGATCGTTGTCTGTGGCTCTTTATCTGGTTGAGAAGTTGTTTAGTGAACCTCTTTGCGGTGAGTTTAGAAGAAGGCTTGGCATTGATTGTACGTTTTTAGAAAAGATTATATTGACTCCCGGTGTAGTACTGAGACGTCATTGTCATGTGGATTCGTTCAGGCGCAGTGTTTTCCGTGAGTTGTTGAAAAAAGGGTGAAGATATTACTTGTATATCCAGTGCCACAATTTCTTCGGACCGCGAAATATCTTGTCCTCAAAAGGCATAGAATATTAATTCATCTAACTAATCCCACGTCTGATAATTGTAAGTTCACCAGGATGCGTTTTTACATATAAGTTTATGGTGCAGAAAACTCGGTGTTGATGCCGATTATAAGCTTAGTAGAAATTCCTTACTGTAGCAGTGATTCATTGCTCGGAAATGCATATAAATGGCGGAAAAACGCAGGAAAACAAAGCTCGTGGTCTATGTTGCAATTGGCGGATGTCTTATTATTCTTTTATATCTGGGACGCGGCTTGTTCTACGGCGCAATGACTATACACGAGCTATTAGCCGAGAATAAACACCTCAAGCAGGCAATAACAAACCTTACCCGTGAGGAGCAAATAGGTTATGCAAAGGTGATTTCGCAGGAAACAAAGGATGGGCAGCTTCTTACAACAATAAAATTCGTTGAGACTGCTAAGGATGACAAACTGAAAAAAATCTTAGAGAAAGAATATACCATCGAGGGCGATATTATTCATTTTGACGCTTTGATTGTGAAGTTCGGAGATAAAATGGTAATGGACGGCAAAACAAAAGCGTTAATTCTCTGGAGAAGGGTCTATGGCGAAAAAATGAAGCCACAGGACGGCTTTATAATAGAACAGCCGGGCACCGAACCCAACAGATATAAGGATTTGCTTCAAGCTCTGCCTTTGGGGCACAAACAGCTTTTCTGGTCTAATATCTGGGAGCTGGCAAATGACCCGGAAAAGCTGAAAAAATATGACATCGAGGCTATCTATGGTAATGTTGTCTATTCGAAACTGAAAAAAGGACTGATATATGTCTTCAAGATAAGCCCCACCGGTCAGGTCTATCCGGAAGTCGTTCCTGATATGTAATTGGTACCAGCGACTGCATTTAACCACACATTTCTTGTATCTTTGAAATCCATTTGCTTGATGAATTTAGTTCTGAATTGACGCGTTTAGCCGTGTTGGTTATTGTATGCGCTGCTTGTCCCCGCATGGGCGGGGAATGGAAAACTGTGTTTAAGGATAAGCTCCAATGGGACAAGGGATTGATTTTGATATTGTCGTGATAGGGGGCGGGATTGTCGGCCTGGCTTCAGCTTACAAGATTACGCTGGCGCATCCCGATATTCGTGTTGCTGTGCTTGAAAAAGAAGAGCAATTAGCAATGCACCAGACGGGCCATAATTCCGGCGTTATCCATTCCGGCTTGTATTATAAACCCGACTCAACTAAGGCAAAAACCTGTGCTAAGGGGCGAAAAGAGTTGGTGGCTTTTGCTAAAAAGCACAGAATCCCCTGCGAAATAACAGGCAAAATAATAGTTGCAACGGATGAAAAGGAGCTGCCGGGTCTTGAACGGATTTACCAAAATGGCCTGGAAAACCAGGTAGAAGGCATTGAAAAGATTAGGCCGGACGAAATCAAGGAAATTGAACCTTTCTGTGAAGGCATCGCAGGGATAAAAGTGCCTTGTACTGGAGTTATTGATTTTGCCGAAGTTTCGAAAGCATTGGGGCGGCTTATAGAAAAAAATGGACAGGGCAACAAAATTCTGACTTCACATGAAGTCACAGGCTTTGACAAGCATGATTTTTATATGAGCATTGTGACAAACAAAGGTGCTTTTTCTGCGAATTACATTATCAACTGTGCCGGCCTTCAATGCGATAGAATCGCCCAGATGGATGGGCTCGATCCAAAGATGAGAATAATACCATTTCGCGGCGACTATTATGAATTAGCTGAAGAAGCCTGCGAGAAAGTAAAGAGTCTCGTATATCCGGTGCCTGACCCGGCTTTTCCTTTCCTCGGTGTTCATTTAACCCGCAAGGTCGACGGCTCAGTTGAGTGTGGGCCAAACGCGGTGTTATCATTTAAGAGAGAAGGTTACGGCAAAACTGATTTTAATTTTACCGATACATGGGAGTCACTGTCATACTGGGGGACATGGAAAATGTTCCGAAGACACTGGCGATATGGGCTGGGTGAATATACGAGGGCCTTTTGCAGAAAGTTGTTTCTTCGGCAATTGCAGAGGCTTATTCCTTCACTTGGCCCTGATGACATAAAGCCGGGTGGTGCCGGAGTGCGTGCTCAGGCACTTGGATCAAAAGGTGAGCTGATCGACGATTTTAAGATTGAAAGGAATAAAAATTTCATTCACGTTCTAAATGCACCCTCGCCGGCTGCGACGGCATCGCTGGCCATCGGCGATTATATAAATGAGATAGCCACAGAATATTTTAACCTGGAGTAAAATCGCAAGCTAAATATTACAGACATTGTGCTTAAAAATAAGGTCAAGAATATGAAAGCAAATCCGGACAAAAAATTATCGCAGAAAGTTCGATATTCTTTTATAAAAATCTTGACAGGTTCGGACTTATCTCGCAGGCGGCTGCCGTTTATGTCCCTCGAAAGCGTCAATACCGGGCCGGTGGTATGGCTGACCGGCTGTGTCCACGGCGATGAAGTCACCGGAATCGTCACGATCCAGGAGGTCTTTAAACAACTCCAAAAATCCGGCCCTGACGGATTGCTTAAAGGCTCTCTTTATGCTTTTCCACTGATGAATCCGATGGGTTTTGAAGCGGCCTCGCGTAATATTACTATCAGCCGGGAAGACCTTAATCGCTCCTTTCCCGGCAGTACAAGCGGCTCTTTGGCACACAGGATTGCAGATAAAATTTTCACTACAATAAAAAAAACAAAGCCGAGCCTGGTTCTGGACCTTCATAATGACTGGATTAAGTCCATTCCATATACGGTTATAGATCCCAATCCAGGTCAGCCTCATAAACAGGCGTATGAAAAAGCAAAAGCATTTGCTGAAAGGAGCGGTTTTTTGGTAGTTCTGGATAATGATGTTGTAGAAGAATCTTTGTCCTTTAGCTTGCTGAGGCACGATATTCCTGCTCTGACGATAGAGTTAGGTGAGTCGTATGTTGTTAATGAGCAAAATGTGGAATATGGGGTGAAATCTGTTCTGGATATTTTAGCTTATCTCGGAATGATTGATAAGCCTGTAGAGACCTTTAGTTTTGAATTGCCGGGGGTTGTCAAAGGCAGAACCTTGAGGTTTTCGACGGAACCTTTCAGCGCTGCCAGCGGCGTGATTCGTTTTTTGGCTAAAGCTGGTGACGTTGTCAAAAAGGGCCAGGCGGTAGCGAAGATTTATAATACCTTCGGCAAATTGCAGGATACGATTGTCTGTTTAAGTGACGGCATTGTACTGGGACATTCGGATTCTTCCGTAGCGTTTCCTGGTGCCCCGGTAATGGCCTTCGGCATTTTTT
>CAZRMQ010000194.1:0-4254 GCA_964601185.1 uncultured Pirellulales bacterium
ATTCCGGCAGCAGAGGCAATTACACCTGATAAGGTGAAACTTCTGCCCAGTATTAACGATCCCAATTTCACAGCTACCAGAAATCCTATCGGCAAAATTAGTGCTCCAATCAGCCATTTTAGTTTTGGGGCTACCCCAGCTGCTTCGTTTCCTGAGCGGAGTCGAAGGAATTGAATCCACAGCAGAGCAAAAAATACGTAGGCGAAGAAATGAAAGGCTATATTAGCTATCGGCATAAAATCAGCAACGTTCACCCTCGCAATATTTGTTAAGCCGAAGATGGTTACTCCTGTTACAATGAGACAAGCAGGCCAAAAAGTAAATATTGAAAGCATAATTAAACCCAACAGAGTACCGATCAAATCCACGTAGAAGTCTCTAATATCACAACTGCGTCCTCGCACAAAGCCCTGAAGCACCTCATCCAAAACGCCGTATAATACTACCACGAGAAGTATCCACCAGGCGCCGGCTTTGCGCCAATTTACCTTTTTATTCGGATTGATTGCAAACCAGAGCAAAAAAGTCAGGATCAGATAAGCCAGAAAGTGAATGCCTTTGTCGGACACATCGGCTTCGCGAACCAGCTGTGGAATGGGCATGTGGGCCAGAATAAAAAGCGTAGGCCAGTAAAACACTAATAAGATTATAATTAGCTTTTGTTGACGCGATACAGGCATCGAGATTTTCGTCCCTCGCCCCTCACCTCTCTTTTCTCGTGAACCGGGGGACGAGGCACGGTACACGAGGTAAAATCTGCTTAAAAGGACCGGTCAAAGTTTACAAACTTACATAAGAAAAATAAAGTTCTATCTGGAAACATCTGGTTTTAATGTATAATATATATTGTAATTATCACTTCAATACTGTTTTGGAGGATCGAAGAAAATGAAACGTCTAAAAATAATTAAAACTTCTATTTTGCAGTCCGCTTTTAAAATGCTATCAGACACTCAACAGGCCCCTGAGGGGCAGGTTGCAAAATGGGCTGTAGTTGTAATTGTTTTAGCCAGCCTGGCTGGTATTTGCCCGGGGCAGCGCAAGCCGAGAGGTGCGCCTCTTAGGATAATTCAGCTTCCGCAGCCGAAATTGGCCAGCCAGGGCGGGCTTAGCTTTGAGGAGGCTGTAGTAAAGCAACGAATTACATCCGGCAGTACAGCTGGATTGAGCAACCGGCAAATTAGTTTTGAGCAGATTGGCCAATTGGCCTGGGCCGGCCAGGGTACGATAGAATCGTTGTCTCAGACCGTGTCCCAGCCGTCACTTCCTGGTAGACAAGTCTCACGACAGGCGCAGATGATTTATCCCGTGAGCCTGTTTTTCGTCTCACCCAGTGGTATTTATGTTTACAATTCCAATGGGCATAATTTGGAGCAAACCTACGACAGGGATGTGCGAGCTGCGCTAGCTCCAATGGTTGCAAACCCGGAAGCGGTCACGGCAGCCGGCTGCGACATTATTATTGCAGGTCCTATTAAAGACCCTACCGGAAGACCTGCCAATGTTGCCAGAAGGCTTAGCTTGTTGCAGGCGGGACAAAGCGCTCAAAACATTCAGTTGCAGGCTGCAAGTTTAAACCTTGCTTCTGTGCCGGTCAGCAATTTCGATTCAAGAAATGTCGTCAGGATTTGCAACTTGCCCAGAGGTATGGAGGTACTCTATATAATTTCTGTAGGCTACCCGGCGGAATCTACTGATAGCGCTCAGCCGTCGGCTGGTACTGTGCCGTCCGTGCAGAATAGGGTGATGCTAAAAAGGGCTGTCTTAATTGTCGGTGGAGAGAACTTTAATGACAGGGAGCTTTTTGAAACTATGCGAGTTCTTGGTGCTGCGGGCGTTCAGACTCTTATCGCCAGCAGCAGGCTGGGAGTTATAAGGGGCATTACGGGAGGGGTAGCCGAGGCCGGGATTTTGATGAATCAGTTGAGAATCGATGATTTCAATGCGGTGGTTTTTATCGGCGGCGATGGTGCAAGAGAATATTTTACTAATCCGGACGCATTGAATATCGTTCGTGAAGCGGCGGCCAAGGAAAAAGTTCTGGCGGCGATTTCTACTGCGCCGACTATCCTGGCTAATGCAGGTGTGCTGCGCAATATCCGGGTGACCGGCTCTATTACTGAAAGAACCGCCCTTCAGCAGGCCGGCGCTGTATATACCGGCAATCATGTCGAGCGAGATGGCCTTATAATAACCTCCACCGGACCAATAGCAGTAGTACAGTTCGCAGCAGCTATAGCAGAAGCACTGGCCGGAAAGTAAACCCCCGCTTTCGCGGGGACAGGCTTGACCCCCGCACAGGCGGGGTACGAAAGACGACTCGTCCATTATCCATCGTCCGTCTTTGGTAAATGGACAATCTTGCCTATCGATACCATAATAAATCCTCTTTTTTCCCAAACGTAAGTAGTTATCAACAAAAATTTTATAAAAATTTATTTTTTTGTCTTGACTAATAGATATATTGTGCTATAATACTAATATAATAGAATAATAGATGAATAACTCATTTTACAGTCGCATGGAGAACATAGATGATTGAATTCAAGCTTGACCTTAAGAGCGGTGTTCCCTTTTATCGCCAAATAGTTGATCAGATACGATATGGAATTGCCTCCAAACGGCTGTTGCCTGGGCAGCAGCTTCCAACCGTTAGAGAGCTGGCGGTACAATTGGAGATTAATCCCAACACAGTCCGCAAGGCTTATTCAGAGTTAGAGATATTGGGTGTTTTAGACACTCAGCAGGGCACAGGCACTTTTGTCAGTAACCAGGAAGTTGAAATCGCAGACGCAGAAAAAAGTCGCATGGTCCGTCAAATCTGCGATGAGCTGGTTGCCCGCGGCCAGCAATATAACATTACACTAAAAGAGATTGTTGATCATTTGCAAAGGAGACTTAGTAATGGCAGAGAAAAAGAAAACCGGAATAGTTAGCGTAGTATCTCGCACGTACCAGGAGAGTCAAGTTATCCCGGAGCTTCATATTAATCTGGTCGCCCTGTTAGCGGCTTTAAGTATATTGCTTCTGGGATTTATTGTGAACCGGTTTGTACAAAATGACTGGTTTACCTTTAATCTCCCCACAGTGTTAATCACCGTCTTTCTGGGCGTTTACACTTTGTTGGGATTAAAGATTGCCAAGGAATGGGAGCGAGCGCTGGTTCTGCGCCTGGGCAAGTTCAGCCGATTAAAAGGCCCCGGTATGTTCTTCATAATACCTCTGATCGACAACATCGCCCAGGTCGTGGATATGCGGATTCGCGCAACCGATTTTGCTTCCGAATCGACCCTGACAAAAGACACCGTTCCGGTCAATGTGGATGCGATTTGTTTCTGGATGGTCTGGGACGCGAAAAAGGCAATCCTGGAAGTGGAAGCCTATTATTTGGCCATTGTTCTATCGGCTCAAACTGCGTTACGGGATATCATCGGCACGCATGAACTGGCTGACATGTTGACACATCGTGGCGAACTGGGAAAAAGGTTGCGGGAAATGCTGGATGAGAAGACAAATCCCTGGGGCATTACGGTTCAATCCGTGGAAATTCGTGACATCATAATACCCAAGGATTTGGAAGACGCCATGTCCAAGCAGGCTCAGGCCGAGCGAGAACGCCAGGCCCGCATTATTCTTGGAACGGCTGAGACTGAAATCGCTGAGAAGTTTGCTCAAGCAGCTAAGCAATACGAGTCGAACCCGGTAGCGATGCATCTTCGCGGCATGAATATGCTCTTTGAGGGGCTAAAGGAAAAAGGCTCAATGATTATCGTGCCCAGTTCCGCGTTGGAGACTATGAATCTGGGAGCAATAGGCGGGCTGGCTGCCCTGAGCCAGATGAAAGGTGAAAAGGAAGAAGCTCCGAAATAAAAATTTCTAACCAAGTTACATTTTTGCCCAATGTCGGAGCTATTCAAGGAGACATTTAAATGATCCAGTCAACAACTCCATCTATTGAAGGCAAGAGAATCACGGAGTATCACGGTATAGTGACAGGTGAAGCCATTCTGGGCGCCAATATCTTCAAGGATTTTTTTGCAGGGATACGCGACATTGTTGGCGGGCGCTCAGCAGCATACGAAAAGGCATTTCGAAAGGGCAGACAAACCGCTCTTGAGGAAATGGAGCAGGAGGCTGCTGAATTGGGAGCGAATGCAGTCGTAGGTATCGACATAGACTATGAAACTGTCGGCTCTCATGGTGGAATGCTCATGGTCAGTGTCAGTGGCACGGCGGTTACAGTACAATGAGTAT
>CAZRMQ010000195.1:0-4249 GCA_964601185.1 uncultured Pirellulales bacterium
GTGCTTTGGATTTATTCAACGACCACCTCATCTTTTCCGTCTGATTCGACAAGATTTACCTGCACTAATTTGCCGGGTGCGACATCGGTTTTATAACCGGCATAGTCAGCCTGTATAGGAAACTCTCTGCCGGCCCTGTCAACAAGGACTGCTAACTTTATCGCTTTCGGTCTTCCTAAATCAATAAGCGCGTCCATTGCCGCACGCGTGGAGCGGCCGGTATAGAGGACATCGTCCACTAAAATTATTATTTTATCGTCGATGTTAAAGCCGATTTCGGTGGGACGTACCTGCGGCTGGGAATTGCTCTGCGGAGAGTTCAAGTCGTCCCGATAAAGCGTTATGTCAAGCGTCCCACACGGAACATCTTTGCGTAGTTTTTTTGATAGCAGCTCCGACAGCCTCTGAGCTAATATTTCACCTCTGCTGCGTATGCCGACCGTGGCAATATCCAGCTCTTGTGGAGTTTCAGAGATAATACGGCCTGCAAGATCATCGAGAATCTGCTCTATCTGCTTAGAATTCAAAATTACCTTCATAAACCGAACCTTTAGCTTAATGTGCCCAAATCCTGGATTAAATATACCAGTCTGTGCCCGATAAGGCAAGGCCTCTAATTTAAGTTTTCGATACCAGCCTTTTTAGCACTGAAAAATGATGTAATCCCTTAGGGATGATAGATAATTTGCTTGAAAAAAAAATAGCTTTCTGGTATCATATTGTCAAGTATCTGGAGGCAGGAGATACAAACCAGGAAGGTTAGCAACGGGGTGGGCAACTTTAGCCTTTGAGATTTTATCGGAACCTTCGGAGTTTTTGAATGCTAAAACGTGCAAACTTAACGCTCATACGAGGGCTAATATCCTTTTTGGCGGTGTTGTTAATAGCTGCCGGTGTTAAAGCCGACCGAGCCATAGGCGGAGACGGGACGCTGCAGCCGCGTGGGCTGAATCATGCTGGTATTTACGCCTTGCGAGAGATTGTTCCTGATTTGACCGGCTCCGGCGTCGACTTCGCTGTCATCTGCCGAAGCATTAATTACATCGACGGTGTGCCGCAAAATGACTATCAGCCTAATGTCGGGCATAAATGCTTTGAGGCTATGCAATTCAATTTTCACGACCAGGGTAGTCCCGCGCCCGATATTTCGCCACATTCGACGGCTGTTTGCTCTATATTATTTGGTGAAGACCCTAACACATCTAATCCGTATTTGGGACAATTTTATTACCAGGGCGTGGTGCCGCATGCACAGGCAACCATTTACGAATTCTGGCACTTTCTAACCAATAATGTTCTTTATCATTTGTCTCCTAATGCGGATATTTTAGTCGCCGAGTTTGGCTGGCAATTTGAAGACTGGTGGACAAGGGGCATTGAATCATTGGCTGAGAATTACGGCCTTGTTGTTGTGGCGGGTATAGGAAATGGTTCTAACGCCTGTGACCCACCTTTATATCCTGGTGCGGCGGCGAACATCATCGGCGTAGGTGTGGTTGACTCTGTGCGCACCGGAAATATTGCGACCGACCTGGCGCATTTCTCGTTAGCTTATCCTGAGCATTCGAGTTTAGGTCCGACGGCCGATGGAAGATGTAAGCCGGATATCGTTGCTCCCGGCAATTGCTTAGCTGCCAGTGCGAGTAACACCACCAGCTACGAGCTGACCGGTAACTGGTCAAGTTACTCGACGCCGGTCGTTGCGGGTGCCGTTGGACTGCTTGTGCAAAAAGCCAAGCAGGAGCCAGGCCTGAGCCTGGCTGTGTCGCCGCAGGGTGGAAACTGCGTAATGAAAGCTATTCTGATGAATTCAGCAACTAAGCTGCCGTACTGGCACAAGGGTCAGCTTCCGAGTGACGATGACCATGCTGTTCCTCTTGACTACATTCAGGGTGCCGGTATGTTAAATGCGCTTGGTGCCTATTATCAGCTGGCTGCTGGCAGACACGAGCCGGGTGATATCTCGATGATGGGCTGGGACCTGAACATGCTGGATACAAGCCAGACGACGTCAAAGAACTATAAATTCACCATCATGGAGCCGTCGGATAAAATCATAACTGCTACAGTCACCTGGAACAAGCACTACAAGAGTGTTTATCCTTTTGAGCCGCTGCCTGAGAAGGATGTAAATCTTCGGCTCGAGCTATGGGCAATTGACCCGGTTAACTCCGACAACGATTATCTACTCGATTACAGCGACAGCAGCATTGATAATGTTGAGCATATTTACTGCCGAACGGACACTAAGTATACCAACTATGAGATTGTTATTTCGTTCAGCGATGATGACAATCAGCGGAAAACAGGTTCAACGCAAGGATATGGCCTGGCCTGGAGCGTAAGTAAAAGCCACGATAGTGACAGCATCTTCTGGCACGACCTTAACGCTGACGGTATTGTCAACGAATTGGATTTTGCTATTCTGCTCGATAATTGGGTAGCCGGGCAGGGTGACCAGGCCTTCGGCCTGGACCGGATCAAATCCGACTTCGCCCTGCACGGAATCGGATCCGCCTTCAGCGGAGTCGAGCCAGGTTACCTGTTCGGTGATATTAATACCGACGGCAGAATCGACGTTAATGACCTTCAAGTCTTTATGGACAACAATAATCGCCAGGCTGATTGGTACGTAGGCAAGGAAAATAAGCCTGGTTAGCCCGCATTTAACAACATACTTACCACTCCCTTACAGTTTCAGATCTTCATTTGAAAAAATAAAATCTTCTTTCCATTCCAAGTCATTTCTGGTAAGAAATGGTCAGTAGTAACTGGTAATTGGTTGCTGGTGATTAGTTCCCATTTAACCAACTGTGAGAGTAGAGATATGAAATGGCTGGTGAGCTTCTAATAAAAAACGGGCGGGTAATAGACCCTGCGAACAATGTCGATAAAAAATGCGATGTGCTTATCGTTGATGGCAAGATCGCAAACGTCGACAAAATTGACACGACTCAGCAGATAGAGACAGTTATTGATGCCAGCGGGAAATTAGTGACGCCTGGCTTAATTGACATTCACGTTCACTTTCGCGAGCCTGGTGACGAGGAAGAAGAAACGATAGCAAGCGGCTCCACAGCGGCGGTGGCAGCAGGTTTTACTTCGGTAGTCTGTATGCCGAATACCAATCCTGTTATCGAAAATGAAACTGATGTAGAATATGTCCATCGTAAGGGTAGGCAGACAAGAAAAACTCACGTCTATGTGATGGGCGCTATCACAAAGCGCATAGAGGGTGTTGAGCTGGCGGAGATGGGTTTTATGGCCGATGCCGGGGCCGTAGGCTTCACCGATGACGGCAGAGGGGTGCAGGACCCGGCGGTTATGCTGAGGGCCTTAAAATATGCAGCTATGTTCAATGTGGTAATTGCGCAGCACTGTCAGGACGAAAGCTTTTCCGGCAATGGTGTGATGAACTCCGGTTACTATTCAACAATACTTGGCCTGCCCGGTATTGACCCATTAGCTGAAGAGGCAATGCTGTGGCGGGATATCCAACTGATTAAAAAAACCAAAGCCCGCTACCATGCTCAGCACATATCGACAGCAGGGTCGGTAGAACTGATAAGGGCTGCTAAAAGAGATTCTTTGCCGATTACCTGTGAGGTGACGCCGCATCATCTGCTTTTGACCGAGGAATGTTGCGGTGAATATGACACCAATTACAAAGTAAATCCGCCTTTACGGGGGACAAAGGATGTTGAGGCTCTCAAGCAAGCGATTGCTGAGGGATTAATAGATGCGCTGGTAAGCGACCATGCTCCTCATTTGCAAAGCGAAAAGGAATTGGAGTTCTTTGCTGCTCCGTTTGGCATAGCGTCTCTGGAATGTGCTCTGGCTCTTTTCATCAAGGCGCTCATTGAGCCAGGTATCCTTGATTGGCCCGGCATGATTGCTCTAATGACCGAAAAGCCGGCCAGGATAATTGGCGTCGATAAGGGCACACTCAGCCAGGGCAAACAGGCCGACGTTACTATTATCGATCCGCAAGCCGAGTATGAAATTGATGTGAATACGTTCCGCTCCAAGAGCAGAAACTGTCCCTATCACGGCTGGAAGGTCAAAGGCAAGGTCGAGAAGACAATCGTCGGCGGCGAAATAAGATTTGAAGCTGGTGATTAACAGATGCCGGTTATTATTGATGGTCATAATCTTTTGCACTCAATCCATAAAATAAGTGAAGACTCCGAGGTTCTCAGCGAGCTACAAATGTGTTTAATTATCAGCAGGTATTTAAGACGGAATGGCG
>CAZRMQ010000196.1:0-4239 GCA_964601185.1 uncultured Pirellulales bacterium
GCGGCTGCTAATTTTGTTATTTTACTTTTCATGATTATACTCCATATTGAAATCGAGTTCTTTTGTTTAGGCAGGTGGCAGCTTTCGATTGCATTTAACACTCGCTGCTGCCGGTTTGTCATTTCACCGTTAATATCTTTGAACAGTTCACTTAGTAACAGATCTTCTTCCAACAGAGCCTGCATGTAGTTCCTACAGTCGGGACATTGACTTATGTGTTGATTTAGTATGTGGGTATCTTCTTCCGACAGAGTACCCGTGACCATGTCGGCGATGTAGTCTTTCATTTTGTTACAGACACTATCCATTTTATTACCTTTCTGTGCTACCCTGCGAAGCCGCTGCGCAGGGCGAAGCAGAGTCGCTACGTAGCACAAGTTAGTAGTTCGTGCAATTGTTGTCTTGCGCTTCTGATTTTCTGACAAGCTCCCGAATGGGAGATGTTCAGCCTTTCAGCTATAGCCTTGGCATTCTTATTTTCAAAGTAGTACATTACTAAAGGTACCCGTAGCTCCTTTGGTAGTTTCTTGATGGCCCCGTGTAGATCGTGATTCTCATTTATTGCTTGTTGGGCTATTGCCGGAGATTCAGCACAAAGATGCTTTATGCGTTTTCGCCGGCGAATAAGGTCGATGCAGAGATTACCGGCTATCCGAAGTATCCAACGCCCGAACTGTATGCCTTCGCGGAGTTCCGCTATCTTCGACATGCCCTTCAGAATAGCGTCTTGAGCGATGTCTTCGGCGTCGTGGACATTCGCGAGCATACCAAAGCACATCGCAAAAACATGCCTGTAATGGCGCTGCACGAGTACCGCATACGCGTTTTTGTTGCCTTTACACGATTGGGCAACCAGGTTTTCATCCGAACGATCGTCCACTATGAGCTCCTTTATCTGTTACCATTATAAAGACGAATGTCCGGAACCCGAAATGCAAAAATATTGATGGAATATACAAATCCTTTAACCCCCCCAATAAATTGGGGTATGTGTTTAGCCAGATATGAAATACTCGGTCATCCCCAGGCTTGGACTCCGCTTTGCAGAAGTCCAGCGCTTGAGGCTGCCACACATTCTTCTTTATTGGGTGGCAGCCTCAAAGCCGGAGGCTTTGGGGATGGTTTTTCCCCTTGCTAAACACGTACAAATTGGGGGATTAAATATTTGATTGGCAAAATAAAAAAGGCCGAGCATAAAAGCCCAGCCCATCGGTGCTTGTTGTCTATTTGTTATACTTTGTTATTGACTTGTGAAGGCTTTGGGATCGAAAAACTTAGAGTCTTTCTTTTCGAAGTATTCGAAAATGAAGTCACCAAATTCTTTGTTTCTTGGGTCACGAAAACACACTCTCGTTGGAAGTTTGCTATCACGAAGGGCCCAAATAGAAAGATGTTCTGGTGTTGTATCGGATTTTACTTCAAAAACAATAATCTCTTCTGATACTGTTGTATCGGCTGTCTTAACAGGTGTAATACCCGTTGTGTGCGAGGGGAAGCTACTAATGAGTGTATCGAGGGAAAATCTTCCCTTCGGGCACAGGATATCTATGAATATTTTTGCCGGGCTATAAGTATCGACGTTCACCGGCTGTCCTGTGTACCGGTCAAAGGCGGATATTAAAATTTCACCACCGTTAAAATCGGCAAAGATTACTTTATTATCATCATGGACTCTGAGATGGGAGTCACCCGACTTCCATATCTCAATTTTTTTCGCTACTGCGGATGTGTCATTACCTATGTAAATGGTTAAGTTAAAAAACGGCACTGACTCAAAATGCTCGGCAATATCCCCCCAGGCGACAGTTGTAACTGAGCCGTCAAGTAAATTTATACCTATAAACACCGCGATAAGGATTAATGCAGCGGTGGCTAATTTTGTAATTGGACTTTTCATAATTATTCTCCATATATTCGGCACGACTTGTGCCGACCCCTCGACTTCGCTCGGGGCAGGTTTTGTTTTCTTGGATTTTTCTTGTGCTTTTAGAACATCATCTAAAATTCGGTCACGCATTTTGGCGCTGGCGGTAAAATTCAACTTTTTCTTGATTGCTTCTTCCATATTATCCATAGGTTTCATCTTTCCACCTCACCATCTAAAATTGACCGCAGTTTATTTAAACCGTACCGGTATCGGCCTAAAATCGTATTGATTGATTCACCTTGCAACTTAGCTATTTCTCTGAATTTCATTTCACCTTTTAGATGCAAAACTACTACTTCTCTCTGCAGGTCCGGAAGCTGAGCAACGGCGTCGTTCAATCGTTGCGATTCTTCGCTGTATATAACCGATTGCTCAGGCCCATCGCAGCTTGTACTTACCGGATCTGACTCATCTAATTTCGCTAGCTGTCGCTTGTTTGCTCGAATTTGGTCTCGTGCACGATTGCAAACGGCGGTTGCAAGATAGCTTTTAAGACTGCCAGCCAGCTTGAATTGCCCTGCAGATTTCGCAAAGGAAACGAAAACATCATGAACTACGTCTTCGGCAGCGCCTGCATCATTTACAAGAGCCATCGTCAATGTTAGCAAATAATCTAAATATTTCTCATAGATACGACGCAGCGCATCTTTGCTGCCACATTTGAATTTCCATTTAAGCAATTTGTCTTCTATCATTTGAAAAACTTCTATTTAGCCATCAGAACGATCGTTCGTCATTAATATCACGATTGTCCGTATTATTTTATTATAAAGAAAATAGATTTTTTAATACTTTTTAACGTTTTGTTCCTTAAAAACGTGATTTTGCTTGCACGAGCGCATAAAAAAGGCCAAGCGAAAACTCGGCCTTTGCAATATAAATTATTTTCATTCAGCAATTACTTCGGCAAATCTTCTGGTGCCGAATCCTTGACGCTCAAATCGCCGTATATAACACGATAAGTATCCGAGCCTTCCGGCCGATACAAGAATACAGCAGTGTTAGCATCGCCAAACTCCACACCTTTGCCGACATAGTGCCAGTCGGCACCGCTCGGTTCAAGTTGTGAAAAGAACACAAATCCTCGCCCCATTGCCATACCAAGCCGCCCTTTCTCTTCGTCAGAAACGTCCAATTGCCCTATTTTTTCCCCAAGTACAGGAGCCAGTTTCATTACATCTTCAAGGCTCACGCTGTCCGGGAACTTTCCACCGAGTACATGCTCCGCCCAAAGTTGCAGAACAACAATAAAATCCTGCTCGCTGAACTCAGTCCAATCCAGTTCCTTCTCATGCAAGGTATATCCGGCAGGTACATCCATGCTAACCAGTGACTCATCCACAGGAACATCAAACTCGATATTTTTGATAATGGTTTGTGACTGTCCCATCAGCATCTCAATGCGTATCGGCAGAGCTGTCTCAGCATCAGCCCAGATCGTAAGTTTTATCTTTGATTCGCTAAGCAGGAATCCAACAGCTCTTCGGCCGTCAATTTCCCGCTCGCCAAGCTCCTGGACAGGTATGTTAGGATTGTCCACTATTTTGGAGACAATATCTCGGACAAGACCCAGGTAGCTTTTGGTTCCTTTCTCAAGAGGCCCCTGTATGTCTATATATACCGCGCTTTTATCCGCAGGGCTCAGTGTAAGCATCTTGGCATTGTCGGTGTCAATTATCAAGATGGTTTCCATATTAGAGAACGTTCTTCTGATTTTAGAGCCGACGATTATATCTTGCATAAATGGCCCGGCTTCTTCGCTGCCTATAATGAAATCAAGAACTACTGTGCGGGCATTGAGGATGGGTTTTATGACATCGGCAAAAGTTACCGTAGCACCCAGAGGATTGCCGACGAAATAAACTGCGATAAGCGCAGCTATGATTATCGCTGCTGCGGCAGCGAATCTTGTTATTTTACTTTTCATAATTATTCTCCTTAGCTTTAGACTTGTGCTAATTTTAGTGGTTGTTTTGAGCCTGACGTTTTGTTCCCGGATGATTCGGTCTAACACCACCTCTTCGAGGTCGCTATGAGTCAGCGTGTTGCCGTTTTTGACGAGCCGGCCATGAAGGTCGCTTACCTCTTTTAGCTCTGCCCTGCAGGAAGCACAGCTTTTCAGGTGTTCTGCGACCGAGTGTTTTTCCGCCTCATCCAGAAGGCCTTCGATGTAAGCTACTAATAGTTCTTTGTATTCTGCGCAGTTCATTTTACACCTCATAAACTTCACCCCTGCTCCGACCTGCGTCGGGAGACGAGGGGGCATGGCTACGCTCGGTCTGCTGCAAAGAGCTTCGCAGCATGGCGTAGGC
>CAZRMQ010000197.1:0-4193 GCA_964601185.1 uncultured Pirellulales bacterium
ATCTCAAACACAAAGGCGGTTTTTGCTTGTCACATACTCATCTCGGCGAAGGCCGAAACCGTATTAGGGAAAGATTGCCACGGCCCTTCAGGCCTCGCAATGACATTTTGCAGAGGTTTTCTACAAAACAATCTGTATTTTGAATAAAGTCATCGATGGTATATTTAGGGATTTAATTATAAAGCTACCAATCACCCGTTGCCATAAAGTGCATCGAAATGGCAATCAGGTGAATTAACTTGCGATAATTTTTGTTAAAGAAGGTTTATAATCTCATTGTCCTGAAATGTTGTAATCATGTTTTTAAAATTATTTATAAAATAGTATCTTTTTGAATTTTTTTTACTGAATGTGCAATTTCATTGGATGAAGGATACTTTGTTATTCCAAACTGTTGATATTTCGGCTTAGTTGAAGTCGCTATCAAGAAATCAACTTCTTTAATCTTAGATTCTTCATCTGTATCAATCGACTTTGGCCAGGTTATTTGCAGCTCTCCTTTTCTTGTTATACTTAGTTTCTCTTTTTTAACCCTATATTCAGAAATATCTTGACCGCCACCATCGTCCTTAAATTCTTTTGCCCACCTTGATAAAATTACCTCACATATTTCTGGTTTAACTTTCTTTTTGTTGATCATAATCCCCATAGATGCCCAAATGGAATTTGTCCTACCAACGAATCTACTACACATACCTTCAGCTTTTGCCATCATTCGGGCTTCGCTTATTAAGGCATCTAAGTGTTTAATTGGATTGTTCTTGAATGGAATTACATAACCAGTTCCTAACCTCTTCTTTTTTTCACAGTCTGTTGAAAAAACCATTGTATAGATACTACCCCTTGAGTATCTTCCATATCTAATTGGCAGTCTGACTAGTATTTTTTCATCAATATTCAAAGAAGTATTTCTCCAATTGTATCTTATTTTGTCATTTTTGTTCAAATCATCTTGCCAAAGTAGTGAACCTATAATTATAACTCCACCCTTTAGCTGCATATTTTGTCCACTCATACTGTTTCCTTAAAAACATAAATATGCATCTAATTTTGGTGGTGCATCCATTTTCCGTAGCAAGGCTACTGCGAAGGATGAAAGCCCAATCCTATTTTTTAGCTGTAAATTGACAAGGATTATCTCACCAGAATTGAAGATTAAACAACTCCGGTGAAAAAATCAATTGATTTGAAGTAAAATTGAGTTAAAAACTGCTATCTACTTCTCCCCGTTCAGCATAACATTTTTGAAGAACGCGCCTTGCTTTGTGGGAGTGTAATTCCAATCTGATATCAATTGCGGTGGCCAATCGGGATCAAAGCACCAAGCCGTCCAGGATATGCCCTTTTTCTTAAAATAATTGATGATTGTTTTGCCGTATTCTTCGTCACTAATTACGGGGACATGTGCTCCAGGTTCGTCTGCGGACATAAACCCAAACTCCGTGGCGAATAACGGATATTTATCAGCTACGAAGCCAAAGTCCCTTTCCCAGTTCTTTTCAAACGGAGCCGATGTTTTTTGCGGGTATGGGTGAGAAACATATCCGATTCCTTCTATTTCAATCGGGTCTTCCCTTACAGGTTTAAGGTCATAGCCCCAATTCAAGCCGGTAACTAACGGAATAATCTTTTTGTCGTGGGCAAAGATGATTTGAATGATTTCTTCGTTAATTTTTTTCCATTCAGCCCAGGTCATGCGTCCCAACTGCCCATTGTAGGTTGTAGGCTCATTAAAAATTTCATAGAAGGCAATGGTTGGAACATTTTTATAACGAAAGGCAACGCTTCTCCAGAAATTAAATGTTTCCTGTTTAGTGGTGTCATATATTGGATGCTGAAAAAGGCCGGTTTTCAGATTCCCGATAGAATGCCACTCAATAATCAAGTACATCTCAAGCTCGGATGCCCAGTTAACAGCCTGGTCCAGTAGTTTAAAGTATTCTTCTTTACCACGCTGCCGCCAGGCAGTCGGATGCACTGGTACCCGAACGATATTCGCACCCCATTCTTTTATTACTTCAAAATGTTTTTTAGTCCAACGGCCGTTTTTCTGGATTTTGTCCGGATCAGAAATATTGACTCCTCTAAAAATTAAGGAGTTTCCTTTCTCATTAGCAAACTTATTTCCTTCGACGTGTATAAAACTCAACGGGTTACTAATATGACTGGCGTCAAAGGTATCCGGGTATGGTATATACCACCATTCCTTCGAAACGCTTTGATTTTGCTGTGAGGCAAGCAGTGTGTTATTTGAAATCATTATAAACATCAAACTAAAGATTGAGAGCTTAACGATATTTTTCATATATCCTCCAATTATCTTTGCCTGTTGGCCATAAGCAGGGTCGTCCGGTTGTATTTTTCCGGTGACAGAGACTCCTTTAGTATCTTTTGAATCTGCCGCATGGGCGTTCGCTGCGTGGTATGGGCGATAATGATATGCTTGTTTTGCAGCTTGTCGAGTAGCTGTGCAAATTCGTTGATATGCATGTGTTTGCCTGCCTCAGCCCTTCCGGTATGGTCCGTTTCGTAAAACGTGCACTCGGCAATCAGGATTTTACTTTCTTTGATGTAATTTAATTGTGAAAAATCGACGTACTGTGTGTCACCGATGTAGGTGACAATCGGCACCTCAAGCGGATAATCAATTTGGATTCCCTGCTTTTTTAGCTCTACGAGCTGAGGCCCTGTAAGACTGGAATATTCGGTTTTGAGTTTTTTTCGCTTTTCGATTACACTATAGCCGACGGAATTACTGCCGTGCTTTGTCGGGAATACTCTAACGAACAGATTCGGCTTTATCTGGTATTCCTCACCTGCTTTTACGCCGACAAGATTGCCGGGCACTTTATTGCCGTCAAGCCTGCCCCAGGCGTCAATTATTTCTCTCATCGGTGCCAGCAGGTTTTGCGGAGCATATATTGTTCCTGGGGCTATGCCGCAAAAATTCCGCTGCGATAAGTAGTATGCAAAGCCCGCGGCGTGGTCCATGTGTCCATGCGTCAGGAGCATGTTGTTTATAGAGATAATCTGGTCGGGGGCCTTGCCGATATCGAAGCAAATATCTAATTGTGGCATTGCGACCACGGTCTCTTCGCCGGCGACCGAATAGCCGATGATTTCCAGATCGTCTATCTTTATATGTGCTAAATTATGACTGGGCATTTGATTTCGTATCGCGTAAATACATTTTAGTACACTTAAATGCTAAACGACATAGTAGGGGGGCGATGCGTTTATGTCAATTTGTTTTTGACATCGTTTGTTGATGGGTGTATAGTCTATTCTCCGTAAGGTCAGCACACAAGAACTAACTGTTTACAACTCTCGGTTGAGGGGCTATTTCAATGCCTGCTGAACAAACTGATGATAAAGTAATTGCCGATAAGAAAAGTCGATTAAGATGCCTTGTTAGGATAATCAGCGGCGTTATTTTCTTAATGCTGGTGATTGTTATTATAGCTAAGGTCTGGCTTGTCCCTGGTGTAATCCGATATAAAGTAGAACGAAGATTATCAGAGTTTTGCGAAGGGCCTGTCGAAGTTGAGAGCATTGAAGCGAATTACTCCGGAAAACTTTTTCTTAAAGGTATTAAATTTTACGACAAGACGGAGCGCAATTGGTTGTTTGCTGAGAAGGTAAAGGCTGCTTTGGGGAATTGGCCGAGCTTAAATCCGGCAATAACAGAAATAGAAATTGATGGATTGAACGTGCAATTATTGGTGGCTGACGGTAAATTTAATTTACCATTGATGCGCCCGTCTCGACAGTCAGCAGGTTCGGATAGAAAATTCGATATCCAAAAAATCACTATCAAAGAAGCTTCAATTTCGGTATCCAACGAACAGGACGCAGCGATAAAGTATGACAACATACAGCTATCAGCAACAAAAAGAGAAAGTTTTTATGATATCTTGTTGGAACGGCTAAGCTCCCAAGCTTCCGAATTGTTTGTCGCTAAGGGCACAATCAATTCGAGAACTCTTCGGACAGACCTCTCTGTGCAAATGAAACATACAATCAACAAAGCCGAGATGGCCGAACTCCTGGCTATATTGAACATCCCGAATCTCTTGATTGCGGGCAAGATGTCAGCCGATCTAACAATTACCGGCTCTCTAAAAGAGCCAAAGGCTATGCAGGCCGGAGGCAGCATAAATCTGGACGATTGGATCGCGGAAGTAAAAAATAAT
>CAZRMQ010000198.1:0-4175 GCA_964601185.1 uncultured Pirellulales bacterium
AAAAAAGCCACCGATGCTGAGCAAAAGCGATACAGAACATAAGAAGAAGACCTGACAGAATGGTATGCAGGACATACCCCGCGGTGCTTCAAAAAGCAAATTTCTAAGAGTGATGTAAAGGATGACGGTGCCTTCACGATTAGATATGAAAGCGAGCTTGATTTCGATACCGGTGTTTCATTTATGCCTGCCCTGCCTGTCCCGAGTCCGTCGATTCAGCACGCCGGATTCGTGACGAACCGGGTCGAAGGATTTGATAAATTATGTAGAACCTTACGACGGCTGGATTCTCTTTGGGATTAATCCCACCGGAATGGAGGAGGAGTCGATTCTTCAGTTAAATCTTTAATGTGTTTCTTTACATTTTCAGCCTTGATTTTCTCATTCTGCCACTTGATTATCTCATCTCTGCTTTCCTTGACCCGATTTCTTAACCCCTCAAGCCATTTAAGCAGCCGTTCGTACGCGATCTCCTTTTGTCGTACGATTAAATCGTAGCGTCTGCCGACCACTTCCTCTAACTCTGCCAGTAGTTTTTGCTTATCTTTTTTATTCTTGGCAGCTTTGATTCTGGTAACCAGCTCATCGCGCTTATCCTTTAGTTGTAGGTCTTCTTTAAGAACTTCAGCTAATTCCGGGTTCCTTCTCTCTTCTTCGAAGATGCGCCAATATTTGTTTCTGATAAGGTCAAATTTTTCAAAGTAAAGTTTTGTCTCATTTTCTTTTAGTTTAGCTAAGTTTTCCGCCTCTTTGGGATATTCTTTGGTCAGCCAATCAAGAAACTCGGTTTGTCTCTGGTGTCTCCAGTTTTCCATACGTTCTCTAATTATTTTGCCAAATTCCTCGCGGCCGTATCTTCTAAGCTCTTCCTGGAACTTCTCAGGGTCTTCTTTGCGCAGTTTCTCCAGTTCTTTGGCTGCATTCGGATCTCTTTGTTTCAGGCTGCTCAAGATGCGGTTGGTTTCCTCATCTGTCAGTTCGAATCTTTCCGGCCCTAGGCCTGGCCCCGGTCCCCGACCCAGCCCTGGTCCTCGTCCCGGCCCTCGCGGTTCTTCCTCTGTCCAGATGTTTTCTTTATCTTTTTCTTTCTGCTCAGCACTGCATGGCAATGTCCATGTTGTTGTTACTACTGCCGCCATCACTAAAAGTAAAATGATTGTGCGATTCATTGTCATCCCTATCCCTTCCAAAAATCGCTTTCAATTTCCATGAGGTTCATCTCCAGCTCCATTAATGCTGCGTCTCCATTAGCGTCACCTTTACCTAATTGCAGAGTGCGCAGCTCGTCTTTAATTTGCTCGATTTCGGTAGTGTAAGTCACCAAATCTACATCGTCGGCAGCTATATCGTCACTGTCCCAAGTTGCTCTGGGTATTATTGAGGCCGGGATAATATTTTCGGAGCTATAATCCTTATCTTTTTCAAGGAGGTTCAAGCCTATAGCCGCCACAATAAGAATTGCTGCTGCAATAGCTGCTGTTTTGTAGACTATTTGTGTAAAAACTTTTGCCCTTCGTAGCTGTAAATTCAAGGCAATTTTAGCTTTTATATTGGCTATGAGCATATCATCAGGCTCAGGGGCAGGGTGCTCCCGAAGGATTTGCTCAGTCTCATAGACATCTTCAGCAGCCTTGGCTGCCTGTTCAGAACTGAGAAATTTTTCGAACAGCTCCTTCAGATTTTCTTCGTTTTGACTGCTCATAATTATTTCTCCATCAGCTCTCGCAATTTTTTAAGTCCTCGATGCAGTTTTGATAATGTTGTTCCTATTGGCTCATATCGCATCCTTGCTATTTCCTTAAAGCTGAGTTGTGAATAAAATCGCAGCATTATTAATTCTCTCGTATCGGCATCCAATCGGCCAAGCTGCATCTGCAACTTATCGATTCTATCGCTGTTCGACTGTTTCGGCTCTGTTATTTCCGACTCGAGATGACTTATTCGTACGTCGAGCAGTTTTGTATATCGTTGTTTGCCCCTTAAGTAGTCGTGAAATACGTTAGATGCTATTTTGAACAACCAGCTTTCAAAAGAACCGCCCTTGTAAGAACCGATTTTTTCCACTAACTTGGCAAATAAAATACTGAGTAGTTCATCGCAGGTGTCCTTGTTACCCGCCAATCGGTAAAAATAGCCGTAACACCGGCTTGCGTACATATCTACTAATTGTGAAAAGCAATCAGAATCACCTTTTTTGCAGCCGATTATTATCTGGGCTAAATCGTCGCTTTTTATCATACTCAGGTGCTTTTCATATTGAAAGACGGTGTCTAAGATTGGTTTATTGCAAAAATGAGGGAAAATATGCCCATGTTTTTCTTCAGCCAGGCCTGTTTGAAAACAGCATTTCACGGTGCGGCAAACTCCATCTGCATCCATTCATAAGTGTTTGTCTATGCTGGTCATATGTGTTTGTTTGTAGCTCCACTTGCCTATCTGCTATGGGGTATTTTCTTCTTCCTCGTCGTCCTCGGGGAGCTTCCAGCTATCGGCTTCGTCAATGTCTTCGATCTCTCGCTGCATAAAATGAATGATTTTATCTTGAAGCGGTGCTAATTTTCCATACCACTTAAGCATCTGCTGATAGCTGGCCACCAGCATATCAAGGCGGATTAGCTGCCATTTAGCTATGCACTCCGGCTCTTTGATATTAACAAACGGATCGCATTTGAAGGTCCGCCGGCCGTCAGAACCTATTTCACAAAATTCGCAGTCTTTGCATTGAATCATTTTCGCACCCCAATCTAAGTCGGCAAAACCTAAAACCTCTAAGAAACCATCAGCGGGAACTCCTGTCCCGCTTAGAATCATCACCTTCATAGTTTTGTCAACATTGTTTAAGGTAAAAATTATCCTTTATTTTTTTGCTTTTATGTTTAATATATTACCATATATCCAAAAGTCGTAAAGTAATTTGCAATAAAGATTCCGGCCCTTTTGATGGAGTGCTAAATGGCAAAACCAAGACGCAGACGCAAAGTAGGCAGTAGAAAAAGACACACAAAATGGAAAATACGCCATAAAAGATAAGATAAGCCGATTATTTATTAATTTATGTTAGGTTTTGCGGAATTAACCTATGAGGTGAGTGGATAAACCATATCATCCAAGCATAAGCTTAGCGCAATATACTAAATGGAACATTTCCGTGTAATTTTCAAGCCCGACGGCAAACAAATCGCTATTCATGCCGGCGCTACACTTCTTGAAGCCGCTGGTCAGGCTGGCATAATCCTGAACTCTGTCTGCGGCGGCAAAGGTACGTGCAAAAAATGTGTGGTTTATCTTGAACCGGACGGAAAACAAGTGCTGGCCTGTCAGTACCGCATTCAAAGCGACCTTATTGTAACCATTCCTCCAGGCTCCAGATACTTCGAGCAAAAAATTCTCGAACATGGCATCGATACTCATCTAAACATCCAACCAACCGTACATGAAAAGTACCGTGATAAAGACAGGATATTTGGCCTGGCGGTTGATATTGGCACCACCACAGTCGTTGCCAAGCTTATCAATATGACAGACGGTAAATGTTTGGCGACGCAGGCAGCATTGAATCCACAAAGCCGCCACGGTGACGATGTCATCAGCAGAATCGCATACGCCAGGACCGATGCGAAATTAGCCGAGCTGCACAGGCTCATCATAGACTGCATAAATGATCTTGTAACAAAGCTCTGTAAACAGGCATCCGTTAATGCAGAGCATATATACGAAATGTGCGTGGTCGGCAATACAACTATGAATCATCTCTTACTCAAATTGCCCGTTGAGCAGCTCGGTCAGGCACCATACAAAGCCTTTTCCTTAGATGCGCACGATGTCCCTGCTAAAAAGCTGCATCTGCAAATAAATTCCGATGGCGAAGTCCACACCGTTGAAAATATAGCCGGCTTTGTCGGCTCGGATACGACCGCTGTCGCCCTTGCCACCGATATAGATTCAGCGGAAGAAATGACGCTCACAGTTGACATCGGCACAAACGGTGAGATTGTGCTCGGTACAAAGGATAAACTCTACGCGGCAAGCTGCGCAGCCGGGCCGGCTTTTGAAGGCGCGCGCATAACCTGCGGCGGTAGGGCGGTTGAGGGTGCAATTGAAGCTGTTGTCGTCGATAATGACGATATAGTCTTGGATGTGATAGGAAACAGTGAGCCGCGCTCGATATGCGGCTC
>CAZRMQ010000199.1:0-4087 GCA_964601185.1 uncultured Pirellulales bacterium
CGCAAGTCTTTGGCAGCAAGAAATAGTGCCTTTTTCATCAGTCTCGAAGCCTCCGTCCGGTCAGGTTAAGAAAAACATCCTCAAGATTGGCCGTCTGAACTTTCAGCGTACGAAACCGCATGCCGCTGCGGTTAAGCATTGCCAAAGACTCCATAGGCTGGCTGGTCTTGAATCTAATCTTCGCCTCTTCAAACTGCGCATTTTTATCTTCAATGAAAGACTTTAATTTGTCGGGATCTGACAATTTCTCCTCGAATTCGGCCTCAATATGGGATGGGCCTCCATGTTTAATGATAAGATTCTCAACGCTGTCCATGTCTAAAATCCTGCCGTGGTCAAGAATCGCAACCCTGTCACAAAGACGCTGGGCCTCCTCCATATAATGGGTTGTATAAATGATAGTTCGGCCTTGTTTCTTCATCGCCTCGATGGTCTCGAATATCAAATTTCGAGACTGTGGGTCCACACCAACAGTCGGCTCATCAAGCAGTAGAAGTGGCGGCTCGTGCAAGAGAGAGCAGACCATATTAAGCCGTCGTTTCATTCCTCCGCTATATTTAGAGACACGCTCCTTGCTGCGCTGCGACAGCCCTGCTATTTCGAGGCAATTGCTGATACGCTCTTTTAACTTTCGCCCTCTTAGTCCATATATCCTGCCGAAAAAACGCAGATTCTCTTGAGCCGAAAGCTCCTCATATAATGCCAACGTTTGCGGGACAACACCCAAAGATAAGCGTACCTCAGGCACGGTAGGGTCGGCTTTGCCATCGAGCGATACTGTACCCTGGTCAGGCCTGGTGAGTCCACAGAGTATGTTAATTGCGGTGGTTTTACCAGCTCCGTTGGGCCCCAGCAGCCCAAAGGTTTCACCTTTGTTCACCTCAAAGCTTACATCGTCCAGAGCAACAATGTTTCCAAATCGCTTCTTCAAATTGTCGACCTTGATCATACGAGCCCTCAGAAATTTAAGATTTACGATTGCCGATTGCCAATTGAAAATCGAAATTGAAAATTGAAAATCAGCCTTTCTACTGTGCACACCTTACGGCTGCTCCGTTAGTGAGCGTGGGTCCATAAAGTGCAAGAGATAATCAGGGCCGCCGGCCTTAGTGCCGACGCCGGACATCTTGAAGCCGCCGAAAGGCTGTATTTTTACCAGAGCCCCGACACAACCGCGGTTCAAGTACAGATTGCCTACGCGGAACTCTCTACGGCATCTTTCCAGGTGCTCCCGATTTCGGCTAAACACTCCACCGGTCAGAGCAAATCTGGTGGAATTGGCCCACTCAATAGCCTGGTCGAAGTCCCTGGCCCGCATCACAGCCAGCAACGGCCCGAAGACTTCTTCCTGAGCCAGCCGGTCTTTGGGGGTTATGCCTTCCACGATGGTCAATGGAACATAGTAGCCCTTCTGCGGTACCGAGGCCCTAAGGGCAATCGTACCTTCCTTCGCCGCAAGCTCAATATATTCAAGAATCTTTTTCACAGCAGCCTGGTCGATGACCGCTCCCATATAATTTTCGGGGTCTTCGGCTGGACCAATTTTTAGCTTGCGAGCCGCCTCGACCAAACGTGGCACAAACTCATCATATATCTTGTCAAGCACTATAAGACGAGAGCAGGCCGAGCATTTCTGTCCCTGGTAGCCGAAAGCCGAATAAAGTACAGCAGGTATCGCCTTATCGATATCAGCATCTTCATCGATTATCATGACGTTCTTGCCGCCCATTTCGCAGACAACTTTCTTTACGCAGGGCTGATTTTCAGGAGTTCGACCGGCTCTTTCTATGATTCTAAGGCCCACTTCCATAGAGCCGGTGAAAGCAATAATGCTGACCTTAGGGCTATCCACCAGAAAATCACCGATAACCGAGCCACGTCCCGGAGTATAGTTAAAAACGCCCGCTGGAAGGCCGACTTCACTGAACAGCTCTACCAAGTGATGGCCTACTACGGGCGACTGATTGGACGGCTTGAAAACCACGCAATTACCGGTAACGATAGCTGCTGCGCACATCCCACAACTGATGGCAAAAGGAAAATTCCACGGTGCTATGACTGCTGCGATGCCCTTGGGCTGATAAAAATATTGATTAATTTCGCCTGCGTAGCTGCCCATATCCTGCGGCTGGCCGAAGCGGATCATCTCGCGAGCATAGTAATCTAAAAAATCGATGCCCTCAGCCAGGTCGTTGTAAGCCTGGGCCCACTGCTTGCCTTCCTCAAGGACTTGCCAGGCAGAGAATTCGTATATTCGTTCGCGTGCGATTGCAGCGGCTTTAACCAAGTATTCGGCTCTCTTGCCAGGTGGAGTATCGCGCCAGCTTGGAAGGGCATTTTGTGCAGCTATCAGGGCATCTTCAACCTCCTTTGTGCCTGCCTGGCAAACCCGGCCAACGACCTCATCCGGATTCGCAGGATTTATCGAATCAATAACCTCATCAGTAACTACATCTTTACCACCGATATAAAGAGCGTAGCTCTTGCCTAATTTTTTTCTAACCGCGGCAATTGCACGGGGGAAAGCTTGCTTGACCTTGGGGTCGTCACAACCCGGAAAGATTCTCTCATTTTTGAAAGCCGGTAATTTCAACTCTGATGCAGTTTCATTTTGCTTTTTGTTCATTTTCTGCAACATCCTTTCATAATTTCAATAAATTGGTTATTGGTAATGGCGTAAGCCATGCTGTGCATTACCAATTTCCAGTTACCAGTTACCATTTTCTAACCACTGGAAAGCTCCCGGCTTCTCTCGGCTGCGCGTTTCACAGCAGCAAAAACCACTTCATCGAAATTTCTGTCAGCAAAGACCTTAAACGCTGCCTCGGTAGTGCCGTTTGGCGTAGCGACCTTCTTGGTAAGATGAGCTGGTGTTTCACCTTTTTCGTCCGCCCTCTCGGCGAGTAGCGCGGCACCTTTAGCAGTTTGCAGAACCAGGTCTTTAGCTACATCTTCCGGCAGGCCTAACTCGACGCCTGCTTTTATCATCTCCTGCATTAAAAGGAAAAAATAAGCGGGTCCTGTCCCGCTTATTGCGGTAACTGCATCGAGTAAATCCTCATCCTCTACAACAATAGCCTCGCCCACTGAAAGGAAAATCAACCTTGCTATTTCCACTTTCGTTCTTGCTTTCTCATTAGCAAACAGAACACTGGCACCCTCGTCAACCCAGGCCGGCATATTTGGCATTACACGGACTATCGCGACGTCACCCAGAACAGCAGAAATATTAGCGGTCTTGATACCAGCCGCGATGGATATTATAAGAGCATCCGGCTTAATTGCATCCTTAATACTATCCAAAGCATCAGTCATATTCTGCGGCTTGACGCTTAAAACCAGAATATCGGCTTTCGATGCCAGCTCTGTGTTACTCTTCGTAGTCCTGACGCCGTAGTGTTCTCGCAGATACGAGAGCCGCTCAGGCCGAACATCGCTGGTAAAAACAAGGCCCGGCCTATAAACATTTGCTTTTAGCACACCATTTATCATAGCTTCAGCCATGTTACCGCTACCGATAAAACCTATTGTGTCCACTTCTTTCTCCTTGTTATATTCGATACTAATCTTATAATTTTCAACAGAATGTTCTTTGCATTAAATATTAAAACCAAATGGGGAGAAAATCAATGCAAAAAAAGGTTAAATATGAACAAGCAATCAAGACCAAGTACCCGGAACAAGTTGTAATAGCAATCGCTAAAGACAGAGCCGGCAAGGCCAATCCAATTACGCTCGGCTGGACAATGATTGCATCAGGTGAGCCGCCGATGATGGCCATTGCTGTTGCAAAGACTCACTATTCAATAGAGGCTATAACATACTCAGAGTGTTTTACTATCGCCTTTCCGTCTTCTGAAATGGCTGAGGCCGCCTTATTTTTCGGCTCAAAATCCGGCCGGAACATCGACAAATTTGCAGAGTTTGAATGCAAGACGGAACCAGCAAAGAAAATCGACTCGGTCCTGCTCAGTGATGCTGTGGCTAATTTTGAGTGCACGCTGGAATCACAAATGGTTGCCGGCGACCACGTAATTTTCGTGGGCAAAATTGTTGCATCTCATACCAATACAGAGCCGACCAAGCG
>CAZRMQ010000200.1:0-1356 GCA_964601185.1 uncultured Pirellulales bacterium
TATTGCGGAGAACTAAATAAGGCTTGTAATACGCCTAAATGAAAATCTTTTTGTGGAAAATTATAATCAGCTCTGCTATATTATCGCTGTGTTATAGTTCGGCAAATAATCAATAAAACGCAGTCATTAGTAATAATAAATTGCAGATGTCTTACACCGTACTCGCAAGAAAATATAGATCGCAAACGTTTGATGAGGTCGTTGGTCAGGACCCTATCGCAAAAACCCTCAAAAACGCCATAAAAACCGACAGAGTCGCACATGCCTATCTGTTTACCGGCACTCGCGGCGTTGGTAAAACCACTATGGCACGAGTGCTGGCTAAATCTCTTAACTGCTTATCTGTTGATGCCCCAACCGATGAGCCATGCTGTAAATGCGATAGCTGCATCTCTATAAATCTTGGCGAAGATATCGATGTCATCGAGATCGACGGCGCTACCAACCGCGGCGTCGATAACGTTCGTGAGCTGCGTGAGAACGCTATTTTTCGGCCTGCTCGTGCGAGGTTCAAGATATACATCATAGACGAAGTGCATATGCTCACCACTGAGGCGTTCAATGCGCTTCTGAAAATATTGGAAGAGCCTCCCAGCCATGTCAAATTTATATTCGCAACAACCGAGCCGAATAAGGTCATACCCACCATCCAATCCAGATGCCAGAGATTCGACTTCAACAATATAAACGCCAGTCTCATCGCCGGACAGCTCAAGCTCATACTCAAACAAGAAAAAATTAAGTACGAAGAAGATCTGATTCTGCCTCTGGCTAAGATGGCAAACGGCTCGATGAGAGATGCCCTGAGTCTGTTGGACAGACTTATAAGCACCGGTGAAGAAATCTTGACGTTTGACCTGCTCGAGGAGTTTCTGGGTCAGCCGAATAGTGAAAAAATCTATCATCTCATTGGTCAAATAGGCGATGGCAATGCAGCCGGAACACTTGCTGCGACGGAAGATTTAATCGGCACAGGTCTCAGCGAAGTGCAAACCGCTGGTGCGCTTATTGATTGTATGCGTGACTTAATGGTAATAAAATCCACGGCTCGACTGAGCTCGTCGAAGTCCGGCTCAGAAAGCAATCTTTTGATTCTAACAGCCGAACAGAAAAAACACGCTACTGAGCTATCTGAAAAATTCGATACTGCTGCACTTATTTACAACATAATCGCTCTTGAGAAGTTGCGCTGGGCCCTTAAAAACAGCGACACGCCCAGGGCGCTTTTAGAGGCAACATTGCTGCGATTTGCCTTAAGTGAGCATTTCCTCAACGTCGATGAGCTTATGTCGCAATTGCAAGGCCGCCCAGCTGAGACCGTTAAAAAAAAAGATTTAACAAATGAAGGTCCACGTG
>CAZRMQ010000200.1:1456-4086 GCA_964601185.1 uncultured Pirellulales bacterium
AGCGACGAGTCACGAATAGCGAGCCACAGAAATTATCCGAGCAGCCGGAAATCCAATCAATAAAAGCCGGCTGGCCAAGCATCCTGGAAGTCGTAAGTGACAAACTTGGTAACGGCACAGCAGGATTATTAAGCTCTGCTGTACCGAGTCGGCTCCAAGGCAATGTGCTTACACTCGAATTTAGTCCTTCCGCTAAAATGCAGAAAGAAATGTGCGAAAGCAATAACCGAGCAGAGCAAATCAAGTCCGTGTTAAGTGAGCACCTGGGCAGGGCTATAACATTGAATTTCCAAATGGCCGGCAGCACACAAGAAAAGGCTCAGCCTACAGCCAGGAAGCCTAAAAGCAGCAGTCAAAGGAAAAACAGGATAATTAACGATCCCGCAGTTAAAACAATCCTTCTGGGTCTGAACGCAACGATAACCGGCATCGAAGAAGACTCAGAAGCTGATTAATGACCCACCTTCCAGCTTAGAACAAAGGCTTAGTTGCAGCCCGGCACGGCGGCACAATTTACACAATCTGATCCTGATATAAATGCTATAACTAACACAACTACCGTAAGGCATACTGCGTACTGCGGCATTACTATGGGGGAAAGAGGAAAATTGCTATCGGGATAAACCGGATGGCATATTTAGCCGATACCTGAAATACGTCCTACACTCAGTGAAAAACGAATTGTCCAGTGAGACGAGTTCAGGAAAAACCAAATTTGCCCTTTATGCCAAAGTCGAAAGACTTTGTGCCGGGCGGAGGGTAGACTATAGCATTCGATGCCACTATAAAAGAATACCTCAAAGAAATCGATGAAGCGGCACTTCTTACAGAGCAGCAGGAACATTTCTTAGGCAAACTAATTGTGGAAGATAACGATCCCTGGGCCAGAGAGCAGTTAGTGCGAAGCAATCTAAGACTGGTAGTTAATATCGCGAAAAGGTACACCAACCGGAGAATGAGTCTTGGAGACTTAATTGAAGAGGGTAACATCGGCCTTATAAAAGCGGTGGATTACTTTGACCCCGATCGTGGAGTCCGGTTCAGCACATACGCAGCATGGTGGATTAAGCAGAGTATTAAACGCGCTCTGTTAGAAAGTGTTCAGCCGATCCATATCCCCACATACATGGTTGTGTTGATAAATCAGTGGCGTCATACCATAGCGGAACTGGAAAGCAGCTTAGGCAGAACCCCGGATGTGGAAGAGATGGCCGATATTATGAAACTGCCGCTGCGTAAGGCAAAGGTCATACACAGGATTGTAGATGTTCTCAGTTCTGTGAGGGATACCTCAAGTGATGAGGAGTCCGACGAAAGCCAAATGTTAGAGGCAACGTTAGAGGACCATAATGCCGGCAGGCCGGAAGACGAGTTGGAGGCGGATGAAGAACAAGCAAAGGCCTTGCGGCTCCTGAGCAGGATTGACCCCAGAGAGGCCAAGGTCTTGAGGCTGCACTATGGTCTTGGCCCGTTTGGGACTTGTAAACCGATGGCGTTAAGGGATATCGGCAAGATGATGGATCTGACACGGGAGCGGATTCGCCAGATTCGCCGTGACGCTCTTACCAAGCTTTATGAATACATGAACGAAGAATAGACCAGCTACTCGCCAGGCGAAGGCAAAGCTGCCTGCCAATTGGCCACATCATTGCCGTATTCCTCTGCTACCCTGCGACCAAGAGATAATCCACCACCATCAGCTTCTATAGGCCACAAGTCCACGCCGCCAGGACAATCCTGCGGATGTGAGCCATCACTGTAACTTACCAGGTCCAGCCGAATGTAATACCTGTTGCCATCCCCATCCAACTCACCAGGCATACTAAGCTCTACCTTCTCACCATTATTACTCAACTGACCATCATAAGGACCCTGAACCTGCACACCTGCAGCAGTATCGATATACGTCAAGGCAAAAGCCGACAGGTCCTTAACCAACAGCAAATATCCTCCAGCAGGTATCGTCACAGGAACATCAGCAGGAAAAGTAAAGTCTATGCCATCGGTAAACTTCCACGGTGCCTGCTTATCGTAATCATATAAAGTAACCGGCTCTGAGCTTATATTATAAAGCTCTATATATTCCTCAGTCTGGCTGCCGGAGGCAGGATTGTACATAATCTCACTTATAACAACAGGACCAACCTTAGGATAGGCATTGGCAAGGCCGGGAGTGTTCTCACTCATAGCTACAAAGTTAAAGTTGTCCGTGCTGCTTTTATAGTATCTGCCAAACGATACACCGCTGGCCGAAGGGCCGAAATCCTCCGACTGCCTGTAGCCAGTCAATACGCTATCCTGAGCTGAGGTTAAATACACAGTCTCACCGTTGCCACTTAAGGCAAAAGCCGTATGACGGCCGGGATCATTTGCGTTACCGAAGTGAGTATTATCATAGAAAACAATATAGCCATAAGCGGCTATCGTTGTTCCATCGGCAATCTCGTATTTGGTAAGGCCTGTCCCGAGCGCAGCCGAGGGATTAGAACCGCTATCACTTAAAAACCAGCCTGCGATGCTGACAGGCTCATCGGTGGTATTGTGCAGCTCTATCCAGTCCGGAGCACCAGCGGGGGAATTAGCTAAAAGCTCATTGATGACTACAGCGCCGGGGTTGGGAATGATGCCGC
>CAZRMQ010000201.1:0-4052 GCA_964601185.1 uncultured Pirellulales bacterium
ATTCAGGTCGATGATGTGCTGCGCGCGGTTTCCTTGTCCCGTCGCAGCCTATATAATCGGTTTGCCCAGATACTCGGCCGATCGGTACACGAAGAAATCAAGCATGTTAGGGTGGACCAGCTTGCTCAGTTGCTGGTGAGCACAAACGTGCCTATATCTCACATCGCCTCGACTCTGGGCTACTCAGACATCAAAAACATAGCTCGGTACTTCAAGCAGCTAAAAGGGATGACACCGCTTGAATACCGTAAATGCCATTCTCTGAGTTAATCCCGCTACGGCTCGGTCTTCGCCGAGATGAGTTAAAAACCCACACTAAAATTGTCTGCCAACGATTTAGCAATCTTTCTGGTGGTTGGATGTATTTGTATATGTTCAATTAGTGCGGATTGCACAAAATGATGATTTTTTTATCCAAAATGAGGTTCTCTCGGAGTTGTTTTATTTATATTATATAAACAAGAGGTTTTGTGTGGACGATATTTACTCTGCATCAAGTGTCTGAAGGCTTTAGATCCAAAGGGCGGAGAAGCTGGTACTTTAGCGATAGTTTCAATTGGTGCAGGATCGAAGGCAAGGGTGTTTTGGTGTGTGGCCAAAGCATGTTGATCTGCTTTTTTAACTTTTTGGGAGGAGAGGTAATTTGTGTAGAAAACTGATTTGCTTTGTAGTTTTTAATGTTTCATTTCCAGTCATGCAATTGTCAGCTTTTTTAAGTAAGAAGGAGGTAGAATCATGATAAAAAAAATCCCTATAAGATTGTTGTTTGTACTGTTTGTTGTGATGTGTGGCAGTGTCAGCCTAAAAGCAGCAGATGAGATTTATTATCCAATCCTAAAGCTGGATATTAACAACGGAGACATCTCTGCAGAAACAGAGCCTAACTTTGTTTCTTTTACCCTTGCTGACAGCGGCTCAGAAGTAGATGGTATTACGGTTGAATTTACCGCCGGTACTCTTGATTCACGACGACGCGCTGCGCCAACCGGAATACCGTTTGAGCAGATTTATCGAGATTTTGTATTTTCACGACCCGGTGGAATGACGATTACATTATCGGGACTTGTGCCTAATCAAACCTACGAGATAACAGTTTATGCGTATGATACAGGTAGTGCAGGCAATCGTATCGCGGACTGGATAGCCAATGGGGATTATATTTTCACGACTTCGTTCAATGGTGGGCAAGGGCCTACGTCTGCATACTCTCACGCTTTTTGGGGACTGACAACCCCAGATAGCACCGGTACAATTGTTCTGGAATGTACAGCTAATCCGAACACTACTGAACTATCGGGCGCGAATAATCCCTTTGGTTTCATTAATGGCTTAGAGATCTATTCGCTTATTCCGGTAAAGATTGCTCGTCGTCCCAGGCCGGCTGAAGGTGCACTTCTTTCTGGTACAACTGTGAACCTTAGCTGGTTGCCGGGTGGTTATGCCGTCTCGCACGATGTGTATTTAGGCGACAATTTAGACGATGTAAATACTGCCACTAACAGTGGTCCAATGGGGCCTGGTGAAATTTACAAAGCACATGTGGATGATGCCAATAGTTATACGGTCGACGACCTTATTCCAGGCACGACCTATTATTGGCGGGTCGATGAGGTAAATAGTCAGTATCCCGACAGTCCATGGAAAGGCGATATTTGGAGCTTTACAGTCTCCTCAAAATCTGCCTACCAGCCCATTCCAGTCGATAGTTCCTTGTTTGTTGATCCAAATGTAACATTGAGCTGGGCAGCAGGCACAGGTGCGCAGTCGCATCATGTGTATTTAGGCGATAATCTCCAGGATGTGCAGGCCGGCACAGGCGGCACAGATAAAGGGACTGTTACAGAACCGAATTATAGTCCTCCTGGTTTGCTCGAACGTGAGAAGACTTATTATTGGCGGGTAGACGAGTTCGATGGCGTAAACACACATACAGGTGATGTCTGGAGCTTCACCACCACCCTTGAGGGCTTAGGTACGGTCGTCTTTGATATATGGGAAGGTATTGCTGGCTCTGCTATAACCGATCTCACGGATAATGGGAATTATCCGGACAATCCAACCCGGAGCGAAGAGATAACCTTGTTCAGCATTGGGACGGAGCCTGGGGGTAGCTACGATGATAACTACGGTGGCCGAATTCATGGTTGGCTCTATGTGCCGCTGACCGGTAACTATACGTTCTGGCTCACATGTGCCGACCAAGGCGAATTATGGTTGAGCACCGATGATGACCCCACCAACGTACAACTTTTAGCTTCTGAGCCTACCTGGGGGTGGTACGATGCTTTTAATCGAAAGTCCGATCCAATCCCACTGATAGGAGGTAGTAGATACTACATCATGGCGATATGGAAGGAAGCCGCCGATTGGGACCACTGCCGGGTGGCTTGGCAAGGTCCCGGCATTCCAAACATGGAGATTATTCAGGGCAGTTACCTGTCGCCATACAAGCCCGTGAATGCCTTTGGGCCGACCCCCGAAAATGGCAGCACATATGTGAATCAGACACCCGTGCTTCACTGGAATCCTGGAAAATACGCTGCTTCGCATAATATATTCTTTGGCTCGGATCCAAACTCTCTGAGTCAGATTGCGACAACACCAGCAGGACGAGAGAAATATGGACCCTTATCACCACCACTTGATGTGAACCAGATTTACTACTGGCGGGTTGATGAGGTTAATGACCTTAACCCCGAAAGCCCGTGGCCGGGAAGTGTCTGGAGCTTTACGACAGCAGACTATATTGTTGTGGATGATTTTGAAGACTATAACGACTACGCACCTGACAGGATATTTGATGCGTGGGGAGATTTCTTCGTGAATAATACCGGTATGACTGTGGGGCACTTTGATCCTCCATTTGCCGAGAGGACTATAATTAACCGTGGCTCTCAAGCCATGTACCTGCGATATGACAACGATGGTACTGTAAATGAGGGCACGAACTACGAACAGACCGGGACATTGCTTTATTCCGAAGCAGAACGCGAGTGGACGGATGCACAGGATTGGACCGCAAAAGGTGCTACCTCTTTATCGCTATGGTTCAGAGGCATACTGGCATCTGACGGCAGCTTTACAGAAGGTCCACCAATCACAATGACCTCCCGTAGTGAGGACATCGTAGATGAGGCTGACAGTTTCCACTTCGCTTATAAACAGCTTTCTGGCGAAGGCAGCATAACTGCAAGGGTAGTCAGTATTGCTGCTGTCACCGACGATCCTAACGATAATCCTGCTCCGGGGGCCAAGGCGGGAATTATGATTCGCGAGTCGCTGGAACCGGGGTCTGTAAATGTTGCCATGGTCGTAACCTTTGGTAGTGGAATTAACTTCCAATATCGTAGTGAGGGAAATGCTGGTACTGAGCTAACTACAGAAGCTAGCATCACCGTTCCACAATGGCTCAGACTCACCCGCAGCGGCAACACCTTTACCGGAGAGTATTCTGCTAATGGAAATACTTGGACGACGTTGGGTACTCCTGTGGATATTCCTATGCTTCTGGATATCTATGTAGGCTTATGCTTGGCAAGCGATAATATCGATGCGGTGTGCTCAGCCGAATTTTCTAATGTTACTACCTCTGGCACAGGCGATTGGCAATCGCAGGATATCGGCATAGAAAGCAACATTGGTGAGCAGCTTTATGTGGTGCTGCAGGATAGTGCAGGTAATAGTGCGGTTGTTATAAATCCTGACCCTGCTGCAACTACGATCGGCACCTACACGGAGTGGAATATCCTATTTACGGAGTTTACCGGCGTTAATATGCAGGCTATCAAGAGGCTGTCAATTGGTGTAGGTGATAGAGCTAACCCACAGCTTGGTAGTGCAGGTGATTTGTACATTGATGATATCGGGCTGCGGTTTCCTGTTTCTGAACAATAATGTCAGGTCCAGACATTAAAATCAACTTGGGGCCTATACTTGACTGATTGATTATGTATAGGCCCCACACGGTTTTCGCTACTTGTTGCACTTATGAGTTGAATCCGCCGAACGTATGATGGTGCTACGGTCAGTTTATATGTGGATGCAGCACCTGA
>CAZRMQ010000202.1:0-4022 GCA_964601185.1 uncultured Pirellulales bacterium
AAATCGATATGCTTCAATCAGGCGATCAGTCTGATTTTGATATCGAACGCGCGAAACGCGACGTCCGCAAGCTGAATAAGACAATTGAAATCTTTCCCATATCCGCCAAAACAGGCGAAGGTATGCGCAATTGGTATGACTGGCTGCTGAAATCAACTAAGGATATTCTATCTTAACTTATCTGCGGAAGGGAAGAAGACCATACTTTACACAAAACGCTTAACAGACCGACTTTGATGCTGGTTGTGACGCACGTATAGACTGAATATCATGCATGGCGCCATCATCGAAGAAACGAGCTCCACAAGATCGGCATTTATAGTGGCGAAGTCTCTTTACCGTTAGTCCGTCCCCAAGCCGGCAGGTCTCTACTGTACGAATCATCTGAACCTTTCCGCACTCTGGACAAGGAAAAGGCTCAGATATCTGTGCTCCTTTTAGATGAGACGAGGACATAAAATATGTCAACTCCTTCTTTTTTAAGGATTTTACCTTTGGTGTATATTTCAAGACCATCAAAGGTTAATCCTTTGATTACATACAACTTTTCAGATTTCCTGGTCTTCGGATTACGGGATCTCAGAACTTTGAAGATTGCCGGAGCATTAAGAATAGCCTCATACACAAGCTCTGGTGTCAGCGCATCTCTTGCTATCTCCAGCTCTGCCTTCTCCGTGAAGAGAACACGTCGCGAAATTACCAGACGCTTTATCTGAATAAAAACATCCATACTTTACTCTGGATATATTTTACAGCAATCCGTTAAGTAAATCAAATAAAAAGGGTTCATCTCTGCGCTATTGAGTAAAAAAGGTGTACCGGACAAACGGGCTTATCGAAAACCATCAACACAGCCAGAAATAGGTGGTTGTACCTCCCAGTCAAACCTTCAAATGAGAATTTAAAATGCTAAAGCTAATATGTTATGGCTCAATATCCCTCCTGCAAGAATGAATCCTATGCTGACTCCTGCTATGGTTTGACTTTTCTTTTGTATAGGCCGTGTTCGTGGATATAATCTGCCACGGCTGGGTGCAGCATAGTTGTTATATCATCTCCAACAGCTAATTTATTTCGTATCTCTGTGCTGCTTATGTCAATTAAAGAGGTTTCAACCACATTTCGCTGAAGCTTCTCGACCCGCTGAGGGCCCCAAAGTTCCTTAAATTTGGAAAAGTCCGGCGGCTTAAAGCCGGCTCGATACATCGTGGTCAGATTACATTCATCTATCAGCTCCGAGATTTTGTACCAGTGCGGTAAATCCTCGATACTATCTGCACCTATAAGCCAATAGATTTCAGTTCGGCTGCCGTAGTCAGCCTGGAATTGCCTTACGGTCTGCAAAGTATAACTGGGCTGCGGCCTTTTCAGCTCGTAATCACTTAGCTCAAAGCTCTTATCGCCGGCGATTGCAAGAGCTATCATAGCAAATCTATCATCATCACTTGCTGAAGGCGTGAAGCCTTTCAGCGGAGAAAGCTTAGCCGGAATAAAGACAACCTTCTCTGCGCCAATGTGTCTTACAGCTTCGGCTGCAACGCGGGTATGGCCCAGATGGATCGGATCAAATGTGCCGCCAAATAAAGCTATTTTTCTTTTTGCCATAAAACCTAACAAGAAAACTGTGTGTTATTGAAAAAATATTTTCAAGGAAACAAAATTATTTACAGTCGGTAAGTAACATAAAATCAAAGTCGAAAAAATAAGAAAGTCAACCGACTCATTACCTTCTTGTAACGGTTCACAACACTTTAAACACATACATAGTGACACAAGTCTTCACGCATCCGCGACAATCGAAAGCGTCAAATCCACCAATAGATTAAATATATCACTGTTAAGACGACTCAGTGACTTCTTCTCTTCTTTATTAAACATCTCATTTGTTGTGAATCATTTCATTGTAGAGAATGATAACCAATACAAACAGTTGAGTAAAACATCGATAGAAAATATTTTGTGAAGTATTTTAGTTTATTATGACGATAAAAAATATAACAATATTTATTAACTTTTCTTATAATTTGATTGACAAGTTTTCTTGTAGCGAATTTAGTATTGTTATGTTGAATCAAATAATAAAAGATTCAAACAACTGAAAGGGAACAATGATGGCAAAGAAGAAAGCAAAGAAAAAAGTGACAAAGAAGAAAAAAGCAACTAAGAAGAAAAAGAAATGACGTAAAGCTTTAGTCACGAGCTTGCCTGTAACATGAATAAGAGATTTTAGTTTTTTGTCGGTTGAGCTCATCGGATGATTTAACTTTACTAAGATCTCACCTGCAAGGCAAGCTATGCGAAAAACGGAAGATTTCACAAAAAGGAAATCTTCCGTTTTTTTATATCCGGAATCTCGGATGTGATAGCCACACAGTACAACTATGGAAGCACAGTATTCTATCGCAAACCATTTTCTTGCAATTTGCTATCGTTTTCTTATACTATTAATTTATACAATGTCAGTATTAAGTTTGGTTTTTGTAAGTCATGTTAAGAAAAGGAATTATGGATTATTTCAACTACAAGAACGGTAAGCTTTTTGCCGAAGACGTCGCCGTAGAAAAGATAGCAGCCGAGGTTGGAACTCCTGTTTACATCTACAGCAAAGCCACCTTCGTAGAACATCTACAAAAGATTCAGCGAGCCTATAGCGAGCTTGATACTCTGGTTTGCTATTCGGTCAAAGCATGTGGCAATATAAACATCCTAAAGTTTATGGCACAGATCGGCAGCGGATTCGATATTGTAAGCGGCGGAGAATTGTATCGCGCGCTGCAGGCTGGTGGTGATCCATCAAAAATCGTTTACGCCGGCGTAGGCAAAACCGACGTCGAAATCATCCAGGCTCTAAGAGCCGGCATCGCTTACTTCAATATCGAATCGGAAGCTGAGCTGGAGAATTTAATTCGTCTTGCAAAGCAGGAAAACAAACAGCCGAAAGCTGCTCTGCGCGTTAATCCCGACGTCGACCCGAAGACTCACAAATATACCACGACCGGCAAAAAAGAGTCAAAATTTGGCGTTGATATTGAAAAATCAGAAAAAATTTTTGCGGATTTCGGAAAAAATAATTTGGTGCAACTTTGCGCTATTCATATACATTTAGGCTCGGCTGGACACACCGTTGAGCCTTACGTTGAAGCGATAAAAAAAGTTTTAGCTCTGATTGACCGGCTGCGAGCTGATGGTTTCACAATCGAAGCTCTGAATATCGGAGGCGGATACGGTGCTGATTACGTAACAGGTACTGCGCCGACTGCTGCTGATTATGCTGCTGCCATTGTGCCGTTATTGAAAGGTAAGAATCTCAAGGTTATTCTTGAGCCGGGTGCAAGCATCGCAGCCAACGCAGCGATTTTACTGGCGCGGGTTTTATATCTTAAAAAAGGTGGCGAGAAGAAGTTCGTCATAGTAGATGCCGGAATGAACGATTTGATTCGTCCGCCGCTATACGGCGCGTTTCATTTCATTTGGCCTGCCAAAGTAAGTGAGAAACTCACACCTGACCAGCGGGAAAAAGATTTGAAGTTGGCGGGCACAGAGGTTGTTGATGTAGTTGGGCCGATATGTGAGGGTGCGGATTTCTTTGCGCAGAATAGGGTCTTGCCGCCGGTCGAACGCGGCGACCTTATCTCTATCTTTACCGCCGGTGCTTATGGCTTCTGCATGAGCAGCAACTACAACGCCCGCTGTCGAGCCGCCGAAGTGCTCGTCGATGGCAGCAAGTTCACGGTCATCCGAAAACGCGAAACTTATGAAGACTTAATTTCTTTAGAGAAATAGCCGTTTGTTGCTCGTGCGCTATAGCAGTTCTAAAACTAACCTGCGAACTTTTTCGGCCATCTGGATTGCTTGTTGAGCATCGCTGCTGGTCACATTAGGAAAATCGCCTGGATAGCGGACATCTACACCATAATTTGTGAGCACAATAACATCGCGCAAAGATTCGGGTAGTTTGCTGTCTGTTGGGGCAATCAAATCAAGAAGCTCATCAATATCGTGCGTTTTCGGAAACTCGACCT
>CAZRMQ010000203.1:0-3998 GCA_964601185.1 uncultured Pirellulales bacterium
CTCAGCGAGCTACAAATGTGTTTAATTATCAGCAGGTATTTAAGACGGAATGGCGAATCGGGTGAGATTGTTTTTGATGGTGTAGGGCCGGCAGATAAAAGCGGATTCGATAATGTAAGCAATTTGGAAATCTCTTTCGCCGGGCGGGATAGTGCCGACACGGTGATTGAGCACAAAATTAAGGCAAACACAGCACCGAAAAGATTGTCAATAGTCAGCAGTGACCGAAGATTACGAAGGGCAGCTCAAACAAGGAAATCAACAGCGGTGAAATCTGAGGATTTCTGGAGAGATGTCCAGAAGCGCTTGAGGAGGAAAAAGACGGTCAGGGAACCGATAGAGAAACGCCTGGGACTGACCGAGAGCGAGACCAAACAATGGCTCGAATATTTCGGCTTTGAGCAGTAATGCTGTGAAATAAATGAGCCTTTTTCATCTATCCCACATTTTTAGCAGAAACGAATACAGACCTATATTCAGCTCACCCGTTTGTTGATGGGTAATCCGGCAGCAGGGTATATACTTTCAGAATTGGTGTATGAAAGTTATAAAATCATGCGAATTTTTACGTTGCTTTATATAGCAGAAAGTTGTATAAAAATGTTTTTCAGGTTTTGAGAGACAGAGGCCTTCGGAGCTAAGTTATTTATGGTTTAACACATTACAAATTGGAGAAACTATGACACGCAAAATGGTTACAATCGACGGCAATACTGCTGCGGCATACGTGGCGCACGCTACGAACGAAGTTATTGCTATTTATCCGATCACGCCGAGTTCATCTATGGGTGAGATTGCCGATGCCAGGTCAGCTAAAGGTGAGCCGAATATCTGGGGAACGATCCCTTCCGTTACTGAGATGCAGTCCGAAGGAGGCGCTGCTGCGGCTGTGCACGGTGCATTAGCTACCGGTGCGCTGACAACGACGTTCACAGCTTCGCAGGGACTTTTATTGATGATTCCCAGCATGTACAAGATTGCCGGTGAGCTTTTACCGACCGTATTTCACATATCAGCTCGATCGTTAGCCTGTCAGGCGCTTTCGATTTTCGGCGACCATTCTGATGTGATGACCTGTCGCGAGACAGGATTTGCGCTACTGGCGTCGTGCAATATTCAAGAAGTGATGGATATGGCACTTATCGCGCAGCAGGCCACATTAGCTTCACAGATACCTTTCCTACATTTCTTTGACGGCTTTAGAACCAGCCATGAGGTTCAAAAGGTCGAGGAGCTGACACTCGATGATATGCGAGCGATGATCGACGAGGAGCTTGTTGCCCGGCATAAAGCGCGAGGTCTAACACCGGATAGGCCAATGATTTCCGGCACAGCTCAGAATCCCGATGTTTACTTTCAGGGCAGAGAAACAGTGAACAAGTACTATCTGGCTGTCCCGAGAATCGTCCAGGAGACGATGGATAAATTCGCCAAAATAGTAGGACGGCAATACCATTTATTCGATTATGTGGGAGCAAAAGACGCGGAGAAAGTAATAGTTTTGATGGCTTCAGGGGCGGATACAGCCCATGAGACAGTTGAATGCTTGGTAGGCAAAGGTGAAAAAGTAGGTGTGGTGAAGGTGAGACTGTTCCAGCCGTTTAGCACAGAAGATTTCATCGCGGCCCTGCCGAAGACAACGAAGAAGATTGCAGTACTCGACCGGACGAAGGAGCCGGGATCGATCGGCGAGCCGATGTACCTGATTATACGAACAGCTATCGGTGAGGCTATGGGCAAAGGTGAAGCGCCGTTTAAAGACTATCCGATGATTGTGGGTGGCCGCTACGGCCTCGGCTCGAAGGACTTTACACCTGCTATGGTCAAAGCCGTTTTTGATAATCTCGATGTTGCAAAGCCTAAAAATGGTTTTACAGTGGGTATCATAGACGATGTAACGAATACCAGCCTGGAAGTTGACGAGTCTTTTGAGATTGTCAGTGAACGACTTTTATCCGGGATGTTTTATGGACTCGGCTCGGATGGTACGGTTGGTGCGAATAAAAACTCTATAAAGATAATCGGTGAGTTAACAGATAATTTCGCCCAAGCCTACTTTGTGTACGATTCAAGAAAGGCCGGTGCAATGACCACATCACATCTGCGGTTTGGCGAGCAGCTCATCAAAAGGCCCTATCTTGTTGGCAAAGCTGATTTTGTTGCGTGTCATAACCCAGCTTTCCTGGAAAGATATGATATGCTTTCCGCCGCACGTGAAGGGGCGACGTTCCTGCTGACCAGCAGTTATGGCAAGGACGAGGTCTGGGACACTTTGCCGCAGGAGGTCCAAAAACAGATTATCGACAAGAAACTGAAATTCTACGTTATTGATGCAATTAGTATAGCTGGCGAGCTTGGCCTCGGCAGCAGGATAAACGTTATTATGCAGACGGCGTTTTTCAAGATTAGCAATATCATTCCACTTGAAAGTGCTGTCGGTGCGATCAAGGGCGCAATTAAGAAGACTTACGGCAAAAAGGGTGAGAAGGTTGTCCAGATGAATAATGCTGCGGTTGATGTTGCACTCGACAAAATCTATGAGGTTAAGGTTCCTGATAAGATAACGAGCAAGATAAAGATGCGGCAGTTGGTGCCGGATGATGCTCCTGACTTTGTTAAAGGAGTCACTGCGGAGCTTATAGCCTTCCATGGCGACAAGCTGCCGGTCAGTAAGATGCCGGACGACGGCAAGTTTCCAACAGGCACAACAAAATTCGAGAAGCGCAATATCGCTGTCAATATTCCGGTGTGGGAACCGAATATCTGCATACAGTGTGGCACGTGTTCGTTTGTCTGCCCGCACGCAACGATACGAATAAAGGCATACGACCCGAAGTTTGTTGAGAATGCTCCCAGGACGTTCAAGAGCGCCGATGCAAAGGGAAAGGAATTTGCCGGTTTGAAGTTCACCGTTCAGGTGGCTCCGGAAGACTGCACAGGCTGTGGAGCGTGTGTACAAGCTTGTCCTGCGCAGGAAAAGGACGAAAACAAACAGCCTACCGGACGAAAGGCCATCAATATGTCGCTGCAGGAGCCGCTGCGACAAGCCGAGCGTGAGAACTACGCATATTTCCTTTCGATACCGAATACCGACCCGAAGCTTTTCAAAACCGCAAGCGTTAAGGGCAGCCAGTTAATTGAGCCTTTATTTGAATATTCCGGCGCCTGTGCCGGCTGTGGCGAGACGCCGTATGTCAAGCTGATGACGCAGTTGTTTGGTGACAGAGCTTATATCGGAAACGCTACCGGCTGCTCATCGATTTACGGCGGCAATCTGCCTACGACGCCATATACGAAACGCGCCGATGGCAGGGGGCCGACATGGAGCAACAGCCTGTTTGAAGATGCCGCCGAGTTTGCGATGGGGATGCGGCTGACAGTCGATAAGTTCAAAGAAAGGGCTTTGTGGCTGTTAGATAAGGTTGCAGAGAAAGGCTGTGTAAAGAAAGAGCTGGCTGAGCAGATATGCCAGGCGACTTTAGCCAACGAACCGGCGCAGGAAGCGATTGAACAGCAAAGAGCACGGGTGGACGAACTCAAGAAGCAGTGTGAAAAGAGCAATTGCGACGATTGTAAATATTTATTAAGTATAACCGATTATCTTGTTCGCAAATCGGTCTGGGGTCTTGGTGGTGATGGATGGGCCTACGATATCGGATATGGCGGCGTGGATCATGTGCTGGCAAGTGGAGTCGATGTTAATCTGCTTGTCCTCGATACTGAGGTATATTCCAACACAGGCGGGCAGATGTCGAAGTCTACACCAAGGGCAGCGGTGGCGAAATTTGCGGCCGCTGGAAAGCCAAGGCCTAAGAAAGACCTGGGCCTTTTGACTATTGTCTACGGAAATATCTACGTTGCAAAGGTTGCGATGGGCGCAAACACCAACCAGACAGTCAAGGCCTTTGTCGAAGCTGAAAGCTATCCGGGATCTTCGCTGATAATTGCATACGCTCATTGTATCGCTCATGGCTTCAATTTGACACTGGGCTATCAGG
>CAZRMQ010000204.1:0-3973 GCA_964601185.1 uncultured Pirellulales bacterium
CTGTATCATACTTATAGGCAATAAACTTTTCGCTTTTGATGCTGGCTTTGGCCGCTTGAGCGGCATCCATCACCGATTTGTTATATGGCTTCAATTCTGCTGCCAACTCGGGGAATACGGCTTTCCATGACTTATCGTCCGATTCAAAGACCGTGTACTTGGCTACCTCCAGCTTATCGAGCGTCTCCTTCGTTAGAGGAAGAACGAATGGATTCTGCGTCTTGATGGATTTTAGCGCGCTAGCGTCCGGATAGACGGCAATCATAAACTTGCCTCGGGGCCAGTTCGAGATAGTCTCTTCACTCGGTGCCTGCACGACCTCGACTAATTGCGTGTTCTTATTAGCCATCATATACTTGGCTATCACTGGAGCATTATCAGTAACCGATTGATCCTGCATGTCTTTCGAGAAAAGATTGAAAGCTATGATACCAGGAATCACCACAACAAACGGAATCAGCAGTTTCATGAATGCCGAGAAAACAATACCTTTTTGTCCCTCTGACAGTGACTCTGATGCCAGTGTGCGCTGGGTGATGTACTGGTTTAGTCCCCAATAGTAGAAATTCGGTATCCACAAGCCAAGGAGAAGAGCCGTCCAAGGCAGAACCTTGTCGTCCGCCGGCAGGAACATATTCATGCGCACCTTGTTCAGTTCCCAGAAACGGTCTATGGTTCCGGTATCCTGAGCAAAGGTCTTTAATCCGACAGCGCCTGTTTTGACGTTCTCCACAAAGGCAAGCTCATCCGTAGAGACGCCAAGCTTCTTAAACGCGAAAATCATCACAATTGCTCCACCGAGGATCAAAGCGCTTCCCTGAATCAAATCGGCCCAGGCACACGCCTTTAATCCACCGGCTGTCACGTACACCATCGCAATGAAGCCAATCACCAGGGCCGCCTTCGCGATGGATACATCATAGCCCATCTTGTCCGCCATAGTGTTGACAGTCAGCGCCCCGGCATACGTCACCGAGCCCAGTAGAATCATGTAGATGAAAAGCGTCGCAACAGCCATGATTGTCCTCGCCGTTGCATTGTAGCGCACTTCCAGAAACTCAGGCATCGTATAGATACCAGCCCGCAGGAAATAAGGCAGAAATGCGAACGCTACAACCACCAGTGTTATCGCCGCCATCCATTCATAGCTGGCAATAGCTAAGCCGACATGACTTGCAGCATTGCCGCTCATGCCCACCAATTGCTCTGAAGAGATGTTAGCTGCGATTAGTGAGAATCCTATCAACCACCATTTCAGACCACGACCTGCAAGGAAATAATCTTCACTGGTCTTCTCGTGTCGGCTTTTCAGCAGACCAATTGTGATTACAGCAACGACGAATCCGAGAAAAACAAATACATCTAAAAAATTCAGCTCCATTGTAATTCCCTTCAACTTCCTTGACCCAAAATCGATATTATTTTACAGCGACAAGAACAAAAACAATTATAGCTGTAAGATGGCTTCCTGCAACGAAATTCGTTTTTGTAAAGCTTTCCTTATGATTATTGAATTTTCATAAACCTCAGCTTTGCAGTGTCTCAAGCGTTTCCATAACCACTGGAATATGCGTATAGGCAGGACCACCGCCCATCATAACAGCGACTGAGGCGGCTTCTAAAATCTGCTCTTTTGTGGCTCCTGCATCGAGACACTTCTGTACATGCAATCTGATACAAGGCTAACACCTTTGCACTACTCCAATACCGAGAGCTATAAACTCTTTTTCTTTTGCCGACAGGACTCCAGCCTGCATAATTTTACTGAACATGGCTGCAAAACCATTGACAATGTCTAGAGCTTGCTCTTTCATTTTTGCCACGTACTTTTTGAGCTTGTCAGAAAATTCTTTACATTCACTTGCAATCTATCTCCCTTTCTCAAAAACAGTAGGATAGGCAGTTTTCCTGTCTATGCGGAAATTGCTTTTTGCTCGCTATTATATCTTGTCTGTCCTCAATCACAAGAAGATAGAAACTATGAGTTAATTATCCAGATTGCCAAATTAGCTGCTAAGGGATTGTCCAAATATTTACGATAAAACAATTTAAGTATCACATTAGCATCGGGATGCGATGCAGGCAAAAATCTTGTATGAGTCCTGCAATACAGCGTTTGAAGTATTAACCTGGAGGATTGGGTTACTTAGTGGCTGAAAATCTTCTAAAAACGGTAGAGGGTAAACCTGTGGGGACGGGTGGCAGTTACAACTGTGGCACAGAGGTTATCGGTCTTGAACTTGATATCCTCGGCAAAAAGATGAATTTTCATATTAGCGCGGGGAAAGACCAGGCAAGACTGGCCGACATTGTTCCACTGGCACGCACGATTTGCACTAAGATTACCGACGTCGTTCTTCAAAGCGTAAGCAGTAATGGAGGCCAAATCGCGTGCCGTAAAGGCTGTCTGGCCTGTTGCAGACATCTTATTCCACTATCGGTTCCAGAAGCCTTTCGTTTAAATGAGGAGATTTCAGCCGCGAAGGGACGTCGACGCGAATCGGTGTGGAAAACCTGTCTTCATGCAGCACGCCAAATATTGGATCGAAAACCTCCAATACCACTTATGCCCCAGACGGCAGAGGCATCCCCGGCCAGCTCAGTGGACCTGAATCTTGTATCAAAATGGTATAGGGATTTTAAGCTGGACTGTCCTTTTCTCCACAACGGTGTATGCACTATTTATGAACAAAGGCCACTGGCGTGCAGGGAGCATTATGTAACGGGTTCTGCCAAGGCGTGCAGAGAAGAGCGTTGCTGCCCAGAGGTGCTTGAGATGCCGGTCCAGGTGCCAAACGCTCTTGGTAAATTGGCCAGCGAGCTTGAGGGTACGAGCGTTGAGGCTGTGATATTGCCGTTGGCGCTGGTCTGGTGCGAGGAGAATCGCCAGCGTGATGAGCGGACATGGCCTTTCGCGACGATGGTCAAGCGGTTTTTTGAGATTGTAAAGGAAATGGCCTACGAGAATTCCGCAACACTCATCGTGTAAACAAGGACGATCACCCCGTTAGAGAAAGGCGCCAATTTTAATCGACGGTTATTATTGCTTAAAGCTGTGGTTTAATGCCACCGTCGTAAACCGTTAGGGAAAAGTTCTCTAATGGGGATTACTTGTTTCTCAAAAACGCATCAGGCAGCGATTCAATTATATCAGTGGCCATCAGGCTGACCTGGCCGATTTTTTCCGCAGCGATGTCACCGGCTAAGCCGTGGATGTAAACACCCAGAACCGCAGCGTCAAATATGCTAAAGCCCTGACCTATAAGCGCAGTTATTACGCCGGTCAGGACATCGCCTGAGCCGGCTGTAGCCATTCCAGGATTGCCGGTTTTATTGACATAAACTTTTTGGCCGTCGGTAACGACTGTTCCTGCACCTTTTAAGACCACAACTGTTGCGGTATGTTTTGCAAATTGTATTGCCTGCTGCTGATGCTCTGTTGGCATTTGGTCTCTAAAAAGTCCCGACCACAATCTTTTCATCTCGCCGGGATGAGGTGTTAATACTACCTCTGCTTTTAGTTTACTCGGCCAGTCTTTTAGCTTGCTAAGGTTATTTAGCCCATCGCCGTCTATAACCAGACGTAACTGTTTCTGCTCAATCAGTGTTTGAACCACTGACCGCAATTTCAGACTGATGCCGACACCTGGACCAAAAGCAACAGCATCGTTTTCGCTTATCGCGGTAAGAATAGTGTTGATCGCCTGTGAGGATATCCGGCCAGCGCTATCTTCCACCAGCGGGATAGTCGTATAGGAAGGCTCTATTGATGCGATTATTGGCAGGGTACTTTTGGCTGTTGCCACTCGCACTAAGCCTGCGCCGGCACGCAGCGCAGCTCGGCCGGCTAAAGCCGCAGCACCGCTCATGCCGACGCTGCCGGCAATAATAAGCACCTTGCCAAAATCGCCTTTATGAGCATCAATAGCTCTCGGTTTTAGTTTCGGTATCGTTTCTATTATCTGCATACAAA
>CAZRMQ010000205.1:0-3967 GCA_964601185.1 uncultured Pirellulales bacterium
AGAATACAGAATACAGAATACAGAATACAGAATACAGAAGATATAAGGCAAACACATCAAGAATGGGGGAGATTACAAAGCAGAAGACAGATGACGGAAGAAAACAGATGATTGACAAGTGATGAGGGACGACGGACGAAGGAAAACGAAAGACAGCCTGTCCGGCGTAGCCCGCCTACCCAGAGGCTTGTCCGGCGGGCAGGCTTTAGCGAAGATGGAAAGACAGAACTCAGAAGTAACCCCTAAGGTGTAAAATCCTAAGCACTAAATCCGAAACTCTAAATTCATCCCTAAGGGACAAGATTTCAAATGTTCAAAAAACCTGAATTCTCAATGCGAAACGAAAAACCAAAACGCAAAAATCAAGATTCAGCCGATGGGATGGGTAACTTTCCCTCAAGGGACTTGTTTGCCTATGCTGTCAATACCTATGGCACAAGTTTTACGCAAACCTACGTTATTCGACAATTGTCGAAAGTATTCTACAAATCGAGCCTATTTTATGCAAAACAAAGCCAATTTCAAAAAAGCCCAAATGAATGTAAACTCACTTATGATAAAGGATTATGAAAATGAACGCCTTCGCAGGCCGCATGGAAAACAAAGCCAATCAAAGCCAATTTCAGACGACAGACGACAGATAACAGAAGACAGAAAACAGATGACAGATGGCAGAAGACAGAAGACGGAAAACAGATAACAGAGGACAGACGACAGAGTTCGGTTCTCCGTCCTCTGTTAGCGGCACGAACTCATTAACAGGATAAACCGTAAAATGGTTGTTTTACTGGAAAAACTGCGGTTAATAATGTATAAGAAGCAGGCCCGCCTGCCCAGAGTGTACGGCGGGCAGGACTTTAAACAAGCAAAAAGGATTTTATAAATTGGGAGTTTAAGATGACAGCATTGGTATTAGCTCAAATATCAACTCTCGCTGAGGGGTGGACAAAAACCATCAACTACGAAATCATTCGGGGTAATGAAATTTGGCGGTTCGGCCTTGTTTTGCTCGCGGTTTTGGTTGCAATGGCAGCAGGGCGGATCGTCCAGTTTTTTGTTAAGAGCTATGCCCAGCGGCTGGCAAAGAAAAAAGTTGATAGTCCTCTGGCAATCTTACTTGCAGCGCTGGCAAATCCGATATATGTGGCGGTATTTGCAGCCGGCATATTTCTCGCGAAAGTCCCCCTGTTCTTTAATGACGAAAATGGGATTAGAACCTCACTCGGTGATGGATGGACAAAAATCGCTCGTGTAATAGCTGCCATTGCCGTAGCTTATGCCCTTTATCGGCTTGTCGATGTCATCGAATTCTATTTGAATCGCCTGGTCGGCAAAACGGAAACCAAGCTCGACGATATGCTCGTGCCGGTGGTGCGTAAGGCCATGCGAGTGACAATAGCGATTGTCGCAGCTCTTCTGATTAGCGAGAATATCCTGGGGGCGAATGTAAAGTCACTTCTGCTTAGTGCCGGCGTCGGCGGCATTGCTATCGCCCTGGCAGCCAAGGAGACAATAGCCAATTTCTTCGGCTCTATCACTATCTTTACGGACAGGCCCTTTCAGATGGGCGAGTTGATAAAGATTGAAGGTCATTTCGGCCCCGTCGAGGAGGTCGGCTTTAGAAGCACACGGGTCCGCACACTCGATGGTCATCTTGTCACTGTTCCTAATAGCGTGATTGCAAATTCGATTGTGGAAAACGTGGGCCAGCGTCCCTTTATCCGCAGGAAATCAAATATCACCATAACTTATGATTCGGGCCATACCAAGGCCAAAAAGGCCGTCGAAATCATCAAAGAGATTTTGGCTAATGTGCCGGAGGCAAATACTGATCCTGAAAAGCTGCCGAGGGTGTACTTTAGCGATTTTAACGATTGCTCGTTGAACATATATATGAGCTATTGGGTCAAGCCCCCAGATTATTGGCTGTATCACGAGGTCAATCAGCGGGTCAACTTAGAGATGATGAAGCGTTTCGAAGCCGAAGGAATCGAATTCGCCTTCCCCACACAAACGCTTTATGTGAAGAAGGAATAGAAATCACCTTCCGAGCAGCCGAGTGGCGTGGTGGATTCAATGCTCGGGGAAAATAGGGAAATGATATAATATAAATGAGGTACGAAAGAGACACTTACCGATGGGGCTAATGTTGAAAGGCCTTGCTAATTATCTTCGGGTACGCCTGTCTGTGTCTTCCGTGGCCGTCCCATGCAGCTCTCGCAATGACAAACACCCACTACTCTTAGATGTGTTGTGCCAGCAAGGGCCTTTGTCTCAATCAGCCTGGCCCCTTTTGCCTGCATCTTGCGAAGTGCCATTTGCGCATCCTTTTTATTACGCGAGCCTACCGCATCGACCACAACAGCCACATTTTTTCCTCGCTGCAGAAGTCCCAGCGCCGTCGCCTTAATAGCGTCTTCCGCACACGCACCTATCAGGACAAATTCACCGGCACGCACTTCGCTCAGCAGCCTGTCGATTCGAGGCTCGTCAAACGGGTCAACGCATCGCTTGTGAAAAATAACTTGATTGTACTGCCGCAGCATGTCTCTTGGCAAATCGGTGCTTCCGTCCGCTGGAAAAGTCACCCTGTTTTCCAGCAATGTATAATGGATCTTTTTCTGTCCGTCGGTGCCGTCAACACAATAGTGGTTCTCATCCCCGTTGTTAACCGGATATACATCACAGGTCGAGATTATGGGGATATTTTTCCTTCGGGCCCATGCCATTACTCTTCGGATGTGCGCAAGAACTCTTCTGTGGTTTCTTATGCAGGCCTTGCCATCGGCTAACAGGAAGTCTCGTTGTGTATTGACATCTATAATAATCTGTTTACGCCGTGTTTTGACCATCTGTAGAATCATCTTTTAGGTCCTTCCATAAACTCTTCAGGAGTCCTATAATTGCTACGCCATGGTCTACAATAAGTTCGCCCCGTTAGAAGCCTGAGCTTGATTTTAGAGGTTTTTCTTTACTGTGTTATACCTTATTAGAAAAGCTCGCGCGGCTTAGCGATTTATTTCTAACGGGTTTCACATCCTTCTATCGAATAGTGCCAGCAACGACTTTAAAAGCAACGGATATGAAAATTGATTTTTGAATCTTTACCTGAACACCCCTTTTTATGTAGAATAATCCACCAAAGGCGGACTGGACTGATATTGTTGTTTTGACCTGCTTTATGCACGGGATTTAACGGATGACTCGAAAATTAAAGGAATATCCTTCGGTTGTGTTGAAGCCGGAAGATTTGTGTGGAGAAATTGATTTTAATCAAGTTTTCGGACGTTCTCGTCCCCTGCATGTAGAGGTCGGTATCGGCAAAGCTACCCTTCTGCTAAGCCAGGCTATTACCCATCCGGACATTAATTTTCTCGGCATTGAGCGGGCCAACAAATATTACCGTTATGCTGTTGACCGCATTGGTCGGTGGGGTCTAACTAATGTGCGGATAATCCGTATTGATGCCGCCACTTTTTTAGCTGATTGTGTGCCATCTAACTCCGTCAATTGCTTCCATATCTATTTCCCAGACCCCTGGCCGAAGAGGCGTCACCATAAAAGACGTTTTTTCTGTCCTGCCAACTTAGAGAATCTTATCCGCTGCTTAAAGACCGGCGGCATTTTAAGAATCGCTACCGATCACGCTGAATATTTTGAATGGATACAGAAGCTAATAGTCGAGAGAAGTGTTCAACCCTTCGGCTCCGCTCAGGGCAGGCTTGAGCGGATTGAATTTCTACCTGCCACGGGAGCCGAACCCTGGCCGCCGGCGGGCGAGCACGGCGAATTAACCGGTACAAATTACGAACGAAAATACATAAAAGATAAAAGACGAATCTACACCTTCGCTGCGAGAAAAAAATAAAGTCAGATCGGTGGGCTGACTCGTACTACGTAGCGAATCTGCTTCGCCCTGCGTAGTCCCGATATATCGGGGAGCAGGGAGCTTCCAGCCTTCGTAGCC
>CAZRMQ010000206.1:0-3966 GCA_964601185.1 uncultured Pirellulales bacterium
TCAAGCTGTATTGGCCCTCCAGCTTCTTTTATAAATTCATAGTCATAGCATTCATCAATGCCATCGGCGGCGATTGCCTCCAGAGCCATCGGTAGTTGTGCATCAAAATGGTTGTAGCTGCCTAAGCCGAGCATAACAGCGACTGCATCGAAAACTCTGCCAAGGCTGGAAGTTTTTACACAATTAATGCCTTTGTCGAGCTGCTCTGAAATTAGTTTTAAGTTTTGAGTTTTGAGTTTTGAGTTATTATTCGAGGTAGTTTCCATTCGCTCAAGCAACCACATAAATTCATCTAATTTAAAATCACTACCGTAGGTTTTCTTTAAAAGTGCCAGCAATGGCCTTACAGCTTCTTTGCTCGCCTTATCTGCGCCGGCTAAGTCGTAGTAAGCCAGGTTGCCGAATCGCTCAAATTTCTCCAACGACACTATCATGCACTCACAGCCCCAGATGGCGCCATCGGTGCCGTAGCCGGTGCCGTCACACTCGATGCCGATGACCGGGCCGGAAAGGCCGTGCTCGACCAAAACTGATGCAATATGCGCCCAATGATGCTGAACCTGAATAACCTTCATATCTGATAGTGACTTGGCATATTGTGTTGAGAGATAAGCTGGATGAAGGTCACAGACAACAACCTCAGGCTCAACTTCAAACAACTTTCGCAAATGCTCAATCGAGTCGATGTAGTGATGATATACCTCCGCATCTTCGAGGTCGCCGATATGTTCGCTGCAGATAAGCTGGTTCTGCTTCACGAAGCAAAAGGTATTTTTCATATCCGCACCCGCTGCGAATATATCCTTTGGAGAATTTATCTCGTGATGCGTATTGCGTATTGCGTATTGCGTATTTTGTTTTTCTTTTTCTGACGCATCACGCACGACGCACGACGCACGACTAATAAAGATTGGCGTCGGCACATATCCTCTGGCTCTTCGCAAAGGCACCGGCTTATCGTCTATAAAATGTATCACCGAGTCATCAACCTGCCGATAAATTTCCCTGTCGTGCATCAAAAAGGCATCGGCGACACAGCCGAGCCGCTCCAGAGCAATTTGGTTCGTGCAAATCAACGGCTCATCAGAAATATTGCCGCTGGTCATTACAAGGATTTCCAGGCCCTGCGCAAAGAGCAGATAATGCAGCGGTGCGTAACATAGCATAAAACCTAAAGTATCAACGCTTTCAGCGACCGATGGGGCTATGGCAGAATCCTCTTTTCTCGGCAGCAAAACGATTGGAGCCTGGGGATTTTTTAGAAGCCTCTCAGCAGATTCACTAACGATGGCGTACTCTTTTATTCTTTCAATCGAATCGGCCATCACAGCAAATGGTTTATGGTCTCGCCTTTTACGCTGCCGCAGTCTCTTGACCGCCCGGTCATTAAGCGCATCGACAGCAAGGTGGAATCCGCCGATTCCTTTTATGGCGACAATCTTGCCGGCTCGAAGTAATCGAGCGGCTTCAACTATAGTATCTTCTGTTCCTGTTTTTATTGTTTTGCCTTTGCTGTTGGTCAGCCAGATTTTCGGCCCACATGTGCCGCAGGCAACCGGCTGAGCATGGAAACGCCGGTCGGTGACATTGGTGTATTGAGCAGCGCATTTGTAGCACATCTTAAAGGCCGACATCGTGGTATTGGGCCTGTCGTATGGAATGGTTTTCACTATGGAGTACCTCGGCCCGCAATTTGTGCAGTTTATGAAAGGATAGCCGTATCGGAAGTCCTCCTTATCGAAAAGCTCAGCGAGGCAATCCCGGCAGGTAGCGATATCGGCGGTTACCTGCGATAAAGCGGAACCCTCGGCATCGCTTGTCTTAATAATAAATTTATCCTCCCCAGTAATAGCAGGTAATTCTGTGACTGTACAGGTCTTCAGATCGGCTAATGGCGGTTTATCCTGAGACTGAAGACGGTCTAAAAATTCGGCAATTCTTTCTTCTTGACCCTGCAATTCGATTGTTACGCCTTTTGTATCGTTATAAACGAAGCCGGTAAGGCCGAGTGCCTGCGCAATTCTATAGACAGCCGGCCTGAAGCCGACGCCCTGCACGCGTCCTGTTACAAGTATCTTTTGTCTCTTTATCAAAACTCTTAGTTCCCCTGTTTATTATTCGAAAATTCAAAATTTGCTGAAACAATTGTACAAGATTCCAATAGCAAGGCTCAAGACCCAAACTTACCTCCAAAAAGGTGAGGTTGCAAGACAGGTGGTAATTACTTGCAGATTTTCTTCAATATTGAAAAGGATCTTGCGCAAAATAATAACTGTTTGCATTTGAAATCTGCTATAATATACGCTATAATGTGGTATAACAGCTTTTTCAAGAGGATTCATTTACATGAGGAGGAATCCCGATTTATTGAGATCAATGGTTTTGAATAAAAACAATGTTGTCTTAGCGCATGACTAAAACATGATTTTTATGTTTTTACTTTTTTTGAAGGAGGAATATCATGTGTAAGAAATTGATTTATTTGACTTGTTTTGGTCTGGTGCTCGGCCTGACTCTGACAAGCGCAGCCAACGCTCAAGACCCAAACCTCCTCGGCTGGTGGAAGCTCGATGAGTCATCCGGCAACATCGCTTATGACTCAAGTGACAACCTCAATGACGGCGTCTTTGTGGGTGTAGGCGGCCCACAATGGGCAAGTGGATACGCAGGCGGCGCGGTGTGGCTTGACGGAGTCGATGATTTCATCGAGGTACCACATAACGACTCATTGCTGCCGGACACAGAAGTCACTGTGATGGCCTGGATAAATACTCCAAGATATACAGGCGCCGGTGGTTCAAGCTGGCAAGCGCTTATTACAAAGGGTAATACGCCCCGGGTTTATAGTTTTTACACTGAAAGTGCCGGCGTTCTTCATTTCAGCATTGGTCCTGAGGGTAGTTTCATTGGTTCTGTCAGCACCGATCAGGTGCCGCTAAATGAATGGGTACATGTCTGTGCAATGGTAATAAATGGCGGACACCTCTATTATATCAACGGAGAGCCTTCAGCTGCTGATAACGGTGGAGCGGGGACGGTGATACCCACGGGAAATACAGCCACCGTTCGTATTGGTAACGCTCCAGAGAATAATTCATTTTTGGGTAAGATGGACGATGTCCGCGTTTACAACGGGGCGTTGTCGCAGGAGGAGATTAAGCTTATTATGGTGAGCGGTTTAAGAGCAGAGGCAACTCGTCCCAATCCTGATAATGGGGCCCAGGAAGTGCCCCGAAACACGCTTCTTAGCTGGAAGGAAGGACGATATAGTGTTACACGTAATGTGTACTTCGGTACGGATTTCAATGATGTCAACGAAGCAAGCGTATCCGATCCTCGGGGCGTACTGGTAGCTGAAGGACTGGGCGATATCACTTTTGATCCTCTCGGAGCCGACCTTCTCGAATACAATACAATCTATTACTGGCGGGTTGAAGAAATCAATGATTTGGACCCAAACAGCCCCTGGAGAGGTGCTGTCTGGAGCTTTACGACGGTCAACTTCATTGTTGTGGATGATTTCGAGGACTACAACGACTACGAGCCTCACAGGATTTTCGACACGTGGGAAGATGGATTCGATACGATTACAAACGGTGCTACGGTCGGTTATCCTGAACCGGATTTTGATGCCGGGGAGCATTTTGTTGAGACCTTGATCATTAGCAGCGGCAAACAGTCGATGCCCTATTTCTATGACAATGACAATAAATATTCAGAAGCAGTAATGAGGTTAAGTGGTTCAGATAGCAACTGGACCAGAGACAGTGTTATATCATTGTCTCTGTGGTTCAAGGGCTATCCTAAGTATGTCGGCGGATTTGTGGAGGACCCGGCAGGCACTTACATGGTAAAAGCCGTCGGCGCTGATATCTACGGCAACACAGATGAGTTCCACTTCGCATATAGAGAGGTTGCCAGCGGTGCCTGTTCGATTATAGCAAAAGTCGAAAGTTTGGACAACAC
>CAZRMQ010000207.1:0-2025 GCA_964601185.1 uncultured Pirellulales bacterium
ACCTGATAACCTATTACGCGGATTGCTTACGAGTTTTCGCTTCTTTTATCCAGCAGTATAAGACCGGCACAATGAGCATTGTGAGTATCTCAATCGTCATTCCCCCAAAACTCGGTATTGCCATCGGAACCATAATATCCGAGCCTCGTCCGGTCGATGTAAGCACAGGAATCAGTGCCAAAATAGTGGTGGCTGTGGTCATAAGACATGGCCGAATCCGCCGCTGACCTGCGGCAATCACAGACTTACGCACATCGGCGATTGTTTCAATCTTTTTGCCGCGAAACGATTGCTCCAGATAAGTGCACATCACAACGCCGTCATCGGAAGCTATTCCGAACAAGGCCAAAAATCCCACCCAAATAGCAACACTGAGATTAATCGTATGCACCTGGAAGAGCTGACGCATGTTGACGCCGAAGATGCTAAAATCAAGAAACCACGGCTGGGCGTAAAACCATATCATCAAGAACCCACCGGCCCAGGCAACAACTATCCCGGAAAAAACCAATAGACTTGTCGGCACTGCGTGAAATTGAAAATACAAAATCATAAATATAATAAAAAGCGCCAACGGCACCACCAATACGAGGGTCTTTTGGGCACGAACCTGGTTCTCATACGAGCCGGCAAAGGTATAGTTTACTCCTTCGGGCACAACAAATTCCCCTCTTTCAATTTTATCTCTCAAATACTGCCGGCACTGTTCAACGACATCTACTTCAGCAAAGCCGGGCTTTTTATCGAATACCACGTATCCAACAAGGAACGTGTCTTCGCTCTTTATAGCCTGGGGCCCGCGTACATAGCGAATTTCCGCTAATTGAATAAGCGGTATCTGTGCTCCGTCTGCCGTTCTGACCAGAATCTTGCCCAATGTTTCGATTTTGTCCCGCAGCTCCCGCATATACCTGACCCTGACCGGGTAACGCTGGCGTCCCTCAACTGTAGTGGTTATACGTCTGCCCCCAATCGCAACTTCAATAACGTCCTGAACCTGGCGGATGCTCATGCCGTATCGCGCTATAGCTTCTCGATCTATATCGATTTCCAGATAAGGTTTGCCTACGATGCGGTCTGCTATTACAGCCGACGGCTCGACGCTCGGCACCTCTTTGAGGAACCGTTCGATGTCAAGCCCTACCCGCTCTATCGTATCGAGGTCCGGCCCCTTGACCTTGACCCCCATAGGGGCGCGCATGCCGCTTTGCAGCATTACTATTCGCGCAGCGATAGGCTGCAATTTCGGTGCTGAGGTCGTGCCAGGAATCTGGCCGGCTTTTACAATCTCGTCCCAAATATCATCGGGACTTTTAATATGGTCACGCCACTGCCTGAACGGCCTGCCGTTATGATCGGGGACAAGCTCGCCGTTTTCATCTCGAACAAACTCGCCCTTTCTTTTGTCGTAACGAAAACGAAGGCGATGCCCATCCTTATCAATGAGGTATTCCGGCTTATAATTGATAACCGTCTCGATCATCGATATCGGTGCCGGGTCGAGCGGCGATTCCACACGACCGATTTTGCCAACCGCGGTCTCAATTTCGGGAATGGACGTAAATGCCATGTCCTGTTTCTGCAATACATCCAGACACTCTCCGATGGAGGCGTGAGGCATGGTAGTCGGCATATACAAGTATGAGCCTTCGTCCAAAGGCGGCATAAATTCCTTACCCAATCCAGGGAAAGTATGGGAAGCCTCTGCCCATAATTCGTTTGCTCTAAGCGGCTGGGGCACAAAGAAAAAGACTTTTGCAAAACCCATCCAGATTATGGCTCCGAGAATTATAAACATCGCAGGGATACTCAGGAAAAATGCTTTATGAGCTAGGCACCATCCCAAAATCCGTGAGTAGAAAGTTTGGAAAATTTTGAAAAATAGCAGTAATCCACCGATCAGCAAAGCTACAAAAATAAAATTGCGAATTGTCCCCTTCTCCGGTCCCAGCGGCAGCCAATGGTTGGTAAGTATTATGCCTACCAAGAGAATTGCCACCACGTTGGCAACTAATGGCAGTCGGC
>CAZRMQ010000207.1:2125-3961 GCA_964601185.1 uncultured Pirellulales bacterium
TTTGCGTCAACCTTAAAGATTTTCATGGCGATAAAACACATCAATACCGCCAGGGGAAGCAGGCCGCTAATCAGGATTGAGCTTCTCAGGTGCAGCACCAAAACGATAACCACGATGACCGTAACAAGTATTTCCTCGATAAGAGCTGTGTTTAATGTCCCCAGCGTCTCATAGATAAGACCCGTGCGGTCATAGAACGGCACGATTGTCACCTTTGAAACCGTGCCGTCGGGCAGAGTCTTTTTGGGAAGTCCGGGCGTAATCTCTTCGATCTTCTTTTTTACGTTTTTAATCGCTTCGAGGGGATTATACCCGTAGCGGACGACTACTACGCCGCCGACAGCTTCAGCCCCGCCTTTATCAAGTGCCCCGCGCCTCAGTGCAGGCCCGTATGATACCTTCGCGATCTCCTTGATATAGATGGGGACATTTTCATTGACCTTGACGACGGTCTTTTCTATGTCGGACAGCTCCTTGATGAAGCCCAGGCCGCGAATCACATATTCAACCTTATTAATCTCAATCGTCCGTGCACCGACGTCGATATTTGATGCCTGCACAGCCTTGAATATATCCTCCAGCCCGACCCTGTATGCGCGCATCGCATCGGGGTCAACGTCTATCTGGTACTCTTTGACAAATCCCCCCACCGAAGCTACCTCGCTGATACCCTTGGCACTAAGAAGAGCATAGCGCACATACCAGTCCTGGACAGAGCGCAGCTCGTCGAGGTCCCAGCCGCCTGCAGGATTACCTTTCTCGTCACGGCCTTCCAGTGTGTACCAGAAGACCTGTCCCAGCGCAGTCGCATCAGGCCCCAGCATGGGCTGAACCCCATCGGGTAGTGTCCCTCCGGGCAGACTATTAAGCTTTTCGAGAACTCTGCCTCGTGTCCAGTAGAAATCCGCTTTGTCCTCGAATATGATGTATATGCTGGAAAAGCCGAACATCGAATAGCTGCGGATGGTCTTGACACCGGGGACACCAAGAAGCGCTGTAGTCAAAGGATAAGTGATTTGATCTTCCACGTCCTGCGGCGAACGTCCCATCCATTCGGTAAAGACTATCTGCTGCTTTTCGCCGATATCCGGTATAGCGTCAACAGCAACGGGATTGCGGGGCAGGCCCAGGATGTCCCAGTCGAATGGAGCCACCAAAACGCCCCATCCGATAACAAATATCACCAACAGCCAAACTACCAGCTTATTCTCAAGACAGAAACGAATAATCTTGTTTACTAAGCCGGTAGTTTGGTATCCGCTGTTTGATCGGCCTTCCATTAAGAATGTCCCTTATTATCCTTACGGTTTGAACTGGGGCAGCTTTGCAACATATTTTTCAGGCTCGGCCTCGAACTTTACCTTGCACTCAGGGCAGCAAAAATATACTTTCTTTCCTTTGTACTCGACAAATACATTCTTGTCGATTTTGTTGCCGTCCATTATGGGACACATTGCCTGCTCGATTTCAGCCGCTGCTGCCGTTACAGTCTTTTTCGCCTCTTGCGCAATTTCAGTGGCACCCTTTTTCGCTTCTTCAGTTGTTTTAGTTGCCGTCTCCGCCATTTTCTCTATTGTTGGTGCTTTGGTTGGCGCTGGCTGCTCCTTCTTTTTGCAGCCGCCCAACGTCACTATCGCTGCAAGTGCAACAGTAACCAGCAGTAAATATCCAATCTTTGCGTTCATTTTATCTCCTTTCAAAAATTGTTATTAATACGTTTAGCCGTCGCCGGCACGGCGACGGATTAGCATCAACCGGCACCACAGGTGTGCCGGCTAACCATCTTCTTAATGATTATGACCTTGGTGTCCGGCCGGCATCTCGTGACCTTCAGGA
>CAZRMQ010000208.1:0-3961 GCA_964601185.1 uncultured Pirellulales bacterium
TGCTAAACATATTTACTTTATGTATTTATCTACCCCGCTGGTTTTTATAAGCTCAAAGTTCGATTGACTTGTCGTTCCTTCTGGGATCAAAATTGCTTCTGTGTTTGGCAGTTTTTCGATTAAGGCAAAGCCTTTTTCCATCCCCATTACGCTGACCGCTGTCGCCAGTGCATCGGCATCGATGGCATTATCCGCGATAATAGTCACGCTGGATAGACCCTCCGCACTTGTTCCGGTTTGGCGGTTTATGATATGGCTGTAGCGTTTGTCCTTTATTAACACAAACTGCTGATAATCACCGCTGGTGGCAACGGCCTGGCCTGTTAATTTCAACTCCATCAAAATATTGTCTTCACCAACATCGCTGTTGGTGCTTGGATTTTGTAGGCCGATTAGCCAGCTCTCCTTGCCTTGTGGAGCTATGCCGAAGCAGCGAATGTCACCGCCTATATCGACCATTGCTCCGACCGCCCCGGCTTTTTTCGCAGCTTCAATTGCTTTATCAACAGCATAGCCCTTCGCTATGCCGCCCAGATCCAGCCTCATGCCCTCAATGGTAAACCTGACTGTTTTATTTTGGTCGTTAAGCTCAAGCTTTTCAAAACCAACTTTGGTTTTGGCCTGTGCAATTTCTTCTTCGCTGGGTGCGGTTTCTATTTTTTCCGATGAGTGAAACAAATCTACCAAAGGCCCGACAGTAATATCAAAGGCTCCGTCGGTCAGCTTGCTGAACTCGATGCTTCTGTACAAAACTTCATACACCGAATCGCTTACCTCAACAGCACGCTTAAAGCCGTCACGGTTCACTAAGCTTATTTGCGAATCGCTTTTGTAACTGCTCATCAGCTCGTCAACTTTTTGGATTTCTGTGAAAGCGTCATTAATACACTTATTAGCAGTATTGCGATCCGCTGCGACAACGACAACGCGTGCAAATGTCCCCATCACCAGGTGTTGGCCGCTATCAATTTCGATAGGGCCTTTGGGGATTAAAATGTATAGCGCTATAACTAATAAAACACCGAGGATTATAAACAGGATTCTGCTGTTTTTTGTATTCATAAGACGTTTCCTGAAATAACAGCATTGATAATTAATAACAGGACAATAATCAATAGAAAATAGTCGTCAGTCAATTTATAATGTCGCTGTGAATAAAAAAGATGTAATAATTTTGACTGAAAGGGTTGAGCAGGAGTTTCTGCCGTTTGTTCGCAGGCCCGGCAGATATATCGGCGGCGAGATAAACCAAATCAAAAAAGACCTCTCGCGATGCGATTTAACCATTGCGTTATGTTTTCCCGATGTTTATGAAGTGGCAATGTCTTATACAGGCCTTGCTATTATCTATGATATTCTCAATAAAATTGAAGGCATAGCAGCCGAACGGGTTTTTGCGTTTTGGATTGATGCTGAAGAGGTGCTTCGTCGCAAAAAAATTCCGCTATTTAGTCTGGAATCCAAAGCAGCTTTGAGGAGCTTCGACGTAATCGGCTTTAGCTTAACCAATGAGCTTTGCTATACCAATGTGCTCAACATGCTCGACCTTGGCGGCCTCGCTATCAGAAGCAGCCTTCGCGACGAAAACGATCCATTGGTCATCGCCGGCGGCGGTATGGCAAACTGCTGTGAACCGATGGCTGAGTTTATCGACCTTTTTGTCTTAGGTGAAGGCGAAGAAGCTGTTGTTGAGCTTGCTCAATTGGTCAAACATAAGAAAAAGGCCAGCGCGACAAAGAAAGAAATCCTGATAAGCGCTTCTGAAAAATTCGATTGGGTCTATGTCCCTGCCCTTCATACGAGCCACAAGCGACGAAACGCCGTAGTTGGAGATTTCGAAAATGCTTCTGTGCCGCTTCGCCCGATAGTTCCGTTTACCGAAATTATACACGAGCGGATAAGTGTCGAGATTATGCGAGGCTGCCCCGGCAGGTGTCGATTTTGCCAGGCAAGTTTCTGCAGAAGACCTGTGCGTTATCGCAGCATCGAAAGAATTGTGGAAGCTGCAAAGGCCTGTTACCACGCAACCGGTTTTAATACGGTCAGCCTCTTGAGCCTATCTGCTGCTGATTATCCTAAACTCGAAGAGTTAACGTCTCGGCTCCATGAATATTTTCAGGACAAGTATGTCGGCCTGTCACTACCCAGCTTGCGGGTTGACCAACAGCTAAAGCTTCTCCCCGAATTGCTGACCAGTGTGAGAAAAGGTGGCCTTACAATCGCCGTCGAGGCTGCGAGCGAAAATTTGAGACAGATTATAAATAAGCCTCTCAAGGATGAGGACTTATTTTCCGCGGCGGAGGCTGCGTACAAAGCTGGCTGGCAAAAGTTGAAATTGTACTTTATGGTCGGCCTGCCCGGCGAGACCGAAGGGGACATAAAACGGATTGTAGAATTATCATTTGAGTTAGCTAAGCTCAGAAAGAAGGTAGACGGCAAAACAGCCAATATCAACATTACCATTAGCTGGCTTGTGCCTAAGCCGCACACGCCGTTCGGCTGGCTCGGCCAAAAGCCGAGGGAATATTTCGAGCGTGCTAAGGAGTTAATTCTTGATGAAAAAAGAAGACTTCGTGCGAAATTTTTGCAGTTTAAGTTCCACGATATAAACCGAAGTGTGCTGGAATCGGCTATAGGCCGCAGTGACAGGCGTTTATGCGATGTTATTGAAGCTGCCTGGCGGGCTGGGGCAAAGTTTGATTTGTGGGACGAATGTTTCGACTTCAGGATATGGCGGGAAGCATTTGACAAATTCGGTTTGGACTTTGATGAGCTTGCACAAAGAAAGTTCGATGCAGATGAGATTTTGCCCTGGGAGCACTTAGGCGGCCCAGACAAAAAGTATCTACTGGGCCATTTCGAGAAAGCGATGAAAGAAATTGAGAGTTTAGAATAAAGAATGTAGAATTAGAAGGATTTATCCTTCGTAGTGAAACGTAGAAGGAAAGCACTAAATCCGAAACTTGTTCGCTGAGGCGAATACGAAGCACTAAACAATGTTCAAAATTCGAATGACCAAAACGGAGGTTCCTGTCATTGCGAGCGAACGAAGTGAGCGTGGCAATCCCATTTGAGATTGCTTCGTCGTCCCGGTGAATCGGGATTGAGGCTGCCATCCATCTAAATTTCTTCAAAAAGTCGTCATATCAATTGTTAATTTACATGTATTCGTCATAACCGCTCCCTTACGGTCGCGGCTCTGTGTGTTCGCGGTTCTGTGAGTTCGCGGCTCTGTGAAGTTTTGCTTGATTTTACCGGCCTAATCTGGTATAATATTTTTAATCTGGGGCGATAGTTCTTAGCGGAGAAGTTGTACTGATGAAAAATTTGTCAGTTATTATTCTGTCGGTTTTATGTTTGTTAGCTGGTTGCAATACATCACCTTTTCAATACGCTATAGTTGACACGCCCAATCTCTCCGCTGAATCCAATACAGAAATTACAAACATAAGTGACACCCATCAAAATCTTCACTGGCAGATTGATGAAAAGGTTGAACAAACCGCAATCTTACGTGTGAAATACCATCCTTCTTATAGCACAAAACATTGTATTGTGGTTGAGGGCGAGATCGGTGACAACAAGAAAAAGTACCCGGTTGTATTGGATACCGGAGCCTCTCAGAGCGTATTCGTTAACGATATTCACGTGCTTGAAAATAAACTGCCGGTATATCCTGTGCAACAAAATAAAGGTGATCTAAAAGATTACGGCTTAGGGCTTTGCTATGTTCCGCAGCTTCGGATAGGACAGATGACCCTCGCGGATTTTTCATGCTGGTATTTGCAGCGGCATTTGGAGCTTAAGTTTTTTGGCATGTCAATTGCCAGGGATGACTCAATTATTGTTGGGCTGGCTGCTCTACGAGAATTCAGTTGCATCGTTTTCGACGGCATAAAAAGGGAGGTAGAGTTTTCACGTAATAAGATCTTCGAGCCTGACCAGGAGCAAGCCCTGTCCC
>CAZRMQ010000209.1:0-3944 GCA_964601185.1 uncultured Pirellulales bacterium
AAATCTTCAATGGATATTACATTATCATTATTAAAATCATACTTTACATCGTAAAGTTCGGTGCCGGACAAACTGCGATAGTGCTCGGCAAACTCAGAAAAATCATCAAAATTGACAATTTTATCACAATTAAGGTCTGATCTTCTAAGCGTAGGCCCGCATAGTGGGAGCCAGTTGATATATTCCTCGATGTTGGTGTAGCCATCGCCATTGCGATCGCCGTTGGCATCGCTCGAGTCGTTAGGATCAAGAAAATTAACCAGTTCCCAGTCATCGGGCATACCATCGTGGTCGCTATCTGCCGGTGGCGTGCCGGACTCTAATTCAGGCCAGCCGCCGACTTCATCCTCATCGTTGATAATACTGCCCGTTCCGTTTATCACATCATTTATAATACGAATGTCCACCGCATCACGTTGAGGAAATGTCGTACCGGCATCAGCCAGAACCCGCTCATAAGCAGTTAACGCATCATCCGTGTCCACCGGTGCAACCGGAATAGGACTCGATTGCTTGTATACATTTATCTTGTTCTGGGTAAAATCATCAAATCTAACTAAGCTCCATGGATCTTGCGGACTCATTCCATTCATCCAGTTATCGCTGAAATACGCTCTGCTGTAAGTGCATTCCTCCTGGAAAGCATAGTCATTTGTGGAGTTGCTACCTTGTCTGTAATAGTTGCCAACAAAATTCATTTTGGCAATACTAACCGAATCGGCATTATATCCTGCATGGGGGCCGCCCCAGTTGTAGATTACATTGTTGCGGAAATCAAAAATCAAACCATCGGGATCGATAATATAGTGATTGTAATTACCCGGGCGGGGACTTCGGCCTCTGTGATGGGCGTAAAGATTATGATGAAGGCTAAAACCATTGCCCCAGCCTCCACGGATTAGAGAACCATAACCGTGGCAGCCCTTGGAATGAACCGAACAGTTCAAACTTTCAGTAATCATGCACCACTGGACTGTAACATTACCCAGCTCATCGGGTTCGGCGGCGACGGAAAGCGTTTCATCTACGGACCAGCTCGCTGAACAATGGTCAATAATGATGTTACGACCCTTTGAAATCCACACGCTGTCTAAATCTTGTCCCTCATTGTCACCAGGACGGAACCGCAGATAACGGATAATCACATGGTCGGCTGAAACTTGAAACTGATAATTCTTAAGACATATTCCACCACCGGGAGCGGTCTGGCCTGCAATAGTAATGTAGGAATTCTTAATCCTCAGCCGGGACCGCAGTTCAATAGTGCCTGACACACGAAAGACTACAATTCTGGGGCCGCTGGCTTCAACAGCAGCTCGTAGGCTGTCTGGACCACTATCATTGAGATTGGTAACTTCGATGACCCTGCCACCGCGACCACCAAGACTTGCAGCGCCGAAACCTTCAGCACTGGGAAAGGCCGGCAAAACTTCAGACTGAGCCAAAACACTATTAAATCCGAACAGCACAAACAAACAAATAATGCAAATATCAATATTTTTCATAATCCACTGTGAAACACTAAAAATAATTGGGGCTTATACTGAGTCGATCGGTATAGGCCCCAAAATAGTGCAAGGTAACAAAGCTATCTTTTGTCCTTGTGGCTACTGCTCAAAGACTACGGCCACAGGATTTGCTCATTCATCGCAGCCATCAATAAAGTAACATCGGCATCATCGGTTTTTCCATCTCCGTTCAGGTCGTAGCGCAGCGGATTCAGAGTGACTTGATCGAGGGCCAGATTTGCGGTGAGCAAGAGTGCGTCCAGCTTGGCACCAGATTCACGCCGAGCGACCTCCAGCGTATAGTTCCCAGCGGGCATGGTCCACTGCACTGTTGGACTGTTAGGATCCTGGTCGCTGTGAACCTCGTCCCAGTGCCATTCGGCACCTGCTTCTATCGTATTAAACCTCACCCAGCCGCTGGCGTCGTTCCGCGTCTGTGTTGTAGCTCCCTGGATACGCACCCAGAACGAGTCGTTGCCGCCGGTGATACTGACTCTAAACAAGAGTTTGTATACCCCTCCTGCTACTGTAAAATCATAATAGGCGACACCATCAGAAGGTGGACTGTCACTGCTGTCTTTCACATCAATATCTACACTTACATATCTGCCACCTGATGCTGTGGGGTCATCCAAAATCTGTATCGGGTCATTTATCCAATCGGCTGATTCAGCTTCACGATAAATCTCACCGGTGGTCGCGGGATTGATTAGCGTACGACCATACTCCTCCATCAGCAATTCAAGGTCTGCTTCATTGACCACGCAGTCGTTGTTGAAATCGTATTGCGGCTTTGCAACATCAGGCCGGCACCAGGGCCTACGCAGCCGAATATCATCAATATATATTTTGCCTATCGGGCCTTCTTCCGGAGCTTCCTTATCGCCCACGACGATCATCATTTTCTTGACCGCAGACAGGTCTACACCAGCATCTGTGAACTGGCTCAATGGGAAAATACACTCCAGCCATGTGGTTGATTTCACTGCGTTGGGATCGTCGTGAATTATAATCTTGCTTTTGCCGCTGCTATCTTCCACCCCCACATACAAAGACGCGGTGTTATTTGCAGCCGCACCATGTAACCAGAAGATTAGCACCTTAACGTCACTTCTGGTCCAATCTTGTGGATTCGACCACTGACGCTGGATCTCGGAATAGTAAGGAGCACGGTTGTTTGCATATTCAAACGGCATCGATTGCCTGCCGCTGTGAACGATATTCGGCTCAGCAAACGGAGACATGAGGTTACCGACTGCCGAGCTTGTACCATTTCCATTAGATTCTGAAACGCCACAATCCGGATTACTGAAGTATCCCCATCCATCCGTCCAAGTGTAGAATATCCTGTTACAGAAATCATTGTAGGTTTCAAAATCGTCTACTAATATAAAATCACCGGTGGTGAAACTCCAGACCTTGCCTTTCACCGGACTGTCGGGCTGGCCAGACCTAATCTCATCGATTCGCCAGTAGTAAGTCCGTTTCATTTCAAGAGGGACTTCTGCTGGTAGGAAGCTATTAGAATCCTGACGGCCTCGATATATGCTTGCAGTGCTCACCGTGGCATTGTTAACGTCATTGAAATCGGTGCCGAAATATACATCGTGCTGAACTGCATTTTCTCCGGGCGTCCAGCTCAAAGTAAGTACGTCTGGTACGTCTGTGGCAAGATAGGCCGGCTTAGGATTATAGGCCTGTACTTGTGCAGGCTGGCCTCGTACGCTTTCAGGCGGGCCGTCACCTGTGGGCGTGAAATCGACATTGGTAGTCAGAACAATCTTGTCGATAATGAAACCGTCCTCGCGCATCCAGATATTCAGGGTGTGAATACCGGCTGGGGTGACCTCAAAAGTACCGCGTTGGCCATCTAAAGTGTTGTTGGACCAAGTGTAATTATTGGTCCAGCCGCTCATATTGTCGCAAGTGTTAATTTCCCTTCCGTCCAGACCTACATGGCATGAGTCATCATTTCCGCTGGCACCATAGCCACGTACCCAGACATAGTGCGTACCGGTCCTGACGAAGTTGATTTGATAGTCCAGACGCGGACACCTGGCGGCATAGTTCGTTTTTCGTGTTCCCGCATCGTCGTTTGGCAACGCTTGCATACCTGCGGTGCCGGTAAAGCCGCCGGTTGGTCCAACCAGCTCCCATGTATCACCTCCCTGAGGGACATTGGCATCATAGTTCTCGGCCTCTATGGAGACAATGCCGTCTGGACCAAAGTCTTGTTGAAATGGGACTGCATTCGCGACTCCTATAACCAGACCCAGCACTCCAACAAAAGTAATCAAATAAATCACTTTTTTACACATAATACACCTTCTCCTAAAATGTAATGTTAATAATATGTACCATGACTACACATTGGACTCCCAAGAATATCCTGAAAGATTGAATGGTGCTCCAACATTTATCACCTCGACTCCCTAA
>CAZRMQ010000210.1:0-1769 GCA_964601185.1 uncultured Pirellulales bacterium
CCGGAGATTATTAACTTCATGGCCAAGTACGGCAGGGGGCTTATTTGTCTGCCGCTCACGCCTGATAAATGTGATTCGCTCGGCCTATATCAACAGTCTACTGAAAATACTGCCAGGTTTGGTATAGCATTCACGGTCAGTATTGACGCCGCTGAGGGCGTAACTACCGGAATAAGTGTTGCTGACAGGGCCAGAACGATTCAGGTGGCGGTAGCTGATGGTGCCAAGCCGAGCGACCTTGACCGTCCTGGCCATATACTTCCACTTCGAGCCAGAGGAGGTGGAGTATTGGTTCGCGCGGGGCAGACTGAAGGAGCGGTTGATTTGATGCGGTTAGCGGGTCTCAAACCGGCCGGCGTGATATGTGAAATAATGAATGAGGACGGCACGATGGCACGGGTGCCGCAGCTTCTGAAATTCTGTGAGAAGCATAATCTCAAAATTGTCTCTATTGCCAAGCTTGTTGAATATAGGTTGCAGCGTGAAAGCCAGATCGAACGAATTGAATGCGTGAACCTGCCGACCGACTATGGTGAGTTTAAGTTGATTGGTTATGAGAGTATAACTTCGCCCGAACCACACCTTGCACTATGCAAAGGCGGCGTGGGAGACCTTGATGATAATAATATACCCATTGAGCATGATGAGCCGGTATTAGTAAGAGTGCATTCGGAATGTATGACGGGCGATTTGTTTCATTCACAACGGTGTGAATGCGGTTATCAGTTAATAAACGCAATGAAGATGATAGAAAAGACCGGCAAGGGGGCGCTTATTTATCTGCGTCAGGAAGGCAGAGGTATTGGTCTTAGTAATAAACTCCGTGCTTATAAACTCCAGGAGCAGGGACTTAATACAGTCGATGCTAACATAAAGCTCGGATTTGTCCCTGACAGGCGGGATTATGGAATCGGTGCTCAGATATGTCGTGATTTGGGACTTAAAAATATACGAATACTGACTAATAATCCCAAAAAAATCAGTCGCCTTGAGGTTTATGGTATTAAAATAGTCGAGCAGATACCGTTAAGGGCTGCGCCGAGCAAGCACAATATTGACTATTTGAGGGCCAAGAAGTACTATCTCGGTCATATACTTGATGAGGATCTATAGTTTATGAAATTGATTATTGTAGTATTGCAGATGCTCTTTTTTTTCTGTGTTTTAGCCCAAACAGGCTGTGAGCAGCTGCAATTAAATACAGAACCACAAGCTAAAGTTGACAAAGCTCATAATGTTTCTGAATCATCTATCAATATTGCTTACAATCCGGTTAAGGTTGAGGTTACGCTTTTAACCGAATTTGTCGGTACTTCCGGAGCTGAGGGGACATCAGAGGGTTCCCGCGTGACGGGGTCTAAAATAAATGTTTATGTGAGCTTATTAGACTCATTTGGCTGTCAAATGAAGTCGCCGGGTGTGTTTCGGTTTGAGATATATGAACATGTTCAACGTTCAGCCGAGCCAAAGGGAAGAAGAATTGCTATTTGGCCGGATACCGATTTAATCGACGCCGCCGAAAATAACAAGTACTGGCGGGATTTCTTAAGGGCCTATCAATTCAATCTGCCTCTTGAGTCAACCGACAACCAGAGTTATATATTGCAAGTGACATTTCTGTGCCCAACCGGCAAACGGCTAACAGGTGAGTTTGCCCTTAAACGCACAAAATAATATTTAGGTCATCTGTACAAGCATTGACATCGCTTTAATATTTGCCTGCCGGGTTAAATTACATTGACCGGAAATGCTTAATCTGCGATTATATC
>CAZRMQ010000210.1:1869-3903 GCA_964601185.1 uncultured Pirellulales bacterium
TGGATTCTCAGTGGTAAAAACAGTTTTTATCGGAACTTCTTACAATGAAATTGGTCTAATTAAGAGGAAAAGGCGTGCACGCTGAAATGGCACAGATTGATATTGCTGATGCTATGCTTGTAGAAAGGTGCAGGCAGGGCGATTCTGCTGCCATGGAAAGGCTTATACTTAAGTATCAGAATCGCATATATAATGTTATATTGAAAATGTGCACAAATCCCCATGATGCTGCGGAACTTACACAGGAAACATTTGTCAAAATAATACAGAGCATAGCTAAATTCGAGAGCAAAAGCAGCTTTTACACCTGGGCTTTTAGAATCGCTGTTAATTTGACTTTGAATTATTGCCAACGAAATGCCAGATTTGAGTTCAGAAGCCTGAATTCCGGGGATTGTGAGCGCAGCAGGGAAGGGACGCAGGCGTTAAGTGAATTATTGAGCGATGATAGCTCACCTGACCCGGAGAAGGTGGCTCAGAATAAAGAGCTATGCGAAATCGCAGTTCGATCATTGATGAAGCTGGACGAGGAGCAAAGAGCTGTGGTTATCTTACGGGATATTGAGGGCATGAATTATGCTCAGATCGCGGAAGTGCTGCAGGTCAAGTTAGGTACGGTTAGAAGCCGGCTGAGCAGAGCCAGAAGCAGACTGAGAGAAATTATGGAGGTCATGTTGTGATGAACCGGCCAGATCAAAATATCGATGAATTGCTGAACAGCTTTATTGATGGAGAGCTGACAGACAGTCAGCGTGCTGATGTGGAACGGCTGATAGCACATAATCCGCAGGTTGCACAAAGACTGCGGCAGTTTCAAAAGACTAAAATGCTGGTCAGCTCTTTACCTCATGTTAAGCCACCGCGTGAGATGGTCGAGCGGATAAAAGCTTCGCTGGCCGCAGAAGCACTATCGGCTGAGCGATCTGTTTACTTTGACGAGCGGAAGGGAATGAGACAGTTGATGCTTCGCAGGGTTTTGGCTGCTGCTGCTATGATTGCGCTTGTAGCTGTTTTGGGAGGAGTAATTTATTCTATTATTGTTCCTGAAACTGTCTCTGAACGCGCGATGCTGACGGTTGCCGATGTGAAATCCTTGTCGGATATAACTACCGCAGCGGTATTCAGCGGCAGACTCGAATTGAAGGCAGGTGTCTTGGCTGCGGTTGATGGATTTATCAACAGATCGATAGAGGATAACGGCCTTTCAGATTATGTTACTATAACACGTCAGCCGAGTAACAGATTATATTCGCTCAACTGCAGCCGGCAGGACTTAAGCTTATTGTTAGCTGATTTGCAGGGTATCTGGCAGCGGTTTGGTTCAGCTACGTTATACGTTGATACAGAGCGGTTCAATGCGCCGGTGGTTGTTAATGCGGTTACTTCTGAACAGACTGCTGAGATTGTTAACCAGGACAATCCTGAAAGGTCTATCGAGGTGGCCAGAGACTTTGCCGTCTTGAACAATATGGCTCAGCTTATGCCGGGCAGGCAAATCTTGGCTGCTATCGATGATAAAGGCGTTGATTTAATCCCGATACCTAAGCCTGTTTTAACCGGAGACCGTAAAAAGACCGTAAAAACAGTAAGTACACCCGAGAGCAAGCGAGATGTGAGCCTGACGATTGTGGTCTTAGGCAACGAATAAGGAAATTGAGTTAAATTCTAAATCCTAATATCGAAATTCTAAACAAATCCGAAATTCAAATTACCAAATGACTAAAACGTTTTGGATTTTGTATTTTGATCATTTGAGTTTGTTTAGGATCCATTCTACTTCACTCAGGACAAGTTTAGGATTTCGTTCTTCGGATTTTTCTGACAGAAAATTAAGGGATGCTTGAGATAAAAAACTGCTGCTTGATAGTTGTCGATGTGCAGGGAAAGCTCGCACAACTGATGTATGACAAGCAGGCACTATTCAAAAATATTCAAATCCTTATTAAAGCTTCTAAAATTCTTGATGTTCCGATTCTTTGGTGCCAGCAGTGTCCCGATTCTCTCGGCCCGACAATCCCAGAGATAGCAGAGCTT
>CAZRMQ010000211.1:0-3867 GCA_964601185.1 uncultured Pirellulales bacterium
ACACATTTTCTACATCTGTTAATGCTCCATTGGATGGAATCGGATTCCAGGCACGCAGCGTGTCAATTCGCATCACATTCGTAATCTCATCCTGTGTCATTGCATAGTTGTAGATGCGGAAATCATCCAAAGAGCCATTAAGATAAGGATCAGGAGGGAGCCAATCATCGTCTGACCTACCGAGCCAGTTATCATTGGTATCGCCGAGATCTGAAGGCAACGTCTGCGTCGAACCCGTTGCAACAACGGCCCCGTCAAGATAAAGCTCCACGACGCGGGTTGTCCCGTCGATTGTTACAGCTACATGGTGCCATCCACTTGGAAGTGCAGAAGGGGCCGTTACATTAGACGCACCGCCACTACCTGTCGTCGTGATAGAAAACTCCGGCACACCACTACCATTTATGGGTGTTAGGTACATATAGACAGTTGTATTATTGTTGCCGAAGTTGAAGATTCGCTGCTGCGCCTCGCCAGTACCCGGAAAGTTCACCCATGTAGCAATAGTCACACTGTTTAGCGCAGCTATAGTCGAACCGATAGGCAGTTCCACATAATCATCAACATAGTCGAAGTATATTGCACCTCCATCATATCCAGCCACCGACTCTGCGCCGCCATAGACGGTGCCGTGCTGGTTCAGGCCGGACCAGTCAATGGCTTTGCCCGGGCCTTCATCAAACTTCCACCAGCCGAGGAGAGTCGGATCGGACACCGGTATGATGGGTATCGTTCTGAAGTGCCATATATCACCGATGACAGTAATAGAGCCGGGTTGTATCTCGTCGATTCGCCAGTAGTAATCCTGGTCGTTGACAAGACCTGTTACTAGATGGCTGTAAAGCTCTGCACCTTGCGTGTGTGTTATCGTTGTCTGGAGCTCCAGAGCATCTGGATTGGTGCCGAAGTATACCATGCTTTGAGTTGAATCGAGGCCGGCACTCCAGCTAAGAGTTGTGTCGGGGTCGATGGAGACACAAATCTCATTATCATACGGATTTGGATTGGAAGCCTTAGTAGTCCCCGTCGTAAAGCTCCAGACATCGCCCATAACATCAGGTCCGGTCTGTTGAACCTCATCTACTCGCCAGTAGTAAACCTGGAGTTCAGCGAGGCCTGTCACGGGATAGCTATAGCGGTCTACGCCTTCCGTATGCGTTATAGTTGTCTGGAGCACGAGAGAATCGGGGCTGGAGCCGAAATAAACCTTGCTTTCGGTTGACTCGTAACCAGCATTCCAGCTAAGGACAGGGTCCTGTGACACACCCGTCGCCTTATCAGCCGGACTTGGAATAGAGGCTGTTGGAGGAGGCGCACCAACAAGATTAACAACAAACACGCGGTCACCAGGAGCCACGGTTAGTGTGTTGTTAGCCGCGCCATTAGCACCGCTGGTATAAGCCGTGCCGGCGGTGTATGGATTCCCGCCCGAAGCAGTATTTTTGATACCATGCGTCTCGAAGTACATATCTGGACTGCCAGTCATACTGACAACGTCAAACCCATACATTCTGTTAGATGCAACAGCAACCGGCGTAGCAAGGACAAAGTGAATCCATCTGCCTGTGCCGGTTGCACTAAACGCGAGCACAGGCAGTTTATTTGGCTCAGAACCCGTTATCGTGTAGGTTTCACTACCCAGCACAAAACTCGCGGTGCCGGAAGCGCAGGGGTCTGTTATGCGGATTCCGAACCGGCCGTTAACCGGCATTGAATAGTATGTATTGGTACTATTCTGAGTACTGTATTGTACATGCCTGATCCAAATACCGGTAAGTAAATATACAGGCTCGCTGCCGCCTGTGACAAAGGTCTGCCCCTGCGCACCGCGGTCCAATGCCACATAAGTCGTTCCATCGTTGGTAGGACCATCGGCCGTAACCGTCCCGACGTTGTTAGCATCTCGGGCTGCACCGACAAAGTTATATACATCATAAGGGCCTGACGTTGGTGCCTCTTCATGGAAGCTGACTGTGACTGCTTGGACACTTACCGACAGATTCAACGCCATAATAAAAGAAACCAAAAATATCAATTTTCTACGCATAATAGTCCTCCTTCAAGCAAAACATACATGTCAATGTTTTGGCTACGCACTAAAACAGAAAATCAGAGTAAAGGTTTTCTCATTAGCGGATAATCGAAATGCCAACTTGCTACCTCCGTCACATTCTTATTCACATAAGAAAAATTGTAGAGATTTTCCCTTTATCACAGCAGAAACTAAACTGCCAAAAAGAAAAACAACAAACTCCAAATTATATTTATATCAAATTCATCCTGTTAACTGCAAGGAAAATCCTTAAAATATGCAAGGAAAATCCCTCAAATATCAAGAAAATCGGGGCCTATGCCGATTCAGCTACGGCTCGGCATAGGCCCCTAAATTCTTACCTGTTCAGGCCCGCCCCGAGCTGCGCCTAAACGAACACTTCCCCACAAGGGGCGTGCAGGCCGAGGAACATGCTGAACATATTGCCATCGATGCTGCTATGGCTAAAGCTTAGGATTTGAGCAACAAAATTTGTCCCAACTGCGGCACAACAGGCCAGTTTACCGAGTCAATGCCCTTTAGGCTCATGTTTGAAACACAAATGGGAGCCAATGTTGATGGTTCGATGCTGATGTATCTGCGTCCGGAGACTGCTCAGGGTATTGTCGTCAACTTCAGGAACGTCTTAGGTGCAGGCGATTTGTATATTGATGATATCGGCTTAAAACTTCCCAAACCGTAGAATAAATCCCGATTTATCGGGGTGAAGTTGGACAAGTTTAGGGCTTATACTGTGATGATCACGATATTACCTTCCGGGATACTTGTTTTAATTTAACTCGTCTTGGCGAAGCACCAAACCGCAGCCAGATGCGTTCTTCTTCCGGCATTATAAATGCTGTCTGGCTACGACACGCTTCGCCGTGATGAGTGCAGCCGTTGGTCAATAATTTTCGCGTTTCTTTGCGACTACTTGAAGATGTGTTGGACAAAGAGATACAGATTGTTGGCCCATTCGGTACCGTCGTGGGCGTTGGAATCAACGTGCCAGACGTGTGGTACATTCTTCTCTTTGAGGTAATTGTGGACGCCCTGGCTGATGCGGATCAGGCCATCCTTATTGCCGCAAGACAGCCATAGCAGCTTCAGTTTCTCCCTGGTGGCTGCCGGGTCAGGCACGAGTTCGGCGGGAGGTTTTGTATTGGGGGCAGATGAGAAGCCGCCGATCCAGGCGAAAGCGTCGAGGTGACCGAGGCCGAAGTTCAAGGACTGGCCGCCGCCCATCGACAGTCCGGCCAGGGCTCTGTTCTCGCGGTTCGTGTACACGGAGTATCTGCTCTCGATAGTAGGAATCACGTCCTTGAACATATCGTTCTCGAAATTGGCGAAAGCCGGTGCACTGGCAAAAACATTGCCCTCGGCGCGGTCGTTGACCTGAGCCCGGCCGTTGGGCATGACCACGACCATTGGCTGGATCTTGCCGTCGGCCAGCAGGTTGTCGAGGATATTCTCCGGCCTGCACAGTCGCTGCCATTCGCGTTCGTCGCCGCCGATGCCATGCAGCAGGTAGAGTACCGGGTATTTGCGGTCGGTTGAATAGCCGGGCGGCGTGTAGACGAGCATCTGGCGACGCGTTCCGACCGTCTTGGAGTCATACTGAACCATCGTCAACTCGCCGTGAGGGACATTCTCTCGCCTGGCATTGAACCCGGCGGGCGGATCGTCGAAGGCGGGTTTGTCGTCCGGGCCCAGCTCGATCGGTCCGCCGAATCCGCCTCGTCCACCGCCTCTACGAGTACCCGGTGAGGGCAAGGTGAGGGAGCTGGAAGAGTCTTCCTTGAACAGCAATGGAGCGAACTCATGCAGGCTGCGTC
>CAZRMQ010000212.1:0-3867 GCA_964601185.1 uncultured Pirellulales bacterium
TCAACAAAAAGATAAAAAAATGCAGATTTTTGATTTAGGTTGCCGAAGAATATGATATATTTAAGTATTATCAAACGTCTTAGGTACACCATAATGGGCAGTCAATTATTCACAATGGGATATGAAGGTACTACTGTTGATACCTTCATTGCTAATTTGTTGGACAACAATATTGAATGCATTCTCGATGTAAGAGCTATTCCGTTTTCAAGAAAACCGGGCTTTTCTAAAACTCAACTGGCTGAAAGACTAAAAATTGCAAACATTCATTATATTCATCTTGCTGAACTGGGGACTCCAAAGGATATCCGAGAGAAACTAAAATCTACTCACGATTACAAAGCTTTTTTCAAAAAGATGGATGCTTACCTCGATGGTAAAAAAGATGCAATCGAAATGGCGTATGACTATTCCATGAATAGCACCTGTTGTCTAATGTGCTTTGAGCGTCTTGCTACGCAATGTCACCGCAAGATAGTCGCGGAGAAAATCAAGGCCACAAACGGTGACGGTCTTCATATAAAACATATCTGCCTTAGCGAATAATTATGGCCATACTTGTAACAAAACGTGTCCTGATTACTGTCAAAGCATACCCTAACCCAAGCACGAAATACGGCGAAACGGTCTGTTGCGCTGGTATTGACATAGATAATCTACAATGGCTCCGTTTATATCCGATACCATACAGGGACCTTGATAGATCCAAGAAGTTTCGAAAATATACCATTATTAGTGTCAAGTGCCATAAAGCTCCCGATGACCACCGTATTGAAAGTTACAAGATTGATTCTGATAGTATAGAGACATTATCCTACCTTGATACAAAGCAAAAATGGAAAAATAGAAAGAAAATCGTTTTACCCACTGTTTCGCCTTCTTTTTGTAGTATTTTGAAAGATACAAAAGAAAATAAATCGTTAGGAACTTTCAAACCCTGGAGTATTGACTTCTCCTGGCAGAAATCCGCTCTCGAAAGTCAAGCTAAACGTAAGGCCTGTTATGCTCAGCTTTCTTTCTTTGATACGAAGAAGGAAGCAATAGAGCAAATACCTTTTGATTTCTATTATCATTTTAAATGCTTTGGACAATCTGACTGCCCAGGCCATAAGCTACCTATAGTAGATTGGGAGATTGGCCAAGCCTATAGAGATTGGCGCTATAAATACAATCCACAAGAGCAATTGTTACAAAAGATTAAGCAACGCTGGCTGGACCTGATGTGTTCAGGAAAAAATGACATGTATTTTTACGTAGGAAATATGAAGCGCTTCCATGATAACTTTATGGTTTTAGGTGTTTTCTACCCTAAAAAATAGGCACTCCTTTGCGAGATACGATACACGAAATACGAATAAAATATTGTGATTTCGCTGTTCTTAATTTCCCCCCAAAATAGCTTATTAACTTGTGCTCTTGTGCACTTGCCCATCGTGGGGAATTCATACACATATTTCGACCACAAATTCATTTGTCTGAGTACAAAGTGCCAGTTTCTTCAATAAAAATTGCCCTTTAAATCTTGAAGGATTACTCTGATATGCTGAAAATCGTCCTCGTTCCCTTTGAGATTTTCTTTTATCTCTTTAACAAGCATGTCTTCTAAACTATGCTTCATTTCTCTTTGTTCATCACCTTGCATAATGTTCTTTAAGGATTTTATTCTAGGCCTCTGTGGTAATTGTTGCTCAGTAATTGACCATATTTTAAACCATTTCTCGCAGGCCAAATTAAAGATTTTGTTGGTTGTTAAATCCTCCATAGTTTCATAGGTTGGATCCTCAACGTAATCTCTGATCCGTTTCTTTTCGAGGTTCGTTACTTTCTTGTTTCCTCTATATGAGCTATTACCAGCAGAGTCGCTGTCATAAAAACAAATTACCTTAAGACCGTTTGATTTATACAACGAAGCGTGCTTGGCAATATCGGATGCCCCACCACAAGAAATTATTGAAATTTCATTTAGGTCTATTATTTGCCAATAATCATTAATAATGTGAAATACATCTCTATCAAAAACACCTTCGACTAGAATGTTTTTTTCATTTATAGGTGAAATATCAGAAACTTTAAATCCTAAGGCTTCTCTAAGCAGTCTATCCATCAAAATATTCCTAGGATTAGAAATATTTGATACTTTGGAAGCATAAAATGGATTCTTTATAAGTATGCCACTCTTATCTATTTGCCTTTCGATTATACGTATTCTCTTCGGACAATTTTTGTTTATCATAAAAGTTTGATGCGTAGTATATATTATTTGATTTTTCCGCTCCTGAGATAATACCTCCAATTCCTGTAAAGTGTCCTTTTGACCTCTAGGATGCAAATTCAATCCGGGTTCATCTATTAGAAGAATGTAATTACTAAGAGTTTCACTTTGTGCACGAAGATTTATTAAAAAAGTAAGAAACCATTTTAGACCATCACTTCTATATTCAGGCGGCGTACTAGAACCTGTTTCCTTCAAGTGAATAGTTAAATAATTATGTTTATGTTGAAGCTCGACTTTCAAGTTTTTATGAGTAGTCCAGTTCTTTTTAATGAGACCGTTTATTACACGTTCAACTCGATCAAAAAGGTTTTCATACACTGAGTCATCTTGATTCTGTAGAAGCGATGAAAACTCAATCTTTTTCCAACCAGCAATTTCAAACAAACTAGCTACAGTTTTAAATTTGTTCGGATTCGCAATAAGGTCTGCTATTGGCACTATTTCAAGCAGGAAATCACCTTCTTTATAACTCCATTTGAAGACTTTTATATTTTTTAGCACTTCTTTCTTCAAGATGTCTGCTAGATATCCTATTTTTTCCTTGCCAGAAATTAATTCGATTCTCTCATGTTCCAAGAGGCTCCTAAACGGTTGTTTTCTAAGATCAACTGAAGAATCGTTTAGAAACCACTCTCTCTCACATCGTTGCTTTGCTACCTCGATCTCCTTTCGGCTCGACTTGAAATTTTGTGCAAACTGAGTTTTATTCTTGACCACTATAAGATCTTCGACAGAATTCTGTGGTAGGTCAATCTTGCCCTCCCACAAAGGGGTTCGGCCAGGAATCCCCTTTTTGGTCAAACAAAATGTCTTTCCTTCTATGTTTGGAAATAACGGATATAATTGGCCTAATAAATGTCTCATGAGTGTTATTCTATAAATTATTCTTATTTCTCCGCTTGGATAACCTGGCGCTCCTATCCTCAATTCCCTACCTTCAAAGGGGCTGTTTTGTCTCTTGGGCGATAAGTGATATACAACATCTATTAGGTTAGTTTTTCCACTTTCATTTGCGCCAACAACACAAGTAACATCTTCAAACTTAATTTGTTCTGTTGTGAAAGCTTTGTAATTCTCTATATATATCTCTAATAGAAGACTCATTCACACATTCCCTCTTGACTCATCTGTTGACACTGCGATATACACAAACCACATTCAAATTCTTAAATACATTCATACCTCCAAAACCCAATATTGAAAAGGCAATAAACAACTAAACATAGATTGCTCGTACCTTGGCTTCACACAAGGTAATTTTTTGCTCGGAATGAATTAGGCACGTAAATCCGCGAAATCTGTGGTTATTATTACACAAAACTTTCTAATTCGTCAATAGTAAAAAGGGCAAATTCGTTGGCAGAAACATAATGGTAACTGGTTAATTTGTTCAAGAGAAATTGGATTCCCGCCCATTCGGCTTGCGCTCACTTCGGCAGGCTCAGGCCGGGCAGGGCAGGCATTTTATACCGGTAAGTTGGTATTTTTCCGCAAGAAAACCGGCACCGCAGGGGTGCCGGCTAAACATCTTTTGATTTCCGCCAGAGCTTCGGTATCAATCCAATTAACATGACAGGGACAAAAAACATAAT
>CAZRMQ010000213.1:0-3862 GCA_964601185.1 uncultured Pirellulales bacterium
CCTGTGTTGATGTGGAGTATAAATTCCCATTCGGAAGCGGCGACTGGCAGGAGCTGGAAGGCATTGCCAACCGCACGGACTTCGACCTGCGACAGCATCAGCGTGGAATGAGAACACTTAATAAATGGTTTGAAAATGACCGGAACTTAAATAACATCAAACTTGCCGAAGAAGCCGAAGATTACCAGTCCGGCCCGCTTTCTTACTTTGATGACCAGAAAAAAAGTCGTTATATCCCGTACGTTATCGAGCCGAGTGCCGGTATCGACAGGAGCACGCTTGCATTTTTGGTCGATGCCTACGACGAGGAAGAAGTGCGCGGCGAACAAAGGAACCTATTACGATTCCATCATGCGCTGGCGCCTATCAAGGTCGGCGTCTTTCCGTTAGTCAAAAAAGAAGGCATGCCGGAGGTGGCGCATAATATATACAACGACCTGAAAAGGTATTTCAACTGCTTCTACGATGAAAAAGGCGCCGTTGGCAGGCGTTACCGAAGACAGGATGAGGCTGGCACGCCATTCTGTATCACCGTAGATGGCCAAACCTTGCAGGATAACACCGTCACCATTCGCGAGCGTGACTCGATGGAGCAGGTACGGGTCTCAACAGATCAGCTGCTCAATCACTTGCGTGAAAAACTTTATATATAAGATGGCTGAGGAAAACCAGGAAAAGAAAAAATGCGGAATCGTAAAGCTAATCTTCAAGTGGATTGGCTTAGTGTTGCTTGTAGCGCTCATAATTGGTGCGCTTGTTTTTGATGCTCCCTGGAAATTAATAGCGCTTTTACTTATTACACTTGCGGCCCACACCATTTTACCAAAGGGCACCGTGAAATGGTTTTGGCTCTCAGCCGCTGCTGTAGTTATGGCATTAATTATCTGGGTCTTTTTACCTGAAGATAATGAAGGATGGTGGCCTTATACGTTTGAAGAAGAACAAGCTGCACTTAGCCAATCATTACATTTAGGGTATTGGAAGTTGATTATGGATCCTTCTTTATTTCAGACAACGATTTATGAATAAATTCGTTATGTAGTTTCGCAAACACACTCCAGCAATCACGAATAAATTTTATACACCAGTCGAGTATTGCATCAGAATTACGATCCGAACGAACAGGTGTCCCGTTAATCCGTATTATCGACCTTCTTCCCTTGTGAACGACGTCGTTTCTGTATTTGGCCAGTCGGACATAATTGCTCCAGAAGTTTCTCGCGTCATTCTCTCCCAGAACTCTAACCAGCATTTCCCGACCGGTTGAACCAAATATCCTCTTCAGAGCTTTATTTGTCTTCTTATGTGTTCTAATTGAGTTCAAAAAAGCCCAAATCTCTTTCTGTTTCTTTGCTGTTTCATCAAAATTTAAACCTCTCCAGCTAAGTTCATGATTAGGCCGACCGCAACCCCAGAATATCAAATGGAAGACGGAGCTTTCAAAATACATCGCAGCAACTACCGCCGAGAGTTCTACCCTCCGCTCATTCCACATCGCTATTGCGTCATACCATAATTCTGTTAGTTCGGGGTCCGGCCAGTGATTGTAACCTCCTTGATGATTACATTGGCAAATTGGACAAATTCTGTTAGAGACAATTTCGGTACCTACATAGTGGCATCTATCACATTGGCCATAAGGTGGCTCAATATTTTGTAATGGACGTTCCAATTCAATTTGTGTGTCAGGGTTTATCATTTCGCTTTAACCGCCTTTCTCCATCCATCCTAATTATATTATATCACATAATTGGAAATCGTTCAATAAAAATAGTGGGGAGTATCACAAACAGGAGAACAATCAATTCCGCGCTTTCCAAAAACCATTTTAAGGTTTATAATATTCAGAAAGCAAAGATTTTTAATGGGCTCACATAGCCGCCAAAAAACAGAAAAACTTAAGAGAGAAATATAAAAAGATGTCAAATAAAGCTAAAACTTATATATCTGAATTGAAACATTGTGTGGGACGTGAAGTTACTCTCGAAGGCTGGCTATATAACAGCCGGGCAAGTGGGAAGTTGCAATTTTTAATCATTAGGGACGGGACGGGGCTTTGTCAGTGTGTTGTTGAAAAAGGAAATGTCCCTGATGAGCTTTTCGAGCAGCTAAAACACCTCAGCCAGGAATCGTCACTGACCGTAACCGGAACCGTTCGAGCCGACCAAAGGAGCATCGGCGGCTATGAACTGGTTGTAACAAATGCAGAGATAATCTCGCCTGCTGAGGGTTATCCCATCACACCAAAATCGCACGGCGTCGATTTTCTAATGAGGCATCGTCATTTGCACCTTCGCTCGCAGCGGCAGTGGTGCATCGGCAAAACCCGTCATACTGTTATTGATGCCATCCGTAGATTTTTCAACGACAACGGCTTTACGCTAATCGATACACCCATTTTTACAACAATAGTCGGCGAGGACCAGCAATCTCTTTTTGAGGTCGATTATTTTGGAAGTCCCATGCATCTGACACAGACCGGCCAGTTGTACCTCGAATCAGCAGCGATGAGCTTCGGCAAGGTCTATTGCTTTGGCCCGACCTTCAGAGCAGAAAAAAGTAAAACTCGCAGGCACCTGACCGAGTTCTGGATGGTGGAACCGGAAGTGGCTTTTATAGACCTTAACGGCCTGCTCGAATTGGCTGAAAACTTTGTCTCATTCGTAGCTGAACAAGTTTTGCAAAACAACAAGAGTCAGCTTGAAACATTAGGAGCTAACATAGAAGCTTTGGAAAAGATCAAGCCACCATTTTATAGACTGACTTATACCGAAGCTGTTGAAATTCTCACCGGCCAAAAAACGGCAGATTTTCTGGCTGAGCAATTACAGGAGTTGCAAAGTCAAAAGCAGCAATTGGAAAGCAGAATCGCCGTCCTTGAAGAAGAGCAGAAAGGACAGATTAAACAATGGAAGAGGGACAAAAATGCTGCTGAGCTGATCGAACTTCGTGGGGAGTTGAGTGAGGTGGACATAAAAATAGAAAATAATCCTAAACACGCAAAATTAGCCGCTGAGTTTCAATGGGGCAAAGACTTAGGCGGCTCAGATGAAACTATTATCTCGCAAATGCACGACAAACCTGTTTTTGTCACGCACTATCCCAAAGAAGCCAAGGCCTTTTATATGAAGACCGATAGAAACAATGAGAAGGTTGTTCTGAATTTTGATTTGCTTGCACCTGCCGGCTTTGGTGAAATCATCGGCGGCTCGGTCAGAGAGGATGATTACGACAGGCTGGTTGAACGAATTAAAGCACAGGGCTTGAATGTTGAGACTTATAACTGGTATCTTGATTTGCGAAAATACGGCTCTGTACCACACGGCGGCTTCGGGCTTGGCGTCGAGCGAACCGTCGCTTGGCTTACCGGCGAAAAACATATCAGGCAGTGCATCCCGTTTCCCAGAATGATGGATAAAATATATATTTAAACTGGCAGCTGCCACATATATTCTGAATTACTGTGATTGAGGCTTTGATGGAGTGTATCCTAATCCAAGCTCGTGCAGCAGAAAGGCATAATAGTGGACGCTCTGTTCAATCTGCTCACTGAGGGGTGTGGCTAGGCCGTGACCAGTATCTGAGGTAGTTCGCAGTAGAACAGGCCGACCTGATGAGCTTGCTGCTTGCAGCCGAGCAGTCATTTTGCGCGAGTGCATAGGATCAACACGGGGGTCATTTGCTCCGGTTAGAAACAATACAGATGGATAATCAGTACCATTTTTAACATTATGATATGGCGAATATGCGTAAAGAGCTTGGAACTGCTCAGGATTTTTCACGGTTCCGAATTCAGGAATGTTAAATTGGCCGTTAGGTGAAAGTTCCACTCGCAGCATATCATAGATGCCCACAAAGGAAA
>CAZRMQ010000214.1:0-3854 GCA_964601185.1 uncultured Pirellulales bacterium
TTCTACCGTATTTAAGAGACGGCTGGAGCGTAACCGAGGCAAGGAATATGTATGCCGAAGATGCTTCAAACAGAGCTGATGACTTAACGAGAAAAAGATACTCAACAAAAGAAGTTGTTGTCAATAAGCAAATCAGGTACTTCCAACAAAAACATCCCGGCATATTGCCGCCCGTATCGGATGGGATTTCTAATCCTGTTGTCAGAAAAAGTATTCACGAGGTTAGAAGACATTTGATGGAATACACCAGAAAGTACGGTAGACCGGATAGAGTTATAATAGAACTCGCAAGAAAAGCAAGGCAGAGTGAAAAGGTTATTGCAAAAAAAATGCAGAAAAATAAAGCTGTCGATTCTCTTAAAAAAGAAATAATCGAAACGCATAATCTCGATGCTCCAGGAATAACAAGCACACAAAGAGAAGCAGCAGTACAACGTGTGAGGTTATGCAGACAGCAAAGAAAAATGTGTGCTTATTCTGGGGTGACGATAACCGATAAAACAGCAGCCGATGGAAGCGGGCTTGAAATTGACCATATCGTACCGAGAGGTAAAGGCGGTGATAATAGCTTTAGCAATCTAGTTTTATGTTTTTCCACGGCTAATCAGGGTAAGGGAAACAGAACGCCAATCGACTGGCTAAGCGAAGACAAATTTGGAAATGTAGAGAAAATATTTAAGCATCTACATCCCCAAAAGAGTGAAAAGGGTGGTCGTTTCATAACGAAAGATAATGTTGATATGATTGACGAGGCAAAATGGAAAAATCTTCACCGAAGGACACCTAAGGAGGGTTTCACAGAAGAACAACTTCATTCAACTGCATATGCCGCAACACAGACAACTGACTGGATAAACAAAGTTTTATATGGCAGTGAGGACAGAGTCAAAAGATACGTTTTTGCATCGAACGGTGAATACACAGGAATACTAAGAAGGGACTGGGGATTGTTTTTTGACGAAAATGGCGAGCGTAGTGAAAAGGGAGTCAAACTCAGAGGTGACCACAGACATCACGCAGTTGACGCGGTGGTAATTGCAATGACAACACAGTTCTTGCCGAAAATTAAAGAGTCATTCATTGATTTTGAAAAACAGGAAGAAAATAAGAATATAAAACCCCAGTGGAAAACCATTGAGCAACCTTGGGAGGGATTTAGTGAACAGCTTGAAGAGAAATACAAAAATTTAAAAGTTTCCCACAGGGCTTATAACAGAAGAATTGCAGGACATCTGCATAAAGATACTATTTATGGTCCAGCAATAATTTATGACAGGCACAAAAAGGATGACGAGAAAAAAGGTATCAAAAAAGGCGACGTAAGAATAGACAAAGATGGGAATCCTGTACTGAAAAAGGGGATGTATATAAAAAGTATTGCGGCAATCGGAATAAAACAAAACCATCTGCGTATGCCGGATGGCTGGGATAAGTTGAAAGAGGAATACAAAAATGCAGCGACAAAACCGCAAAGAAAAGCTATAAGAAAAAGGATGCTTGCTCTTGAAAACGTACCACCAGCAAAATCCGGTATTATTAGAGATATTGAGTTGAGAGATAAAATCCGTGATTGGCTTAAGGAGCATAATTTTGAAGACATGGGGCAAGCAAAAGCATATATAAAAGAAAATGGGCTTATCATAAACGGCACACCAATTCGAAAAGTAAGAGTGCTTTGGAAACTGAACGAAGTTATAGAAATTAATCGTAAAGGATTTGATTATAAAAACAGCCCCCAAGAAAAACTAAGAAAATCACTTAGGTCTTATCAGACACAAAACAATCACCACATAGAAGTCAGAGAGAACGAAAAAGGTAAGTGGATTGGTGAAGTGATTACAAATTTTGATGCAGCTAAACGCGTTAGGGTCAAGCAGCCAAAACAAAAACCTCAAGGATGGACTCCGCCTCCGGCAGTGAACCGTGAGGACACCAAAAAGGGACGATTTGTAATGTCGCTTTCAAGGGGTGAAGTTGTTCACATGAGGCACCCTGAAACACAAAAAGCAGGTTATTTTGTTGTATTTAAAATAGACCCCAGTAAAAGCATTCATTTTACGCCGCATACGGATGCAAATCCTGCAAGCAGCAAGAAAAAAGGCATAAAACTTCGCGAAGATATTCCTTTAGTACCAGATGCTTTACGGCAGAGTATTATATTTAACGAGAATGGTGTGCCGGAAAAAGTAAAAATTTCACCGCTTGGTGATGTGAAGTTACTAGTACGAGATTAGATAATAGGATCTGTCCAAGGAATGACAGATTTTTGAGCTGCGATTATTACGAAAGTGACCTCACTATTTTGTCGATAATAATTACTGGCGAGGTCACATAATGATTAAGCGGATTATCGAGATATCGCAGGCTAAAACTCATCTGGCAATACGTTACGGCCAGTTAATTATCAAAAAAGATGGTGATGAAGTCTCAACCATTCCCTGCGAAGATATAGGCGTTCTTATAGTTGACCATCAGGGAACAAGCTATACACACTGCGTCTTTACCGAACTTTTACAATGCGGGGCAGCAGTTGTACTCTGCGGTGGTGACCACCATCCGGCTGGTATGCTGCTGCCTATCGAAAGCAATAGTATGCAGACAGAGAGATTTCGCCGGCAAATCGAGGCGAAAGAGTCGGTCAAAAAGAGATTGTGGAAACAAATTATAAGAGCAAAGATTAAACATCAGGCAAAATTAATCGGTAGAGATAGTGACGTTTATAAATCATTGATGGCCTTACGAGACAGGGTTCGTTCCGGTGACCCGGAGAATATTGAGGCGCAGGCAAGTAAGAAATTTTGGCCTGCATATCTTCAAGATATACAGGACATAGATTTCCATAGAAATATAGATGGACTACCACCAAACAACATGCTCAATTACGGCTATATGGTCATGCGCGCTGCTGTAGCAAGAGCGCTTTGTTCGGCAGGACTTTTGCCAAGTCTGGGCATTCATCATAGAAATCGTTACAACGCGTTCTGTTTGGCCGATGATATATTGGAACCTTTTAGGGGATTTGTAGAAGCAAAGGTACGGGACGTGTGCCGTGAAATTGGTGTACCAGATAATCTTGACCAAACAGTTAAAGCCAAACTTTTAGAAGTTCTGTATGAATCTGTCAACATAGGTGGATTTAACGGACCTCTTATGGTTGGCCTCCATCGAACGATGGCGTCACTTCAGCGATGTTTTGCCGGTGAGCAGAAAGAATTGGATTTGCCAGAAATATGATTTTTAGTGGGTACAGAGCCATGTGGATTTTTGCTATGTTCGATCTGCCGACCGATACAAAAAAGGCACGGAAAGATTATACATATTTTCGAAAAAATCTTTTAAAAGACGGCTTTAGTATGTTACAATATTCTGTGTATGTAAGGCACTGCGCGAGCGAGGAAAATGCCGATGTTCATTACAAAAGGATTAAGAGTTTTTTGCCTCCTGATGGTGAGGTTCGCATTATTACCATTACCGATAAACAGTTTGGACGGATGGAAACTTTTTGGGGAAAAATGCGAAAACCTGCCCCTGTTCAGCCTCGACAACTCGAATTATTTTAGCAAATTTAGCCTGCAAGTCCTTTTACAAAAAGGACTTGCAGGCCATCTATTATAACTGATCCGTGCCTGAGAGCAAGTCACAACCTATGGCCAGCAGGATACGCAACTGGTGGCATTATAACTGATCCGTGCCTGAGAGCAAGTCACAACACATCGTTGATATCGACCTTGACATGGATCATTATAACTGATCCGTGCCTGAGAGCAAGTCACAACGCCACCTGCGAACTCTGCTCAAGAAGATTATGTGATAGAAAGAAACGCTGATGTAAAAAAATGGAGAAAAGAATTACA
>CAZRMQ010000215.1:0-3848 GCA_964601185.1 uncultured Pirellulales bacterium
CCTATTTATATCGCTGTTATTTTTGGTATGCAGGTCATACCCTACGTGTCCCTACGTATCGTGTAATTTTACCGTCGGCGAGATCGGGGTGCAGATTCATTCCCCTGTCCCTGCTGAGACAAGTCTTGCCCAGCCCTGCCTCTGGTGGTTCTTAAGTTGCGGCCACGCCCGTCCTGCATTTGCTGTGCTTCTCTGGCCGCCTCTTCCTCCATTCTCAGAACGATGTCTTCGAACCGTTCCTCTCTGTTAAGCAATATCCCATCAATAGCTGCTGTTGTCTTTTTCGCTTCCTCCTCAACAGCAACGGCTTGTATAAAAGCATATTGCGTCCGGACATCTGTATATACAAATTGCATCAGGCTCTCCTTGTTATCGAGCGTTGTTTGGAGCCACTGGCTGATCTTGTTCTGAGTTTCGGAATCTAACTGTTCACCTTCGTCAGGCTCGCCTCTACGTCCATATCCGCCTTCGCGTCGGGTCATTTCTTGCCCCGGTCCGGCAGTACTGCCGTATCCCTGCTGGTATCCTTCTTGAAGATTCCTGCCTCTTGTGCCCCTGCTGCCTCTGGCCATGCCACGACCACGTGACACCTCTTGCTGTTGGCCCTGCCTTGCCTCTCTTCTCTGTACTAAAAGCTCTTTGCGAACTTTGTCGGAAATACCGTCCCTGCTTAATAACACATCATCAATCGTCTTTGTTGTTTTTTCAGCTTTTTCTTCGGCAGCGATATCGCGTACAAAAGTCATCTCCAGCTTAACCTGTTCTTCCACTAATCTGATTAGACTTGTTCTGTTATCAATCCTTCTCTGAACCCACGCACCTTTTTCAAGCCGACTTTTGCTGTCAACTTCCTCCAATGATTCTGCAAGGCCTTCATACGTCTTGACCCTGGCTTTTATTTCATTGGCATCGGCAAGTATTTCTTCACTGGTTCTTGAGATTACAACGAGGCTGCTTCCCGGCTGGGCCTGTCCCTCAAAGCCCTGGTACATTCTGCCGGTCGGCTGGCGCGCGGGTCCCTCCGTTTGGCCTCTACGGCCATAAAGTCCTTCGTCCATAAGGAACTGAGCCGGTTCTGTGGCACCGTGTTTGAGCAGCAGGTCCACCATTTCATTACGGTTTTTCCTTCTTGCTAATGACAGAGCATTATCATTGCCCGCTTGTGCGTTGACATCCGCGCCTTTGGAAATCAGCAATTCCACGATTTCCTTGTGGTCATAATCCGCCGCGAACATCAGTGGTGTCTGCTCAGCATTTGTCTTTGCATCGATATTTGCGCCCTTTTCAATAAGAAGATTTACCGCATCGCTATTGCCTTTCATTGCTGCGAAGTGCAAGGGCGTATTACCACTGTTATCCTGTGCATTAACATCGGCTCCTTCGGAGATTAGCAGTTCAACCATTTCATTGTTGCCGTACCAAAGAGCGGTGTGTAGTGACGTCCAGCTTTGTCTGTTCTTTGCATTGACATCCGCTCCTTTCGAGATGATCGATTTGATCCGGTTAATGTCCCCGCCCATTATAGCATTGTGGAGTGACTCGGTTAATTTTTCCTGCTCAGGCCCGGTCGGAAGTTTTCGCTCAGCTACCCGCTTCTGTGCACTTTCCGTTGATTGAACAGGCCAGAAAACGGCGTCGCCTTCGTCGGCCCACATTCTTACGTTGCCTTTGCTGTCTCGAGCCATGTCACCGCCATCATCATCGTAATCTACTCCGAAACTGTAGAGCGTAAAAGATTCTCTTGTTTGCTTATAAACAAGAGGATTGTTGCTAAATGGATCTGTCGGAAGCTCTTTAATATAGCCGGCCCGAACAAGCTCAGGCAGCGCTGCAGGATATGCCCCCTTGTCACTTTTATATCGCATGAGAGCAAGCGTTGTTATTAAGGCCTGTGTATCCGTCCTGCTGCGATATTCAATTTCTATTATCTTAGTCATGTCAGTCGTCAAAGGATTATCACTTGGTGGGGACTGAACTGGCTCAGTATGTATCTGCCAGGGAGTTTTGGCTGATGTTGTGTCATAGTATTCAAGAGCGTTTTTTAAATACGGCTTAAAAGCATGGTATTGAGGGTCTGTTTCGATTTGCCCCTGCATATAAACTTTTTCGCCGCGTACATCAAACGGCTCACTGTAGTTCGCCGAGAGCTGCTCCAATTGATTCTGCAGATTTTTCATCGAGTCGGTGTCAATCATTTTTCCATCGAGTATGTTAAACGCAGCCCTTATAGACAAGGCCTTGATAGAAATTCCCACTAATTTCTCTATTAAAAGTTTCGGCCCTGCTGCAATATGTGCTCCAGATCTATATAGAGTCACTATATCGTTGACAGCACCGCTGACTCCGCCGTCTTCAGCCTGAAGCATCGCCCGAGCCTGTAGTGCCATTGCTAATTCTCTTATTGGTGTTAAGCGAGGCATTTCGGTCTGCGGTTTCTGGTCGGTTTGCATGAACCAGCAATATGATTTCTGACTGCCAAGCTGCAGTTGCTCAAGTGCGCTGCTGTTGTCCTGCACCCATTTTCTTAACAAGGCCTGTTGTTGCGTGGGCTGTTCTTTTAGCCAGCTTCTTGTTGATATTGTTAGGTCCGCAGGCTTTTTTATCAAAAGTTCTATTGCCTTTTGGTAGTAAGGTGCCGCGTTATCGCTTTCAGGACGTCCGGCCATGCCTATTTTATTAAGCTCGGCTATATAATCGATTGTATCTGCCTGGCCCTGCGCTATGCACAGGCCGGTACTAAGTAGTGTCATTGTCACTGTGATGAGGGACACTATCCAGCGAGGTTTCTTTACGCACAACATATTATTCACCTTTCTTTAAGAAATTTCCGATGTCTTGAGGCTTGGTGGAAGCTCTTAACTTTTTCTGTGGGTGGTCTGTATTTATTGCCTTTCCACCAGGCGTTTGTCCGATAAGCACACTAATATTTTACCGTTTTTGTGGAAAAAAGGCAAATTTGATTTTGGCCCCCTATTCAAACCTGCTCTATGGTCGCAAGGCCAAGCCTTTCTGTAATACTGTCGAACTCGTCCAGGGAGTAGAATTCGATGATAATCCTGCCTCTTTGACCGTTTTTGCGGGTTTCAATACTGACTTTCGTGCCGAGCTGCTGGCTTATTTTGCTTTCGAGGTCCTGAATATGAGCTGGTTTTGAGCGGGTTGTGATTGTAGTCCGGCCGGTGCTTGTAAGGTATCTTCGGACTAATCTTTCGACCTCGCGTACGCTAAGTCGGCCTGCCAGCGCCCGGTTGGCCAACTTTCGCCGAAGCTCATCGGTCGGCAGGGCGAGTATCGCCCGTGCATGGCCCATAGCCAACTGGCCATTGCTGAGCATTTGTTTTATTTCATCCGGTAAGTCCAGCAAGCGCAGATAGTTAGCGATAACAGAGCGGTCTTCGCCGAGCCTTTCAGCGGCCTCGGCCTGGGTCAGGCAGAAGGTGCTTAAATAGTTTTGGTAGGCCTTGGCTCGTTCGATCGGATTAAGGTCGATCCGGTGTATGTTTTCCACTAATGCCAGCTCCAGCATTTGTTCATCGGTTGCCTGTCGAACGAGAGCCGGTATGGCTGCCAATGAAGCTAACTTTGCAGCTCGGAATCGGCGTTCACCGGCTATTAGCTCGTATCCAGGCCCAGCAGGGCGGACGATAATGGGCTGAATTATGCCGTTGGCCTTGATGGACTTAGCCAATTCCTCCAGCTCTTGTTCATTCCACACCGTCCGTGCCTGATACGGATTTGTCGATATAGCGTTCAGACTGATTTCTCGTAGAGATTCACTTAACTCTTTATCAACTGGAAAGTTAGGAGCTGGCTCCTGCTCCGCCACCGGCGGTTTTATTGCTGAAACG
>CAZRMQ010000216.1:0-3836 GCA_964601185.1 uncultured Pirellulales bacterium
CGTATAAACGACTTACATTACTTTAATAATATTAGACAGTACAGTTAGGCACTTTATACTTTAGTCACTTTAGACACTTAAAACCTTTCCGTGCCTTTTTGGCCGAAGGAATGATAAATGATTTTAGCGGAAATATTACAAGTATGGAATAGCGCCTGGCCGGCGGGCCTTACGATGTTGGGCCTGGGCAGCGGTTTTGCAATAGTGCTTTTGATAGCGCGGGAGAAGCTGAAGGTTGAAGTTGACCCGAAGGTGGAGCAGGTTTATGAGGTCCTTCCTCACCTGGACTGCGGAGCCTGCGGCTTTGGCGGTTGTGCCCAATACGCAAAGGCAGTTCTACAGAAACCAGAATTGATTGGCAAATGCTCACCTGGCGGGCCGCAAACATCCGGAAAAATCGCCGAGATTCTGAATATACAGGCACGGACGGATGGGTTTCCCTTTCGCCCCATTGTTCACTGCCGGGCGCGCAGCATCGATAAGGCCTATTATGCACAGTATCAGGGCATACAAAGCTGTATTGCTGCGAACGCATTGGCTCCTGTGCAGGCCTGCAAGTTCGGCTGTCTCGGCTTCGGCGATTGCATAAGGGCCTGTAAGTTCGATGCCCTTCACATTGTTGACGGCTTAGCCGTCGTTGATTATGAAAAATGCACCGGCTGCACAGCCTGCTCAAAGGCATGTCCACGGAATCTCATCGAGATGGTTCCTTTTCGTTACGAAAATATGATGACTGTTGCCTGCAGCAGCAAAGAGGCTGGTAAAGTGGCACGGTCAATGTGCAAGGTCGGCTGTATCGGCTGTGGTGTCTGCGCAAAACAAAGCGATATTTTCACCGTTGAGGACAATTTAGCTCGAATGAATTACGAAAAATATCAGCCCACCGAGCAGACAGAGACGGCCTTGAACAAATGCCCGACCGGCGTGATTGTATATCGTGGCAGAACCGCCCCCGAACCTCGACAACCCAGCAAAAAACCCGCTGCTGCATCAACGTAAGTTTAGCCCCACAATTTATTGCGGGGTTCACCTTGCAAATGCGTTATTTTCTTTGTATTCTGGAAGTGGTAAAAAAGCAATGAATCTCCCGAAGGGGAATTAAGCATGGCCAGAGTCCAAAACTCGACAAAAAGATACATCCAGCAGATGGTGAAACGCATCGTAACGCAATTCCAGCCAGACAAGGTTATTCTTTTTGGCTCGCACGCTCGTGGACAGGCGGGGCTGGATAGTGATGTGGACCTGCTTGTTGTGATGCCTGTTTTGGGTTCAAAACGCGAAAAGGCCATAGAGATTGCGGTGGCGCTGCATGACATTCCTGTTGCCAAGGATGTTATCGTGGTAACTCCCAATGACTTCGAGTGGCGCAGCAAGATTGTTGGTACGATCGAGCGACCTGCTGCTCAGGAAGGCAAGCTACTATATGCACGAAAATAGCAAAACCATTGCTATCGCCCGCGAGTGGATCATCAAGGCCGAGAATGACCTTAAAACCGCTTCGCATACATTGAAGATGGCCAGAGGTTGTCCAACTGATGCAGTGTGTTTTCATGCACAACAGTGTGTAGAAAAATACCTAAAGGCTTTCCTTGTCTGTAAAGGTATTGATTTTCCTAGGACCCACGATATCGAGCATTTGGTTTCGCTGCTTCCTGAAAGCATTTGGTTAAGATTGAGTATTGAAGAGCAAAGACGCCTTACTGCTTATGCTACGGTGACTCGTTACCCCGGTGAATACGAACCCATTCCGCTAACGGAAGCACAACAGAGCGTTAGACTTGCACGACGTGTCCGAAGAGAGCTACGAAGCCTTCTGCCGAAAGAGATACTATCACGCCATAGGCGCTGACAGAATCTCAAGCGGCCATTATCACATCCAACAGCGATAATTTTATTCATAAAGTCCTATAATTTTCTTGATTTATCGCTCTTTTTTTGATATTTTTCCCCAATAGTTCATCCTATGGAGAGGAAAGAGAGGAATCCATATTATTTCCTGTTGAGCTTTGCGCCACAAGATTGTTTGAGAGGAGGTGATGCTTATGAGATGAAAATTCCATTCCGTGTCATTGCGAGCGAGGCACAACCAAGCGTGGCAATCTCGATCATTTGCCGTTCGGATTTTGCTTCGTCGCGGAGCCTGTCCTGAACACAATGAAGAGCTGACGATGACAATGTATTGATGATTTCAAATAGAGAAAAGAACAACTTATATTTTGGAGGAGAAAAGATGAATTGGTCAAGAAGCTTTGCAATTGGTCTACTGTTTTACTCATTTCTCGTATTTGGATTGGCCGAGGCAAAAGCCGGAATGACAACGGTATTCAGCGATGACTATGACGCTTTCTGGGACGCCACACCAATTCCAAAGCATGTACTCGACAGTTACATTGGCCTGCCAAACGTAAGTGGCGGAGTTGCGAGAGGCATTGGCTCGGGTTATACAACACCATTGTATACATGGATGGCGGAGTCCTTAGTCTTCACTGCTGACACCTTCGAGGTAACTCTTCGCGGGCAGTCAGGTCCAAGTTGGCCCAACCAAGCTACCATATTCCTGCTGGATGCATCATGGGGAGGACACGGACAGCCGGAAATCGGATATAGCTTCCAAATCTACGGAGAGAGCAACCGTGTATTTCAGGTCTTAAAATGGAGCCTCACTGGTGGCGGCTATCAGGACTTGGCAAGCTACTACATAGGTTCTACAATAACAGACTGGCACACGTATGTGGTGTCGAGAGACGCGGCGGGGAATTGGGCACTGACGATGGACGGTGTTACTCAGTCCCCCTCTTTCATGAACCCTGACATGTCTTATACAGATTTCACGTATATAGGTTCATTTCTATATCGTGACCAGAGTACGCTTGATTATGTTGAGGTCAAGGTTCCAGAATCGGCTGCTGTAATTCCCGCACCTGGTGCTGTTGTGCTTGGCAGTATTGGCGTGGGTTTTGTCGGCTGGCTGCGCAGACGCAGAACATTGTAGTTATTCCCCTCGACTACGCTCGGGGCAGGCGCTTGTGACTCGTGGCCAGTAGAATAGATTCTTCAGGAAGGCGTCGCCGAGACGGCAACGCCTAAACGGACAGTATATATTCTGTCGCCGCACCGGCGATTAAGTAACCGTCGCCGTTCCGGCGACGGCTAAAGGGGTAAAGGTGAAACGAAATTCCAAGATTGCGGTGCAAGGCTGGCGCAGACTGGATTGGACTGAATATACCTAACGGCGGCCAGAAGCGCCTCAATGTCAGTAAGAAAAACCTTCCAGCAGCCACGCGTCCAGGGTGTGTGTTTTAGTTTCAAATCTCTCGTTGCAGCGCCTTTGAGCTGATTAACAAGGTACTCGATTCTGTATTTTGAGCGCAAAATAAGTATGTGAGCGTGGTCATTCATTATTGCACAAGCCGGAACTTTTATGCCCAATCGTTGAACAACACTGCCAAAGGCGTCAGCAACAATTCCACGAGACACGTTATCAAAGTAAAATGGAGGACGGCTAATCTGCGACGCCCCCATCGTCCAAAATTTCATCAGGTTTTCTTTAGCTGGTATCGGATTTTGTCGCCCGTATTTAATCATGCCTAACATCCGAAGCTGGTCGTTATAAATTTCTTTAGAATATGAGCCACGCGGGTCATTGGGTAGCCAAGTGCCATAAGTTGTAAAGATTGCATGATATGCAATAATCATCGTTAATTTCCTTGTTGTTTAGCAGCAGCCGGGACGGCTGCTTTTTTTGTAAAATATTATCCTTATAAGTCGCCGTACCGGCGACTGCTAAACATATTTACTTTATGTATTTATCTACCCCGCTGGTTTTTATAAGCTCA
>CAZRMQ010000217.1:0-3819 GCA_964601185.1 uncultured Pirellulales bacterium
TCCCAGAGCGATGTGAAAAATATCCTGTTGACGATTGATATTACCAATGAGGTTTTATCCGAAGCCATAAAGCAAAAAGCCAAGCTGATCATTGCCTATCATCCTGTAATCTGGGACAGCCTGCGAAAAGTCACTGCGGACGGTCCAAGTGGCATCGTTTATAAACTAATTCGCAGTGGTATTGCGGTCTATTCGATACATACCGCATTGGATTCGGCTGTAGGTGGAGTAAACGACGGCCTGGCGGAAATCATCGGCATCCGCGATGCAAAACCTATCGGTGACTATGTTAATTATCCAGCCAAAGATAATTGCAAGCTCGTTGTTTTTGTCCCTGTCGATTCGGTTGCCAAGGTTTCAAATGCGATTTTCGCCGCCGGCGCAGGCTGGATAGGCAACTACAGCAATTGTAGCTTCCAGGCAACGGGCACGGGAACTTTCCTGCCTTTGGAAGGGGCAAAGCCGGCTGTCGGAAAAAGAGGACAGTTGGAAAAAGCTGCGGAGGTAAGGTTTGAAACCATTGTACCGGCGGACAAGCTCGAAGCGGTAATTGCTGCGATGAAGAAAGCGCATCCGTATGAGACACCAGCCTTCGATGTTTTCGAGCTCTATCACAATCCTGAAAAGTTCGGCTTGGGCAGGATCGGCAAATTATCACAGCCATTGTTTATAAAGCAGATTGTCGGTAGAATAAAGAACAGTACCGGTGCGAAAGCCGTCGGCTTAATCGGAAAGGGTTCCCGCTCCGCGGGGGTCCAAAAGCGACTGGTCAAGACAGCAGCGGTTTGTGCAGGCTCCTGCGGCAGTATTATAAATTCGGTAATCGCTGCAAATGTGGATTTGTATGTGACCGGCGAGTTGAAACATCATCAGGCATTGGCCGCACAGGAGGCAGGTTTAACGTGCATTTGTTTAAGTCATAGTGTCTCAGAGCGATTTATATTGAATAAATTTGCAAAACAGTTACAGAAGCAGTTTGAGCAAGTCCGCCGTACGTCTGGCGGACAAGTCACAATAAAAATAAGTAAGAAAGATGCTGACCCCTTTACATGGAAAAATATATGACAGAAGAACCAAAGGAAATAGCAGATATTGAGCAAGAAATAATCATTGAAGAGCAAACTGATCTATTGCAGGAAGAGGTAGATTCCAGCTTGCATGGGTATGACAGCGAGGAGGACTTAAATGTCGAAAATGAGTCCCTTGAAGCAGAACCTATGGAGGGTGAGCTGACGGCTGAGTCTGTAGTAGAGGCGGTTCTCTTTGCCAGCGATGAGCCTCTTTCGGATGCCCGGCTGGCTGATATTGTAGAGATAGGCGTTAAACAGGTCCGTCAGTATATTCAGAATCTGAATGAAAAATACAAGGCCAACAATAATGCCTTTCGGATAGAGCAAATCGCCGGCGGCTATCAGATGCTGACCTTGAGTTCTTATAATCATTGGCTACAGAAATTATTACGCGTCCGCAGCGAGGGAAAGCTAAGCTCAGCAGCCCTGGAGACACTTGCGATAATTGCATACAAGCAACCGGTGATGCGAGCTGATATTGAGGCTATAAGGGGTGTCGCGGTCGGCGAAATTATTCGCAGCCTTATGTCTAAAGGTTTGGTTAAGATTGTAGGCCGAGCTGAGGTTATAGGCAGACCCATGCTGTATGGAACAACCAAGAAGTTCCTGGAAATCTTCGGCCTAAATTCCCTCAAAGACCTGCCGAAAGCTGAGGAGCTCAAAAAGCCGGACTGAAAAAGGTCCAAGACCCAAGTTTAGCCGTCGCCGGCATTTATCCTTCGTAGTACTACTCTGTTCTCTGGAGTATCAATACGAAGGAGAACTACGGAGAAGGACGGCGACGCTAATCTAAAGAATTCACAGCTCGCTGTAAATAAGCGGGCAGAGAGCAAAAAAATGTTTTAGCATGGTCAAATCATTCATGATGCCATAAGCAGCTTCTATCGCGTCAATTAGGGAATAATCAAGCACGTCCCATAATAGAATTTTACAAAAATAATGAAAAATGTATGTTTGTATGTTGACTTTGTGGGGGCAAGTGGTAATATTTCCCAATATAATATTGTCAGGTGGTGTAATGGCCAAGCTTTTATTAACAGGTGAATATCAGCACATCATTGATGGTAAGAACAGAGTGCTCGTCTCAAACAAGCTCAGGAACCAGATTGATGTCGATGAGCACGGCGCCAATTTCTATCTTGTGCTTGGGGCGAACGGCATACTTTGTCTGTATCCTGAAAGATATTTCGAGCAGATAGTCCTGTCGGTTGCACCCCAGACCGCTGCACCAGATGAGGCTGTTTCGTTTGAGCGGATGAGCTTTGCATTGGCCAGCAGAGTGGAATTAGATGCACAGGGGCGGCTGCTTCTGAATGAAAGATTACGCAAAAGGGCAGGATTGAAGGACCAGATTACCCTCATCGGCGTGCGGGACCATATCGAGCTATGGAACAACGAGGACTGGGAGCAATATCTTTCGGATAATATGCCTCAGTACCAAAAACAAATGTCGCAGGCGCGGCAGTACGTTTTGCAAAAACAGGATAAAGAACTTTAATTCTTAGTGGAGGCAAAATGATGGAAGCAGCTTCAAACTATTGCAGGATTGTTAGCGAAAGTCTTACCGGCGAAAGGGAAGTTGATGAACGAACCTTTGCCTCGATAGCTATTCTTACTGAACGGCTGGAGCGGTTAAAGAGACTTGGTGGTCTTTTTGCCGATATTGGCTTTTCGACTAATGTTAAGAAACTTAAGAGCCGGGCAGACGTAGTGCTCGTAAGTTAATTCGGCCTGCGTGATGCATATTGCGTGGAAATCAAAACGCAGCCCGATACGCGATACGATATACGCTGTACGATAAATGTGAATGTCTCGACAGTAGAGCATATACCAGTTCTTGCTGAAAGGTTAGCCGAACAGATAAACTTGCCGCCGGATGGGGTGATGGTCGATGCGACCATTGGACAGGGAGGTCATAGTTTACTGTTCGGCAAAACTTTGGGCCCTAAGGGTGTTATCGTAGGCCTTGATGTTGATAAAGCTGCTATCCAAAGGGCCAGATTTGTATTAAAAGACCTCCTCTGCAAGGTAATTTTACACACCTGCAATTTTTCTCAAATCACAGAATATGTCCACAAACAAGGCATAGAAAAGGCTGACTTTATATTGGCGGATTTGGGTCTTTGCTCCGCACAGTTGGCTGATGTCGAGATGGGTCTTAGTTTTAAAACAAATATGCCTTTGGATATGAGAATTGATAAAAGATTAAAGACCACTGCTGCCGATATAGTGAATAGGGCGAATGAAAAATCCTTGGCTGATCTGATATACAGGTTTGGCCAGGATAGAGCCTCAAGGCGGATTGCACGATTTATCGTCCAGCAACGCCGTCGTGAGCCGATCATTACGACCGGCCAATTAGCTGCGATAGTCTGCAGGGTGCTGCAACGCCCAGCTCATAAGCGAAAATCCAGGATACATCCGGCGACCAGAACCTTTCAGGCGCTGAGAATTGCCGTTAATAATGAGTTAGAGAACCTGAAGAAGCTGCTTGAGTCTGTGCCGGCACTGCTGAACAAAAATGGTTATATAGCTGTGGTTAGCTATCACAGCTTGGAAGATAGATTAGTTAAAAATGATTTCAAACAGAATAAAAAGGACAACATTTACAGGATTATCACGAAGAAGCCAATTGTGCCTGCACGCGAGGAAATCGCAAGAAATCGGCGTGCAAGGAGCGCGAAGCTGAGAATTGCACAAAAACAATAACCTCGTAGTGCGTCGTGCGTATTGAGTATCGCGTAAAAAA
>CAZRMQ010000218.1:0-3781 GCA_964601185.1 uncultured Pirellulales bacterium
AGAAAAACTGCAAACCACCGTGAACTACAAAAACAAGGTCTTCACCGCTGTTTATAATTCCAAACCGATTAATGCAGACGACCTCTTCGAAAAATGTAAATTTTATGCGGATAAATTCCTGCCCTTTATAATCGATACTACTGAATTTCTACACAACTCGATTAAAGATGGCAAATCAATCCTGTTCGAAGGTGCGCAAGGAACGCTCCTGGATTTGGACCACGGCACTTTCCCATACGTGACCAGCTCTAATTCAAGCTCACTTGGAATGCCAGCCGGCTGCGGCGTACCTGCCAAGTATGTTGATAAATTCATCGGCGTTGTAAAGGCCTACACTACAAGAGTTGGAGCCGGGCCTTTCCCAACCGAGCAAGATAATGAAATTGGCCAATACATCCGTGACAAAGGACACGAATACGGCACTACTACCGGCCGACCCCGGAGATGTGGCTGGTTCGATGCTGTCGCTGTATCATACTCCATAAAAATCGGTGGTATTGATGAGATAGCACTAATGCATCTCGATACATTAGCCGGCATTAAAGAAGTAAAGATTTGTACGCAATACGCAATACGCAATACGCATAACGAAGTGACGAAATGGTTCCCATCTAACATAGAGATACTCTCGAATGTTGAGCCTGTCTATGAAACCCTTCCCGGCTGGGACGAAGATATAACTGACGTAAGGGATTTCCGAAAATTGCCCTCGAATGCACAGAATTATATTAGTTGGATAGAGAAATTAACCGGCATTCCCGTTACAATCATTGGTGTGGGACCGAAAAGAAGCCAGACAATATTTAGAAAAAAAAGAGCATAAGCTACAAGACTTATACACTTTTGTTCGGACGATAAAAGTTGGAAAATAACACCGAGGAAAAACTAAAACAAACAGCCAAGCGTCTGGGTTTGACTATCAAGCAGATTCCGCGTCATATCGCCATAATTATGGACGGCAATGGTCGTTGGGCGAAAAAACGGTCTCTGCCGCGGGTCCAGGGGCATCACCGGGGAGCTCACACAGCCGAACAAATAGCTCAATGCTGTGTTGACCTCGGCATCGAATCTTTGACTTTATATTCTTACAGCATGGAAAATTGGAGAAGACCCAAAGCCGAAGTCGATGCCCTCATGCACCTTCACGCTCAATACCTTATCGGAATTCGACCTAACCTTATGAAGAACAATGTGAAGCTGGTTCACCTCGGCCGATTAGCCGGCCTGCCGCAGAAGGTTAAACAAGAGCTTCTAAAAACCATGAAGGAAACCTGCAAAAATACCGGCATGGTACTTGGCTTGGCCTTAAATTATGGAGGCAGAACCGAAATCACAGATGCAGCTAAAAAAATTGCACAGGAGTATAAAAAAGGACAACTGCGCCTAAAGGATATTAACGAACTATGTATAAGCCGGCATCTATACACTGCTGGCCTCGCCGAACCGGATCTATTGATACGAACCGCTAACGAGATGAGGATCAGTAATTTCCTTCTCTGGCAAATTTCATATAGTGAATTCTATGTTACAAAAACACTTTGGCCGGATTTCAAAAAGGCGGATTTGGAAAAAGCAATACTGGCCTATTCAAAACGTGATCGACGCTTTGGGGGATTAATAAAGCACTAAATTCTAAATCCTAAACACTAAACAAATTCAAATGACCAAAATACAAAATTCAAAACAATTTGTTTTGGACATTTAATATTAGAATTTTAGATTTGTTTAGGATTTAGATATTAGAATTTCGGATTTTCCGAACGAATATGCTAAAACATAGATTATTTTATGGCATATTGATGACGCTATCTTTCACCGGCATCGTCGTCCTCGACGACCCCGCCCAGCGCTGGGTAGGGCTTCCAGCAGGAACAATTCTCACTCTTTTAATTGCCATCTTGATAATCTTAGCTCAATTGGAACTGGCAAACCTTGCCACAGCAAAAAACTTAAAGATTTTCATTCCTGTTTCATCGCTCGCCTCGATCCTATTGACAACAACTTGGTATTGGCCACAATTTATTGAAGTTTCACCCCATACTTATCTGTTCTTTGTGATGGCTTTTACCCTGTCAGGGCTGTTTCTGTATCAATACGCCTTCTATGGCACCACAGATGTATTAGCAAATTGCGGAGTCAATTGTTTTTCTATCATCTATTTGGGACTTCTAAGTGGATTCGTATTGGCAATTCGGATTGATTTCGGCCTCTGGCCTTTTTTGATGTTTATATTTGTTGTAAAGTGTTCTGATATAGGGGCTTATGCGATTGGAACGTTATTTGGAAAGCACAAATTTTCGCCTAAAATCAGCCCTGGCAAAACCTGGGAAGGGATGGCCGGCGCTGCTGCTACTGCGATGTTAGTAGCTTTGGCATTTGCGGCAGGTTTTGATATAATGGTATGGTGGTTGGCGCTTATCTTTGGCCTTTGTTTTGCTTGTATAGCTCAGGCCGGCGATTTGGCCGAATCTATGATAAAGCGGGATGCCGAACACAAAGATTCCGGTAATAAGGTGCCTGGGTTCGGCGGCGTGCTTGATATCGTGGACTCACCTTTGGCGGCAGCACCTTTTGCATATTTGTTTTTCATGCTTTTCACGTAGCGTATAGCATGAGAAAGGAGTTCTTTGGAAGTTACTATACAATTAGATCCTGGCGGCAGGCAGCTTGAGCTGTTCGGCCCCGCTGATAGCCACCTCCGCCTTCTGCGTAAAGTTTTTGGTGTTCAAATCACCGCCCGCCAGTCTAATTTAATAATCAGCGGCGCGGAAAAAAAAGTAAACGAGACCGCCGAAGTTATTGACAAAATGCAAAAGCACCTGGTCAAACACCGCTTGCTCACCGACGCGGATATCAATGCTTTTATACAGACAAAACAATCCCAGCCAAATGCCAAGACAAGCCAGGCCGTTACTGTCTATTCTCATACGAAGGTTATAGAACCTTCTACTGCCGGACAGCTAAAGTACATCGAAATAATGCTGGCCAATGACATTACTTTTTGTACAGGTCCTGCGGGAACGGGTAAAACATACCTGGCGGTCGCAATCAGCGTTTCAATGTTAAAGAAAAAACAAATCAGGCGAATCATACTTGCGCGACCGGCTGTCGAGGCTGGTGAAAAATTAGGCTTTTTGCCGGGCGATATACAAGCAAAGGTTAATCCCTACCTTCGTCCACTTTTTGATGCTCTTGAAGACATGATGGACTTCGCCCAGATGAAAAAGTTCATGGAGCTGGATATTATCGAGATTATACCGCTTGCCTTTATGCGTGGCCGAACGTTAAACGAATCTGTCATCATCTGTGACGAAGCTCAAAACACATCTTCTCTGCAGATGCTAATGGTCTTGACAAGATTAGGCCAAGGCTCCAAAATGATAGTAACAGGCGACATAACACAAATCGACCTGGAAGGTCCCCAAAAAAGCGGAATGGTCGAGGCTATTGAGCTGCTAAGAAGGATTAAAGGGATAGGTGTTGTAGAGCTGACACAAAAAGATATTGTACGGCATCGATTGGTGCAGAATATCGTAAGGGCTTATAAAAAGAAATCAAAAAATAAAATGCGAAAATCAAAATGATCAAAATAAATGAGCTAAAGTTTAGAATGCCTAAAATGACACTTTACGTGTCATCCTGAGGCGAAGCCGAAGGATCTGGCCAACGAAAGAGAGATTCTTCGCTTCGCTCAGAATGACAGCCTTGCTGTCACTTTAGGCACTTTAGCTCATTTTAGGCACTTTTCATTTTATGCGGTTTTTAAAAAAGACAAGTCCAC
>CAZRMQ010000219.1:0-3761 GCA_964601185.1 uncultured Pirellulales bacterium
AGGCTTGATTCTCGCCTACGACTTGATTGGGGGATATCAAGTATCGAGTATCCTATATTGAGGTGGTTTTTTCTTGACGTCTTTTATCCGAATAAGATAAACTATTATTTAACAATGGCGAGACATCAGAAAGGAAGGTGTGGTATGAAAGCCGTTTACATTCTCAGCTCAAGATTTCTGCTGTTTAGTTTTGTCGTTGGCCTTATGCTTCTCAGCGTTTGTAGAGCAGACGAGCTGGTTTCTGATTTTAATGGTGATGGGATCGTAAATCTTTCGGATTTTTCAATACTTACCCAATACTGGCTGCAGGGTGAACCATCGGTTGACATTGCTCCGACGCCTTTGGGCGATCAAATTGTAAATTACAAAGACCTGGCTGTCTTGGCCGAGCACTGGCTCGAAACAGAAACTGTCTATATACAATGGCTGGCTCATTCAAGTGTCAAAGTCTGGGCAGGTGACGTGGTGGTTTACGTTGACCCGCGGAACTTAAGCGTGTCACCACATGATGCGACGCTGGTGTGTGTTACGCACAGTCACAGTGACCATTATCAGCCGGCGGATATTGCCAAGGTATCGGGGCCGGAAACGTTATTCATCGCACCGGCTGATGTTGTCACACTATACGGCAGAGGTCAGACAATTCTGCCGGGGCAGATGATGCAATTTGACGGCTTTAGTGTGACGGCAGTGCCAGCGTACAACACCAATAAACCGAACCATCCGAAGTCGAATAATTGGGTTGGTTATATAATAGAGCTCGCCTCTAAGCGGATTTATATTGCCGGTGACACCGATCTGATAGAGGAAATGAAGACTCTTGGACATATCGACGTGGCGTTTTTACCTGCGGGCGGCGCATATACAATGAACGCGCAGGAAGCGGCGGAGGCCACAAAATATATCAATCCCACATTAGCCATACCATACCACTGGGGCCAGAATGTAGGCACCATAAGAGATGCCGAGACATTCGCTGAATTAGCCGCTTGCAACGTTAAAATCATGTCACCCGGCGAAATTATAAGTTCAGATGATTGGCTGAAAGATTTTTCACTTGTCGCGCATTGGAAGCTGGATGAAACAACCGGCCTCATAGCGCAAGACAGCGCCGGAGATAAACACGGCACTTTGAACGGTAATCCTATTTGGCAGCCGGACGGCGGCAAAATAGATGGAGCGTTGCAGTTCGATGGGGATGGCGATTATGTGAGTACACCTCTTGTGTTGAACCCTGCAAGTGGAAGATTCAGCGTTTTTACCTGGGTCAAAGGAGGTGCGCCGGGACAGGTTATCATTTCACAAACAGGTGGAGCGAATTGGCTTTTAGTGGATATCTCTACCGGCAATCTGATGACCGAGCTAAAAGGAACCGGACGCAATATCCGGACGCTGGCCTCACAAACTATAGTCACGGATAGCGACTGGCATCGAGTGGGACTCGTTTGGGATGGCTCTAATCGCGTGCTGTATGTCGATGATGTGGAGGTTGCCGGAGACATGCAAGGTAATTTAGCAGGTTCAGACAGTGGTTTGTTTATAGGTGCGGGGAGAAATCTAGAACCAGGAAGTTTCTGGACCGGCCTGATTGATGATGTGCGAATCCATAATCGAGCTGTAACGCCTTAGAATCATCGTGACAAGGAAAAACGCTACCCAGGATAAAATTTTAATACAGATTAGCATTTCGGATAATCTAACAATACGTGCAATCCACCTCACGAAGATAACTTGCAAAGAGTTAATAAATGCTAAATTTTCTGAACTTTACTTGTAATCAGCACGGATTTCACAGACTTTTGCAAAATATTTAAAAAAACCTGTAGATTAGAAACCCTATATATAGTAGATTCTATAGTTTGGAGAACTATATATTGTTTTCTGATAGTATTATGTGTAAAAACAAGCTGAGGGATAAGATATTTTAGATTTTTTGTCGATTTTTATAGACTCTGCCTGAAAGTTAAGTTATAATTAAACTATCGGCAAACAAATGACGATGGAATACGTAACAGATCCTATAGATGACTACTTGGTTAAGGGGCCTTGCGCAGCTGTTGCTTATGCTCGTCGCACTAATGGCAAGAGACCAGCTCTCGACTACATAGAAAACTTGGAGAAGGAAGATCAGGCAAAACTGGCCAAGCGGTTCATAACAATGGCGCAAATTGGTAAGATTTGGAACGATAAACAATTCAAGAAGCTTGGTGGAAGAAGTGGCAAGGTATGGGAGTTTAAGGTCCATCCAAAAGTTCGCGTTCTATGCTTTCAGCTTGGGAAAACTTGGTTTCTGACGCACGGATTCGATAAGGAGACTGGCGATACACCACGAAAAGAAATTGGCCGTGCAGAGCAGATAATGAAAGAACATATATCTTTAATGCAAAAATAATAAAAGTGGAGAACTGTTTATGGCCAAGAACTTCATTCAAAAGCTCATGTCTGATGAGGAAGGTAGGAAACTTTACTTTCGTGAGGATCTAATATTTGAGATCACAGAAGCTATTTGCAAAGCCATGAAAGAAAAACAAGTTACTAAGTCAGAACTTTCCCGTCTTGCAGGTGTGAGTAAGAGCAATATTACTCAACTACTGAGTGGCGACCAGAATATGCGACTGACGACGGTGTCCGACCTCTTGTATGCGCTCGATTCAAAGTTGCAGGTCGTCGCCGTTCCGATAGATATTGACAGAATCCTGGAGATGACTACTCCGACTGGGGATGACCATTGGATTCCTGCAAAAGAGTTCATTGTCGAAGAATTAGAATATAACGAACTAATCAAACAAGAAGGGACAAAATTTACTCAGGCGGCTTAAATCATGGCGAAAAAAAAACGAAAAATTAAAGGTATACAAACAAAAAGCACGTTCCCTGGGCTAATGGTTTCTGATCGAGTAGAGTTAAAAGATATCCGCTTAATAAGCTCCAAGTGTAGTCAAATACCTGAAGCCACCATGGGCAAAAAAACGTACAATATCGACTATTCAGCTAAAGTTCATGCAGACAAGGAAAATGGCTACATTATTGTCATTCCCGAATTTCACTTCGAAGCTTTTAGTCAAAGCAAAACCCAAAAACCAGCTATTCTCATCGATGCTTCTTTTGTTTTGTCTTATAAGATAGACAACTTTAAAGGTCTAACCCAGAAAGGATTTGAGCAATTTGCGAATCTGAATGGTATTTACAACGCTTGGCCATATTGGCGTGAATTCATACAAAATACTCTTGTCCGAATGGGTTTACCTTCTCTTTCGATCCCCGTTTTTAGGATTGTGGAACCGCCCAAAGAGAAAGCACCGGAGAAAAAAATGACAAAGAAAGCTTCAGGTAAAATATAGACTTCGCATCGTTTGATGCAGATTGTATATGGTCTACTAAGAACGATTGCTTTTTGAAAAGTAAATACGGGGGCGAACGGCTTCGACCGGATGACGGATTGATAAGCTGCATGTCCAGGACGCCGGTTGGCCTGGCTAATCATCCGGCAACAAAACTTAAATGGCAACTATCAGTTGCGCATGGCTGCCTAATTGGTAGCCCGTCCTGCCGAGTCTTGCCTGTGGGCCTGGTAAGGGCGTCAGACAGCAGGCTGGCCAAGCCGGTTTTTCGGGCCGGCAAGGTAAGATTATTTCCGAAATAGCCGAGCCAAGAGCCTGTCGTTTGGCGTTTGGTGAGGCGAAACAACAATAAAGCGACTAAGCATGTAGAAGCTTATCTTGAAGCATCACGGGACGGGGGTTCGAATCCCCCCGCCTCCA
>CAZRMQ010000220.1:0-3757 GCA_964601185.1 uncultured Pirellulales bacterium
TGCTTAACTCAACAATACCCAGCACCGGCTCGATTGTAGTGAAGGGATACGCGGCAATTTTGGGCCTTGCGGCTGAGCAGCGGGAGATAAGTGTGCTTTTGCCGGCGTTGGGCATGCCGACGAGGCCGATGTCGGCGATGAGCTTTAGTTCCAGCCGAATATTTCTCTCCTGGCCTTTTTGGCCCTGCTCGGCATATCTGGGCGCCTGGTTTATGGGAGTGGCAAAGGCCTTATTGCCTTTTCCGCCTTTTCCATTCCGGCAGACACACACCTTCATGCCAATTTCATTGAGGTCTTTCAGAAGCAGATTTAGGTCCATATCGTATATTAGTGTGCCGGGCGGGACACGTATTATCAGGTCTTGGCCATCAGCGCCGTGTTTGTTATTTCCCGAGCCGGGTTTTCCATTTTCCGCCTGCCAGTGGTGCCTGCCGGCAAAATCCAGCAAGGTATCGAGGTTTTCGACGGCTTGGAAAAAAACGCTGCCGCCTTTTCCGCCGTCGCCGCCATCGGGCCCGCCTTTTGGTATGAACTTTTCCCGTCGAAAGCCCACACAGCCGTTGCCGCCGTCCCCGGCCTTGACCCAGATTTGTGCTTCGTCGATAAACATAACGTTCGTATTGCGTCTACAAAAAAAGGATGGTAAAAACCATCCTTCTTGTTACCTGCCTTATTTTTTTGTCAGACTACATGAACTTTTCTACCGTGGAATTGAATCGTTCCATCAGCAATCGCGAACAAAGTATAGTCCCTGCCCATACCGACATTAGAGCCGGGGAAGAACTTTGTTCCGCACTGCCGAACGATAATAGAGCCGGCCTTTACAGCCTGGCCGCCGAACAGCTTCACGCCTCTATATTGGGCGTTGCTGTCTCTGCCGTTTCTGGTAGAACCTTGTCCCTTTTTATGTGCCATATTTACTACCTCTGTTTTGGTACAAACATCGGACTAAAATCTATCGAAGTTTGGATTTTAACCACTCTGCTCGATATTGTCCAGAGAAATTATAGATTTTTTGTCAGGTGTTAGTGCTTATTGGGCTTGCAGTATGGCCTTCATATCCTTCAGTGATAATAGACCAGCGGTAGCCAGTTTTATCCTGCCTTGCGGATCGACGAAGAAGCTACACGGGATAGAATTCACCATATTATAAGGTGCCGGCATATCGCCCGAGTTGACAGAGCAAACCGTATAGTTTATTTCTTTGTTTTGTTCTAAAAAGCTTTTAACAATTTCGGTTGTGTTGCGTGGATCGATGAGAGATATGGCCAACATAGCCAGTTTATCCTGACCTGTGGTCTTACGCAGTTCGATTAAATGTGGTATCTCCATTCGGCATGGTCCACACCAGCCTGCCCAGAAGATAAGCATCACGTCTTTACCCCGATAATCGCTTAATTTGTGCTGTTTGCCGGTAATATCCGTCAAATTGAAATCCGGCGCCAGTCTGCCAAGCCAGGATTCAAAGGCTGGCCCCCAGGTTTTTGCTTCCTCAATGACTCCTCTCAGACTTGGCTTAAGTCCGGTGTCTGCCCTTGAAGATTCACCGGTGTTTCCTGTCAGGGGTGTAGTCGCGGTATCATCGCTAACTGGCTGGCCGTCGCCTTGCCGGTTAACCTGCCCCTGGTTTATAGGTTCGGCGGATTTGGGCTTTACTATCGCCCAGACTACTATAATAGCAATTATAATTATGGAAATTAGTACAGCCACCAAAGGGCTTTTTTGTTTATTCTGCTCAGCCATTTTGTAATCCTCCATGCAATTACCTATCGACACAGCAACTATACTGCGGCGGAGCGGCTAAGTAAAGGTTAATTTGATAAATTATTGGTATGTTCCTCGGACATTCCACAAAGCCAGCCAGTTTATTCCACCCCCGTGCCCAAACGGATTTTCGATTGTTGATTGGAAATCGTGAATTCCCGACCGAGCCATTTCACAAGGGTCTATTTAAACCCGAATTTCTTGCGGTAGGCTGATGGGCTGATTCCCTTTTTTTGCTTGAAACAGCGGGATATATTATTGGGATATGGATAGCCCAGTAATTGTGCAATCTGGGATGTTGACAGGTTTGTGCTGGCCAGCATGTTAGCCATCTGATTAACACGAGCGTATTTGATTTCTTCATGCACTGAGTGCGCCAATACTTTCCGGAAATGCTGCTGCAAAGCCCCGCGTGATAGGCCTACAGCTTCCGCAACGTCACCTACCAGGATCACGTCTTTGGAATGCTTGCGAATAAATTGTACCGCCTCTGCGACCTGCCGGTCTTCTATAGCCAGGATGTCTGTTGATTGTCTGGTTACAACATGCAAAGGAGAAATAGCCACTTGCTTTTCGGCTTTTGCTATTTTTTGTCCCTTCATAAGCTTATCCAGGACTCGGGCGGCTTCATACCCTGCTCTTTCGGTGCTTGTAGCTATACTTGATATCTGTGGATAGGATAGGCCACAAACCAATTCATCATTATCCACGCCCAGAATCGCCACTTCCTGGGGCACTTCGATATCTGCGATCTTGCATGCTGTCAGAACGTCTTGGCTGCGGTCGTCATTACAGGCCATTATTGCGATAGGTTTCGGCAGCGTCCTGAGCCATTTTGCAATGACAGTTTGCTCCTTGTCCGCAGTACGTAATCGCTTTTCCTTGGGCTGATGGTATAAACAGGTTTTAAAGCTAAACTTCGCAATTGTTTTACTGAAATTCTTGCCTCGTTGCCTGGACCAAATCATGTCATCAAAGCCACAGTAAGCAAATCGCTGAAACCCAAGTTTCAGAAAATACTCAGCAGCCATCTGGCCAACTGCAACCTCGTCAGTTACTATGCCATACGCGTTTGAAATTGGCTTTTGTATACTACAAATCATGGCAGGAAGCCCGGAGTCAACAATCATCTTGATTATTTTGTTGTCCCAGGTGTGAGCGATGATGCCATCGGCATCCAGGTCTCTCATCCACTTGTATGATTGCTCACCACCTTTTCTGTAGAATTCCGGTTCCATACAAAGCAGCCAGGGCCCGTAAAGATTGGCGTACTGAGCAATGCCGCGAAGCAAACCCCTGCCGAAGGCTCTTGAGCTTTCGATCAGCAAGATGACCTTGGAAACCTTTGACATAATCCATTCGTACAATATCTCTGTTACGCTCGCAAGGATGATACGCAAAATGATAAATATTTTGCGCAAAATAATCACTGTATAAGCCTGGAATTTGCTATAATATACATTGCGATAGTATAATTCAGGGTAAGGTATAAGCATTTTCAAAAGGATTCATCTCCCTGAGGAGGAAAAAAGGACTATTCAGGCTATAAGTTAAAATGGGTTTGTCAAATTCTGCGTATTAAAATGGAGTTAGATTGGCACATAATTATAGGGGAGGGATCCCGATTCGTCGGGATTGGTCATTTTGATCGAATACAATAGTGATTTTGGTGCGTGGCTAAAATATGATTACAGGTTTTTTAACTTTCTTGAGAAGGAGGAATATCATGTGTAGAAGAATGATTTTTCTTTCTTTTACTTTAATGCTGGGTTTGACGTTGGCGAGCACGGCTAATGCCGAGCTTATCGGCTGGTGGAAACTGGATGAAGGGTCCGGCGTCGAGTTTTGGGATGAAACGGACTACTGGCATGATGGAACCATCAATCCAGTAAATGAAAACCAAGTGAGGTGGACCACCGAAGGCTATGATGCGAATGCTCTTGAGTTTGTAACCGCCACTGGGCCATTCACTATGTGTGATGCCCCAATAACG
>CAZRMQ010000221.1:0-3751 GCA_964601185.1 uncultured Pirellulales bacterium
ATGGAAGGCGGCGATCCGGCCCGGGACGCAAGGCGTTTCTGGGCCAACATCCGCCGGGGACTGCTTCGCGAGCCGGTGGACCGAATCGGCCTGGGCGGCTATCTGCACTTAGTTGAGGGCTTTGGCGACTTTGTCGAGACGGTGACGCAAATCACCGAAGAGTTCAGAACCCTGCGCGGATTCCACCAGAACGACAAGCCTTACACAGCCCCCGTCAAGGTGGCCGTGTTGACAGCCTGGGGCAAGCTGCGTTCTTGGGTGTATGTCGGTCACTTCATCCACGGGATGGAATTGTACGAACTGACTGAGTCCCTGGCGGGCCTGCCGGTGAATGTCACGTTCCTCAGTTGTGACGATATTCTCCAGGATGGCATCCCAAAAGACAACCAGGTCATTATCAACGCAGGCCGGGTTAACAGCGCCTGGACCGGCTCAGAGCACTGGAAGAACGAGAAGATCATCGAAGCTATTACCGATTGGGTTGCCAATGGCGGAGGATTCATCGGCGTCGCTGAGCCTTCCGCCTATCAGCATAATACTCAATACTTCCAATTGTCACATCTATTAGGAGTCGATAGAGAAATCGGCTTGACGCTGAATAAAGGCCAAATGGAATTCTCGGTGCCTGATGAAAAACATTTCATAATGCGGGATATGGAAGGTGAAATCGATTTTGGAAATGACATCGATAAAGTTTTTGTTGTAGATAAAGAAACGAAAGTGCTTGCCGATAAAGGAGGCTCACCAAAGATTGCAGTACATAATTTTAAAAAGGGCAGGTCTATTTATCTATCAGGTTATAAATTCACTCCGCAAAATACGCGATTATTACACAGATCGCTCTTCTGGGCGGCCGGCCGGCAAGGTGACTTCGGACCATGGACGTGCAGCAATATTTATACAGATTGTGCATACTACCCAAAAGGCAAAAAACTTGTCGTCATAAACAGCAGTGATAAAAGCGAGAAAACGAAAGTATTCGATTCAAGCGGGAAATCCATAAATGTCAGCTTGGAACCACACGGCATTAAAATTATGAATTTATAAACACAGGAACTAACCCATAATTACTGTAATATTATGGGTTTTATCGTCACCAAAGGCCGGAAGGATATTGCCGTTCAGTTTTTTGCCGTCAATAAGGATTTCCTTAATCCCTTTTGATACGTGCTTTGGATTCTGTACAGTTATTTTATAAATTGCGTTTCTGAACTTCCTTTTGACTGTGAAGCCGTCCCAATCCTTCGGAATGCAAGGGTCGATTAGCAGTCCATCATATTCAGGCCTGATACCTAATATATATTGTGTTACAGCATAAAAGTTCCAGGCTGCAGTTCCGGTCAGCCACGAGTTTTTCGCTTCGCCCGGTTTAAAAGCGTCTTTGCCTGCAATCATCTGTGAATAGACATAAGGCTCAGTCCTGTGCAGGTCACTTATATCCTCAAGATAAGATGGTGCAATTTTTTTGTAATACTCAAAGGCCCTGTCACCATCTCCGAGGATTGTCTCGGCGATCATAATCCAGGGATTATTATGACAGAAAACACCTGCATTTTCTTTATAACCAGCAGGATAAGTAGATATCTCGCCTAAATTGATATGATATTTTGTAAAAGCGGGATTATTCAATACAATTCCATATTCACAGTCGAGGTATTTTTTAACGGAGTCGAGAGCTGAGCGAGTTTTACCGTCCTCCAGTCCTATCCCTGCCATTGCGCAGAAGCCCTGTGGCTCAATAAATATTTTACCTTCTTCGGTTTCTTTACTGCCAACTTTCTTTCCGAAATAATCGTATGCCCGAAGGAACCACTGGCCGTCCCAGCCGTGTTTATTGATGTTCTCGACCATGTTCTTGACGTGGACTTCCGCAGCTTCAGCCTCTTTATGCTTGTTACATCTGCGGCACAACTCGATAAACTCAGTACCATAAAGAACAAACATTCCTGCAATCATCACGGATTCAGCAACGCCGCCTTTTTTATTTTCAGTGGTTTGAAATAATTCGTCCGGATTTTTTGAAAAGCAGTTGAGGTTCAAGCAATCGTTCCAGTCTGCCCTGCCGATGAGCGGCAGGCCATGAGGCCCAAGATTATTGACCACGTGGTAGAATGACCTTTTCAAATGTTCAAACAGGGATTCAGATTTTGTATCATCGCTATCAAACGGAACTGATTCATCGAGTATCGACCAGTCTCCGGTCTCTTTAATGTAGCTGGATGTCGATAGAATCAGCCAAAGTGGATCGTCGTTAAAATTGCCGCCGATCTCGTTATTACCTTTTTTCGTTAGAGGCTGATATTGATGATATGCGCCGCCATCTTCAAATTGCGTCGCGGCAATATCAAGGATTCTTTCTTTTGCCTTTTGTGGAATTTGATGAACGAACCCGATAAGGTCCTGGTTTGAGTCTCTGAAGCCCATCCCCCGGCCGATACCGGTCTCAAAATACGAGGCACTGCGTGACATATTGAAAGTGACCATACACTGGTACTGGTTCCAGATATTCACCATTCTATTCAATTTCTCATCGTTGCTTTTCAATTGGTAAATTGAAAGTAGGTCCGACCAGTAATTTTTCAGTCCCTCAAATGCTTTATTAACTGAATTGCCGTTTTGATACTTTTTAATCAGACTTTCCGCTTTTTGCTTATTTATGACCCCAGGACTTTCCCATTTTTTGTCCTCGGAGTTTTCAATATATCCAAGAATGAAAATCAGCTCCTTCTCTTTTCCGGGAGCAAGATTTATTTCCAGCATGTGTGAGCCGATCGGAGACCATCCGTGAGCAATAGAATTATGGCTCTTTCCTTCCATCACGGCATCAGGATTTGCGAATCCGTTATACAAGCCGATGAATGACTCTCTGTCAGTGTCGAAGCCATTTATGGGCTGACTAACAGAGTAAAAAGCGTAATGGTTTCGCCTCTCTTTATATTCCGTCTTGTGGTATATGACCGAGCCTTTGACTTCCACTTCGCCGGTGGAAAAGTTCCTCTGAAAGTTTGTCATATCGTCCAGAGCGTTCCAGAGACAGAATTCAACAAAGGAGAAAAGCTTGAGCTTTTTAGTGGAGCTGCTTTTATTGGTAAGCTTGATTTTTTGGATTTCACAATGGTCGCCAAGCGGCACAAAATATGTAACCTGTGCCTCCAGCTTGTTTTTTTCGCCTGTTATTATCGTATAACCCAGTCCATGTCTGCATTCATAACGGTCCAGGTCGGTCTTTACAGGCTTCCAGCCGGGCGACCACACAACTCCTGCATCATTGATATAAAAATATTTTCCGCCGTCATCGATTGGAACATTGTTGTATCTGTACCTTGTGATTCTTCGAAGCCTTGCATCCTTGTAAAAGCTGTATCCACCGGCTGTATTTGAGATGAGCGAAAAGAACTCTTCCGTTCCCAAATAATTTATCCAGGGATATGGCGTTTTGGGCTCGGTTATTACATATTCTTTGTGTTGGTCGTCAAAATGTCCAAACATCATAAGGCTGCAATCTCCGTAACCAAATATCATCTATCGGTATTTATTGTCTGTTTTAACGCTGCAAAATTACCAAGAAAAAGGCCTCTCCGCAAATGTTTTTTATTTAGCCCCCAGGCCTGTCCTGGGGGTTATAATTCTTTCACATTCCTTGTTTTTCTCTGCAAATTCTGTTAAATTGCCTGTCAAAATGAACAAATATCTGCATTCTGAAAGGTTATTCAATGGCGAAAAAGGAGGATTTAATCGGTTATTGCGGCCT
>CAZRMQ010000222.1:0-3726 GCA_964601185.1 uncultured Pirellulales bacterium
CGATGAACATTCCGTTCTCCGTCCCTTCGATTTTGGCTTTGTTTGGGTTTGTTTTCCCTGCCGATAGAGGCGTGGTTCATTTTCACAATCCTTTTGTAAATAGTAGTTTACGTTCATTCGGGCTTTTCGGAAATTGGCTTTGTTTTGCATAAAATAGGGCCGTTTTGTAGAATGTTCTCGACAATTGTAGAATAAGTTTGGTTTAGATTTTGCCCTGTTTTTTCTGTCTTCTGTCATCTGCTTTCTGTCTTCCGTCTTCCGCTTAATTAGTTTGATATATATTATACAATATTATTTGTTAAACGTAAAGTGAAATTTTAGATTTGCCCCATGAGATAGGCGCAGCCGCTATCTCACGGGGTGGATGCTGGATACTCGCCTGTCCTTGCTTCATCTGTTCTCTGTCATCCGTCCTCTGTCATCTGTCTTCTGTCCCGCCAGAGGCGGGAAAACTTCTGTCATCTGTCGTCCGTTTTCTGTTTTCTAATCGTGACTTGCTCTCAGGAAAGGATCAGTTATAATGATACACATCAAAAAATAGAGGAATAATGTGTATAGGTTTAACGGAGAATGATAATTGAGCAAGATTTGTAAACCACCGGAAGAATGGTTCAAACAAGCTAATTATGACGCAAAAACTGCGGAATCGCTATTCAAGACAGGTAGATTTATTTATACGGTTTTTATGTGCCACCTGTCTATTGAGAAAGCGTTAAAGGGACTCTACGCCAAAAAATTTCGGAAAGACCCTCCCAAGATACATAATCTAAACTATTTATGTGAAAAGATTGGCATCAAACTCACCAAAGAATTCCAGGATTTTATAGACCGGCTGAATAATTTAAGTGTTCCAACCAGATATCCTGACGAGCTTGCCAAGCTTCTAAAAGATTATAAGAAAGATTTGACTAAAAAGGTTTTAAAGCAAACAAAGGATCTATTGTTATGCCTGAAGGGAAAAATATAAAATATACGTCCCTCCACAGGATGCCTCACGGCAGAGCAAAGCCTGCTCCTTCGACACCCTCAGGACCTGCCTTGAAAAGGGTCGAAGGGTTGATGGAACGGATAGTGAAAATATTAAGGCAGCTTTTTCAAGAAAGAGGGGTTAGCCTGGATAAAATAGTACTCTTTGGCTCGCTTGCAAGAGGGATTGAAAGGCAAGATAGTGACATCGACATAATAATTGTCTCTAAAGATTTTAGAGAAAAAAGTATATTTGAAAGAGTAGAGCTTATTGCGGGGGTTGGCAGAGAGCTGGTAAGAAGAACAAAAAAACCTTATGATATGTTGTTTATCTCCGATCAGGAGTGGGATAAGGGCAATTCTCTGGTGATAAATGCCGCAAAGAGGGAAGGCCAGATTCTATATGCCTGACTCATGCTACATAGCGATCCATTCTCCGTAGTCCAAAGGGCTCCTTTCGGAGTACTTATTTGATTTTATTTTCTAATTCCTGCTCATTATAACAATATCTTTCCCCTCAGTTTGCTTGTGCAAACAAGCAGAGGGGACTTTTGTCGAATCCTTTTGTCCACACCTTGTCATTTAGTCGGTTTGCTTCGACCTTTCAATGCCTTTTTCTGTTTTGTTTCGAGCCTTTTTATATCTTCCGCTACAGGCAGCTCTTCCGGCATTGTTCCGCCAAGCTCCGCAATGGTCTTGCGAATCTTGGCTCCGACTTCTCTGTGTGTCCGACTGGCTTTCTCCTTACCTCTGATATTTTCGCGTCTGAGTTTTTCTTCGGTCTGCGTGGCACGGAAGAGATTGGCTGCAAGCTCCGTGCTGCCCATGTGGTTGAGAATCTGCCGGCCTTTTTTCAAACCCTTGCGGCGATGAATATCCTGTGCGGTCAGGCCGCCGTAAAGACCCATATATCCATGATTTTGAAAAATAGCATAATCAGACGCCTTGACTACTCCCGCCTCTCTTGCTGCTCCTGCAAGACGAACGTTATGCGTTTTCATCTCCTGACGCAAAAGCAATCTCCTATTATCTTCGACCTCCTGTTCGGAAATTTCCTGCCTTCGGGTCTGAACGGCAAAATACGTCTGACCTAACGCAACGATTTCCTTGCCCGGGTCGGCGTTCTGTATTATCAGATAACACGCATAGCGGGACATATATACTGCGTTGATTGGCCTTTGTGCCCCGCTGCCAATATCGACCATTTCGGTGATATCAACGAAATGGTCTTCAATGCGATGGCCGCTGTTAAAACAGGCCGTCTTGGCCTTTTTTATGACCTGCTCGAAATTGCGGTAATCGGTATATCCGAGAATCTGCGCAAAATCTCTGCTCGACCAGTATTCACCGCCCGCGTTATTCGTCTGCTTGATTCGCTCGAATGGCGAATCATTCCCGCCCCCCGCTTTCTTCATAATCTCGTTACCCATAATATTCCCTTAAATACCACATCCAGAATCTACTTGTTAATGGGAAAAAGAATACTTGTCTTGCTTCAAACTCCTGCTATTTCACGCCACGTTTTTATACCAACAAGTGCTTCTTCAAAAGTTTTTTCATGATGATTTTTATCACCGATGTTGAGACTTATAATTGTTGAAACACACATCGTTGCTGTTTTTAGATTGCTATCAGACCCTTTTCTAACATCATGCAGATGACAGAAAACCTCTTTCCTTACTTCATCAGGGTACTTTTCCTGTATCAATTTTATTTTCGGGCGCACCACTTTGAGTATCTCATTGCCATATATTAATGCCTCTTCTTTAGTTGGGATTTTACCTTTATGAATTACATCATTTCTAAATTCGTTCTGTTTTCTAGAAGGAAGATCTGGCATCTCTCCAATACAATAAATCCACAGGAATATAAAAGCTCCGAGTTGCCTTTCTGATTGGTTGGATATTTCTTTCCATCCTCTCCTTAATAATTCCTCGGAGTTGTTAACCCTCTGCATAAAAACCCGTATACAAAATTCATAGAACCGCTCAAGACTTGAAGTAAATGAGGAGACTGCTTCTCGATAATATCCGTCTATTATTGCATTAGCTCCAATTTCAAATAGAATCTCAAACTTTTGCTGTTGTAATATTGTAACGGTTTTGTGGCCGTGTGAACAAGTAATTTCATACCTGCCATTGTCACAGAATTCAACACGACTCATCTCATCTGTGGGATGACCAAATTCTTCAAGACACTTCATACATGAGATCAATAATTTCACTTAAAGAACCTTTATCAATACAGAGTTGTTGTTCTTTAAAACTACCTTGTGTTCTGATTACTCTTATGAACGCTTAGTTTCTCCATTATGCTATAATTCCTCTTTACGCCGTGAGATATACCTTTCCCATCCATCGGTTGTCAAACACTTGATGAAATTCCTGCATATCATTATTTGATTCCGGCTCGAACAATTATCTCACGGAATAAATTCTACCCAAACCTACCAAATCCACAATCCCAATTTGTTGAGATCGGCTGAAATTCAATCGAATGTGTTTATTATTTCATACCCAATAGTGGGTATTTTATCGTATTGCGTTTTGCGTATCGCGTATTGCGTATGCCGTCCATCGTCCGTCTTCTGTCCTTCCTTCTTTGCTAAGGCTACGAAGGACAAGCTATCCGCCCGGCAGACGGGGCCCGCATTAAAATATAAGAAATTCTTGATTTTTAAAGCCTTATATGGTATTTTTATAACGGAGGCGGATTCAACTCATAAGTGCAACAAGTAGCGAAAAAGGTGGTGAGTTGTTA
>CAZRMQ010000223.1:0-3717 GCA_964601185.1 uncultured Pirellulales bacterium
TGGTCTATCCGCCACTTTAGATTTCGTTCTTTCAAGTACTTAATAATTTCATCCCGAGTGACACATAGTAACGGCCTGACAAATCTAACTTTATCGCCAAAGACCAGCACAGGCCGGATGCCGCCCAGGCCTCGAAAGCCTGTCCCCCGGCTAAGTCTTTGCATCACAGTCTCTGCGTTATCGTTCTTCTGATGTCCCGTAGCTATACAATTACAATTGTTGGCCCCGGCAATATCGAGCAGATTTTCTATCCGCAGTTTCCGGGCGGCTGTCTCAATCGAAAGTTTATTGCGACGGGCAAATTCACGTACATCCACCTGCTTTGTAAATACAGGTATATTTAATGCGGCTGCCTGCTCGAGGACAAAACTTTCATCGTTGTCGGCTTCGGCACCTCTTAACTGATGATTTATATGAGCACAGAACAGCTCTATGTGCAAAACCTTCTCAGCTTTAAGTGCCCCCATTGTATATAGAAGCGCTATTGAATCGGCCCCACCGGAAACAGCCAACAAAACGCTATCGCCTGAGCTGATAAGCTCATTTGCTTTGATAAAATCGTCAATCTTTTTCTCAAATTTCAACATTTGTTTAAATGGTAACTGGTCCCTTAGGGACTGGTTAAATAAATTCAAAAATCAAAACGCTCCGAAGAAAACAGTGTATTTTGTCATTTCGAGCGAACCGAAGGTGAGTCGAGAAATCTGCTATTAGTAGATTTCTCCGCTTCGTCCCGATGAATCGGGACTTCGGTCGAAATGACATCTGGTCTTTTCTACAAAGCAAAATCAAAGTGTAAAGTGCAAAATTGAGGAAGTCTCTCGCCCGGCACTGGGTGGATTCCACAACTTTTATTTTTGATTTTTAATATTTGATTTTTTCGTATTGCCAGTTACCAATTACAAATTAAAAATGGGCCTGATTTCAGCCAGGCCCATTGCCATATTACATAAAAGTTTTATTCAGTCTTTGGCCAATACTATTTAGTAAGAGCTTCCTGCTTGGTAAGCTCTTTGATTCGCTGATCCGCAAGACGCCTCCATTCAAGATATTGTTGCCCGTCTTTTTCCAAAGCCTCCTGGTAAAGTTCAAGTGCCTCGGCTCTGCGGTGAAGGCGTTTATCTAATATAAATGCCGCTTTGAATCTTGCGGGATATGTCGTCTGCGGGTTCCACTGGTAGGCCCTTTGGTAACATAAAAGGGCAATGGTATAGTCCCTGAAATAGTTATAAATCTCACCGGCCTTGAACACGGCGTCATCAATCTTATCACTGGAAGGATATTTTCTTATCACCTGGTCGTACTTGTCCAAGGTCAGGCGCAACAGGTTGTCATCTTTAATAATGAACAACTGCTCAGCTTTTCTTTGAAGCATCAGCGCCTCCTCATAAAGTTTATCCGCTTCCGGTATTGGCGTGCTTGCTTTCAGGTCAGGTCCAGCTACTTCGGCCTCCACGACGTATTTGTATTTGGCAATAGTGTCCAGTGCCTTGAGCTCCTTTCGAGCCCATCTTAGCTTCATATTATTGCCCTTGCTCGTATAGTACTCCACTAACATTGCAAGACTCTGCCGGTAGCCCAGCCGATTGCCCACGACCTGCTCGACAATATCAACCTCGCCGGATATTTCTGCCGCGGTTACAGTAGCCCCAGCTTTAGCAGGCACTAACTGGCTTTTGCCGCTGTCGAACGTTTGGCAGCCCACTAATATATTGACCAGGATTATAAGAGTTGCGGTTAAAGCTATTCTTGCCATAATGGCCTCCTTTCCACTTTAATCCTAATGCTGTGGAGAACAATTGCTAAATCCAGACCCGATCCATCGGGACTGAGAATCGCCAGATGCTTATTATAATACACTGAAGTAATCAATTATCAATTGGAACCTTGTGCGTCAAGAACAAACTCCCAAAAATATTTAACGGTCTAAATCCTCTATTTTGCCCGCACAAGCCGCTTTTGCTTGATTTGGCAAATTACCTGACCCCGGCGAGCTTAGCCAAGCCGCTGCAAGCTTAAAAATCCCATTCTGGCGGCAACGGCCACTAATCTCTATAGCCTTTGATTAAAATTTGCCTAACACGCCAAGGCGATATTTAATATACTATTAGAGATAACATTCTACGGTGCGATACAGAGTGTGAATCGCAGTTTTTAATCGAAAAGTTAATCACCATATAAAAGAAAGGAAGAACAGGATGTATAGTCAATATTTCGATCCAGAAAAGTTATTCGCTGCCATTGGCCCCATCGTCGTAATAGCCGTCTCGATCTTTCTTCTGATAGTCTTGCTGGCGACACTTGTTATAACTGCGGTTGTCTACTGCAAAATATTTCATAAAGCCGGTTATCACTGGGCGCTTGGCCTTCTCATGTTAGTCCCCATAGCCTGCTTAATCATGCCTTTTGTTCTTGCCTTTGGCCATTGGCCGATCCAAAAAGAGCTTGAAAAACTCCGCAAACAACAAGAAGGTACTTTAAGCTAACAACTTGTAGTATCAAACATGGTAAAACGTTGGACATCTGACGAAATTTTTGGGATGGTCAGGGCGTTTCAACCGGCTTGTGTTCTGGTCGCTGCCGCTGAGCTGGATATTTTCACCACACTGAGCCAAAAACCAATGACGGCTCAATCTGTAGCTGATGAACTTCATTGTGACCGGCGAGCAACAACAATTCTGCTCGATGCACTTACTGCATTGGGCTTTTTGACCAAGCGGCAGAATAAATATAGTGTCCCTCCGGAGACGGCGGAAATACTCTCTGAAACAGGGAATAGTAACCAGCTTGCGGCAGTGCGTCACCTGGGCAATTGTCTTCACAGGTGGGCCCAGTTGGCTGAGGTGACACAAACAGGAAAACCAGCCGAACGGTCACCGAGTATCCGTGGTGCCGACGCCGATATAGCAGCATTTATAGGCGCTATGGAAAACTTTTCTACTTCTACTACCGCAAATATTATTGAGAAACTGCAGCCATTGACGTTTCGGCACCTGCTTGATATCGGAGGAGCTTGTGGTACATGGACAATCGCATTTCTTCGCTCGGTTCCACAGGCTAAAGCTACACTATTCGATCTGCCGGACGTGATACCGATGGCTCGCCGGTATATTGCCGATGCAGGATTCAGCAACCGAATTAACCTTGTTGCAGGTGACTATTACAAAGATGAGCTTCCAGGCGGGGCGGATTTTGCCTGGCTAAGTGCCGTTACCCACCAAAACTCCCGGGAGCAGAACCAGGCGCTCTTTGCAAAAATTTACGCCGCTCTACCAGAGACAGGCGTTCTGGTCATCCGAGACGTAGTGATGGATGAATGCCGCAGCCAACCAGAGGTTGGAGCATTGTTCGCAGTCAATATGCTGGTTTCAACTGAAGGTGGCGGAACATATACTTTTGACGAATTCCGTGATGACCTACTGCAGGCCGGTTTTCAGAAGGTGACACTGATACACAAAGATGAATCTATGAACTCCCTAATCCGTGCCGATAAATAACCCCCAAATAAATTTGGGGGCTAACCAAATTGTTATATTTAGCCCCGCAATTTATTGCGGGGTTTTCCCTACCGTCATAATTACAGTCACAGCATCAGCAAGCTTATGGCCATTATCAACATTCCCAGGACTATACCGGCAATCACTAAATGACCGTGGCCGTAACGGTGAGCCATAGGCAGCAGCTCATCGAGCGATATGTATATCATCACTCCTGCGA
>CAZRMQ010000224.1:0-3701 GCA_964601185.1 uncultured Pirellulales bacterium
AACTTTCAAATCATTAGAGCGTGACACCGACTTTCTATTCAGGATGGGTATATTTTGTGTGAAACCATGAAATTGTTGAATTATGTTGTCCTTTGTTGCCATATCATCTTGCAGAATGACAATTTCATCTTGGTCGAAATTGAATTTGGTTTTCAGTATTTCAGCAATTGCGTCTGCATCATTAGTAGCATGAGATAGAGGGCTTACATTCTTATATTTATTAATGCCGATAACCAACGCTCGCCTTAAGTTATACGTCGGTCGAAAAAGCATGTATAAATCTCCTTATTTAAGTCGTTTAGGACATCACTAATAGTGTGAAAAACATTAATCCTTATAAAATCTTAGACAAATAGTGCCATCTATTATCTTCTTCATCCTGCCACCCCTATGAGATAACCAAATCTCCAAAGGCATAAATTGCATTATAGAGTCATATTTGTCGCCTGAATATAAGAGTATCGCATAGTATCTCACGGGGCAAATTCTTCCCATCCACAATATCATTAATCGGCTGAAATTCAACGGAATGTTTTAATTATTTCATACCCGAAAGTTGGTATTTTTAATCAGGAAAACCGGCACGACAGGCGTACCGGCTAACCATTGCGCACAAAAATAGCCGTATTTAAGACTGTTTGTCACAGGTCAAAAGATGGCTTCCGGGGCAGACTATACTTTTTTAGTCTTTGCCTCAGGCTCAGGTGTTTTTGCTGCTGGTGTTGCTCCTGTTGCTGCTGCGACTTCACCTTCTGCCGCCTTTTCAGGAGCTTCCTTTGCTTTCCGCCCTGCATGACTCTTGCGATGGATTACCTTTGGCAGGCCTAATACAGAGTCCTGTTCAGACCATCGCTCTTCGTCTTTTAGCTTCTCAATACGCTCAGCCCGTGTAAGAACATTTCGATGCCGAGTCAAAGCACCTTTGATCTTCAAAGAACGGTCAATAGACATTCATAACTCCTCAAGAAATTAATCATCAACTTTCATACCATAAGCGCTGGCAAAGGACTTTGCGCCAAAGGGTTCATAACCAGGTGGTGCTTTGTAATCGGCCCCAAGCTCTATTATTCTCTGCTTTGCAAGATAACCGTCGCTACCCTCAATTTCGGTATTCTGATATTTGGCTTTTGTAATAAGACAATACCTTCCCCCTACTTGCCTGATCTCAGTTCCTATACCAAGCTGATCAAAATAGTTCTTGACCGGCATAAGTTGTGTCATTACCTGATGAGTTTGTATAACAATTCGATTGTTACCCGCCGGCCCAGCAGATTCTGCTTCTTCGGTGGCTGGCGATATCCTTTCGCTCAATGCAGGATTCAACCCCACGTCACGCATAGGAAGCCTTGCCAGGTTTGTCTCTTCATTTGGCTGTACCTGGCTGGCTGAACCGCCTGTTTTTTGTTCGAGCTGACCCAGCCGAAAGGCTGCCAGGATTAACAATACAAGGAATAAAACTATTGCAATTGCAATCTGGTAAGGCAGTGATATTTCAATCCTGCCGGCGTTAAACTGTATTAGCTTAGGCCTTTTCCACCACATTACTGACTCTTGATGCACCGCTGTATCTTCCGCCAATGTGGCCGGAGTTTCTTTTTCGACCTTTTCCTGGCGCAAAGGCTCTAATTGTGAGCCGGCACTCGACTTAAGCCGACTTTTGTTCATCACCTCATATAAAGCTTTTCTTCCACGCTTACGGGCCATAAAATCAGCTCACCCTTACACAGATCATAAAAACTATTTTATCAACATCAATCTTGGCAACAAGCTAAAAATCTGGTAAAAACTGCCTCGCTTATACAGCATTTGTATCCGTATTTCAATACTAAATCTGCTTTTAGATAGAACTAAGGTAGTAAATTTATTTCGTGAAAAACGAATATAAAGCTGAAAAATGTACTCGATATCACACGCGGCACTATGCCATAAAGTTAAATTTCACTTGACAAAGTGCCTGTGGTTAACTATTTAAATCATTTTGGGCTTATTTCTGAACCTTTGTTTGTTTAACCTTAATTACAAAGTCAATAGGGAGTAGTTCATAATGCTACCAGTAAAAAAGACGAGCAAAAGCAGAACACGTACACGCCGAAACCACCACCGGCTGAAGGCTGTGAACTATTCGATTTGCAGCAAGTGTGGCCACGCGAAACTGCCGCATGCAGCGTGTGAAAATTGCGGTTATGTTAATCCCAAAATCAAGCTAAAACTGGGCAAGGAGGAAAGCAGCTAACATGCTAATTGCAATTGACGCAATGGGCGGCGATTATGCACCGGATGAGATTATCGCCGGTACACTGGAAGCAATTGAGCTACTCGATGAAACCGATAAGTTGATACTTGTAGGGCCACAAAAAACAATAGAGTCAAAATTAAGCTCTTACAAGTACCGTCAGGATGCAGTTAGCGTGGTCGATGCTCCTGATGTTATCGCAATGGATGAGCCGCCGGTCGAGAGTCTGCGAAAAAAACCCAAAAGTTCAATCGCAATTGTTGCCAAATTAGCTAAAAGAGACCAGGCAGACGCGGTTATCTCCGCGGGTAATACAGGGGCCAGCGTCGCCGCATTCCAGATGAGAATCAGAAATCTACCGGGCGTTAATCGGCCTGGTATTGCTGTCGTTTTTCCCACCCCTGAAGGGCCGGTCACAATATGTGATGTAGGAGCTAATATCGCCTGCAAGCCCATAAATCTCTATCAATATGGTGTGATGGCCAGCGTTTATGCCAAACACTCTCTAAAGGTGGAAAATCCGAGGGTCGGGTTAATGAGCATAGGCCAGGAAGATGCAAAAGGCAACGAAATGGTCAAAAAAGCACGTGAGCTTATCAAATCGGATCCGAAAATGAATTTTGTGGGCAACATCGAAGGCCGAGACATTTTCAGAGGTATGTGTGATATAGCGATTTGTGACGGCTTCGTCGGCAATGTGATTCTGAAGCTTACTGAAGGCCTCGTTGATGGCCTGTTCAGGGCTATAAAAGAAGAGCTTATGCAGGAGAAAGCTCAGCTTGCTATGGAGTTCAAACCGGTAATTACGAGAATCTACAGCAAGTACGATTACAACGAATATGGCGGAGCATTACTATTAGGCATTAATGGCGCAGCGCTGATATGTCACGGTACCAGCAGGAGCAAAACTATAAAAAATGCCATATTGGCCGCCAAGAAATATCATAACAAAGAAATAAACAACAAGATTATTGAACGTCTAAGTGAATCGTGCGTAAGGACAACTGATGCACAAGTCATTTGAGGAACCTACACGCCCTTATCGCGCAGTTATTACGGGTAACGGCTCTTTTGCACCGGCTAAGTTATTAACAAATGACGACTTAGCAAAGATGGTGGATACCACGGACGAGTGGATTACAACCCGGACGGGTATCAAAGTTCGACATATTGCTACTGACGATGAAACTACCGCACTTTTAGCCACAGAGGCGGCGAAAAGAGCTTTAGCTGATGCGAAGCTCAAAGCCGCCGAGCTTGATATTATTATTGTGGCTACTATCACACCTGAGATGGTTTTTCCTTCCACGGCGTCTTTTGTGCAGCGCTCTCTACAGGCAAAGAAAGCGTGGGTGTTCGATTTAGCCGCTGCTTGCAGCGGTTTTATCTATGGCCTGTCGATTGTGCAGCAATTCTTAGAGAGTGGTCGATACAAAAATGCTCTCGTAATAGGGGCCGAGACCTTGAC
>CAZRMQ010000225.1:0-3699 GCA_964601185.1 uncultured Pirellulales bacterium
GAGCAGCTTTATGTAGCGCTGCAGGATAGTTCAAACAACAGTGCCGTGGTCAAACATACTAATCCTGCTGCAACGACCATAGACACCTGGACACAGTGGAATATTCCGTTGACGAGCTTTACCGGAGTAAATCTGCAGGCAATCAAGAAGATATTTATTGGTGTAGGTGACAGGGCCAATACGATGCCTGGAGGTGCAGGAGATTTGTACATTGATGATATAGGGCTGCGTTTACCCGCGCCTAACTAATAGTAGTTAATTCGGTCGTTCTTTGATAAAAGTGCCTAACCTGTCCTGAGCTTTGTCGAAGGAAGTGGGCTAAAGTGCCTAAAGTTGTAAATTTTGACTTTAGGCACTTTAGACACTCCGATGCAGGGTGGGTCGTGCCCACCTTAAATTCAAATTTTTTTGGTGTGCAGGGCACACCTTATTAGGTATGAACTTTGTTCGGTGTCTTTTTTAGATTACTCAGCAGGTAGTTCTGCATTACTACATCCCAAGTCATATTTTTTGCAAGCTCATAACCGGTTCGAATCATGCTTTCAATCTCACCCGTGCTTTCTTGCGAAAGCAAGAACGGGTGCAGGCGCTGGATTATTTGTTGAGCAACTTGTTCGCTGATATTTGCTTCTATTTGGTCTCGTACTGACCAGTCGATTTGCAGCAGGTCTTCGATATCAGCATACCCGTCCTGAGCGTAGTCGAAATCATCTAAACTTGTCTTGCCTGTCCTGGGCATAGTCGAAAGATTGGTGTAGTCTGCGATAATAACGTTCTTTAGCCCGTTAGAGAAATCCACCGATTTTAACGGTCCCGATATATCGGGAGTTGAAGCCGTTAGAGAATTTCGTTCTATAACTGGGTTTACATCCTCAGTTGTTCCGGCTGCGTCCCGTAGCAATCCTGCACATCCACAGACGCTGCTGAAAACACATATCCCGCCGAAAGTCAGTGGCTCGAGCTGGGATATCCCAAATGGTTCATAAATACTCTGGCCAAACTCGATATCGGTTCCTTTTCGGATGTCCAAAAATTCCATATCTGCCGGCATTCTGCTGCCGCAGTTTTTTCTGTAAAAGCCGAATTGATTAATAAAGACGACCTTAATGTTGCGGCTCTGAGCGTTGAATTCCTGTATCTTGGCATAGAAGTCAGCCTCACCGCCGGACAGGTCCGGCCAGCCTTCACGGTGGGCGACAGGCCAATTATATGCCGCTTCCATATTATAGATGTCATGGCTGGGCCGCTGCGTCACCTCGGTGGACAGCAGGAAAAACACCGCGGTTTTATCCTGAGCTCGGAACTGATTTTCTATATTCCGCAATACGCGCAAATCACGCCATAGTCCTTTGCTTCGTATCAGCCTTGTTACGTGCGTGAAGACGAAGTCAGGTTTAAATCCGAGCAGGTTTTCGCAATATTTTTTTAGTTTTTCTTTCGATGCCAGTTTCTCGGCGACAGATATTTGCTGAGCTGGTATGCCGTTGTAAACAATATTAATATCGGCAGATTCAAATTCCGGTGCAAGAAACCGCAATTCGTCAACAACGTAATCTCCTACGGCATAAATTTGGTCACAGTATTTTGCAGCTTCTACAAGAGCGTGTTTGAAGAATGAGCTCTGGTCGCCGAACACTTCATTAACATAGAGTTTGTCTTTATGGGCCTGTTTCATTACGTTATAGAACATCGTATCATGAGCAGGATGTTCCTCTACAATGCGGCGCATTGTGGCCACTTCATGGGCATAAAAAGCCGTTTTGAAATCGCAATAGGGTTCGAGTATAGCTGCCAGTGCCGTGGGCATTCCCATGAACTCATGCGCGATAATGGCCGTCGATTCTTTAGCCGCATCAAGTGCTTTTAGCACAGCAATTGCCACAGGCGCAAGTCTGATATACTGTTCGTACTCCCATAGGCTCTCGTACAAATGACTGCGAATACCGAATTCCTCGAACAGACGTTTTTTGAAGTCGTTGATGATTCCTTTGTTGACATATCTGACATCGATCAGAAGCACTTCGGGCGAGCTTTTTATGCCCGTCTGCTCATCAATAAATGTTCGTCTGCCGTAGACAATACCTGTATTGTAGTAGCTTTCGAGCTTACGGAAAGCCGGAGCGTATGCAGGGTTTATGAGGCCATCAATGGATGAATAGAGAACCTCTCCGTTTTCACCGAGCCGGTCTAATACGGAACCCTCAGTTGTAAACAGTGGGCTGATAATGATAGACCTGTCAATTGCATCAAGATAGGATTTGCAGGTAAAAAAACCTTGAAGTACAGCCCCAATTCCGCCAATTTTCCCTATCGCTTCATGGGTAACATGCACAACTGTTGTTTCATTAGCCATTCTAAGTTTCCCCCAAGTTTTAATACGAAGTTAAATCAAGCTATGTTTACTGTTTCCATTGTAAAATATAACAAATAGGTATATTTTGTCAAAACTGGCGAAACCTGTTTTACCTGTTATTTTCATAGTGCCGAAAAAATCGTAAAAATTTTGTAGATAGAGGACATTTTTTAGGACTTTTAGGACGAATTTAAGAAAAATTATTCGCCGTGGTTAGCTTATTCGCGTACGTAGATTTCTTATTAGTCCCGAAAGTACCTGTGGAGGGACATTAGCTAATTCAGGCTCAGGTATTTCACTAAGTGCAATTTTGTCGAGAATCTTTACTGCCTGGCGGCCATAAGGAGCGATAGAATCTGTGGTTTTTTGAGCTTCGTCCAGCTCACCATCGGCCATTTGTCGTAGATAAACAATTATATTTTTCGTTAATTCTTTGTCACTCACCTCGGACGTCGACCCGCTGACTCCATACGCTGCCTCGGGGGTGTCTCTTTCCAGCAATATGTCCTGTGTAAGCTGATGTGTTTCTGCCATTAGCCGCTTTTTTCTTTCTTCCTCGCTTTCGTCTATCGGAGCAAGTTTGAGATCATCAGCGGTCTTGAGATCGGGGACATATATTTTATTGTGGCACGCCGGGCACTTTGCCCATTTACCGGCAGCACTGTCTTGTGCTTCCACCCTTCTGTTACAATGACAACAATGAAATGCAATTGCCATTTTGTCACCTCTGATAAATTTGTTATTTATTTTTCGGCTTTATATTCTGCGGCTACCTCAGTAGTTATCCCGCCACGAGGTCTGAATCGAGAGGTAACCTTTATCCAGCGTGGTTTGCAGGTATTGTATAAGTCATCCAGGATATCGTTGGTTAGGGCCTCATAGAAAATACCTTTATTACGATAGCTTTGCATATAGAGCTTCAGGCTCTTTAGCTCAATGCACAATTTATCGGGGCAGTATTCAATTACAATCTCGCCAAAATCCGGCTGACCTGTCCGGGGACAAACACTGGTAAATTCCGGACATTTAATAGTTATGCAGTACTCTCGCCCCGGACGAGGGTTCTCGAACAGTTCTATTAATTCCAAATCGTTCATTGCCCGGTTTTCTTACATACTCTACTTGGTTAATATAATCCAAATATCGGTTTAAGACAAGCAATAATTGACAGTTTAAGAGATAAAGGGTGCCTGTCAAGATTGTTCGTCTTTCGCAGCCCCTAAGGGGCGGACAATGGATTGGTAAAACCTGCAGAAAGAAACGTATGTCATTTCGACCGGAGCCCCTGTGTCTTCTGTCGAAGACAGAAACAGGGGCGAAGTGGAGAAATCTGCTTTGAGGGCAGA
>CAZRMQ010000226.1:0-3674 GCA_964601185.1 uncultured Pirellulales bacterium
TAACCTTCTCCGAAGCCAGTGACCTCGGCTGGGCTTTGTTTACGCTCTTGAATCTGTTTTTGCAGCTCCTGTATAGTCTCCTGATCTTGAGAAATCCGCTGAGCAAACTGGTCCTTTTCTACCTGCAGGCTTTCAAATCTGCCCTTTAGATTTTCGTGCTCTACATTCAGGTAATCATATTTCTTCTGCCAGTCTGTGCAGCCACACAATAAAGTAATTGATACCATGCAAATCAACAGCGCGATAGTTTTCGGATTAATGTTTCGCATTTTGTCTCTCCTTAAACACTGAAATTTAATTTCTTCATCCTAACGATAAAGTATAAAAGCCCAATAATTAATTATCCAGTCGTGTAAAATCATAACAGTAAATACGGCCAATGACAAGAATGGACCATAAGGAATTTGTCGAGTTTTTCTAAAAAACATTTGGAAAATTGCCCAGGTCAATCCGAAGAAAGGCGCAATAAAAAATGCAATGACTACGAAAATCGGCCCAATTACCGCCCCTGCTGCTCCCATTAAATGCACATCCCCAAGTCCCATTGCCTCTTTTCCGAAGGCTAATGTTCCAACAATTCGAGTTACCCAAACAATCCCACAACCTACAAAATAACCCCATAGACTGCCCAAAAAACCTGCAATTACAGGACGTTGCGAAAAATCCAACCACCAGTTACTTATCGAAACGGATTCTCTGACGATCAAGAAAGTAACTACTGAGCAAATGATAATCGGCAACAAAAAAATGATTTCCTTACAGACCTCCATACGATGATTAAACTCATGTTCACTTCTGTCCTCTGTATTCTGCTCTCTGTCCTCTGTCCTCTGTCCTTTGTCTTCTGCTTCGTAACTTCTTTTAATCAAACCGGTTGTAAGGAGCAACAAAGAGACAGCCAAACCTACAGAAGCCCCAATCGCCAGTGAGCCGGTTTTGGCTGAGGCACTTGGCAAAAGCCAATATGCACGAATCAAAAATGAATCAATTATATAACCTCCAACGGCAGAAACCAACAATCCTACGGCGGTTACGAGCCAGCAAATAGAAAGTGGGATAATCCAAAGCTCCAGGTCAATCGCTGAAGCAGCGGTAAAAGAAACCAACAAAATAATTGAGACAAGATAGATTATCCAACCACCACCCAGAAAAGAACCTAAGCCGTCTCGCAAACCGGTGCGAAAATACAAAACAAAAAGGCCGACGAAAAGAATACCCGTAAACAGTTCGATAATAAAATAACGAGGTGATATGGGCGCTTTACAATATCGACATTTAGTACCTAAAAGCAGCCAGGAAATCAGCGGTATATTATCGTAAAAACGAATGTGTTTGCCGCAGGCAGGACAGGCAGAAGGCGGAGTTACTATGGACTTGTCACGAGGTAATCGATAGATAACAACGTTTAAAAAGCTGCCAACACAGCATCCAAACGCAAAACGAAAAACAAACCAAATCCAATCCGGTACTGCCACAACATCATCCTTGTAAAACAGCACAATAAATTATAATTTGGTGCTCTCACGCCCCTTTTGTTTCACCGCTGCGGCAACTTTCATCGGCAAGCCAAACAACCGAATAAAGCCGGTCGCATCCGTCGGATTATACTCAGCTCCCATCTTAAAGCTCGCTAAGTCCGTCCGATACAGGCTGTTCGGGCTTTTTACGCCAGCCGGTGTGCACCGGCCTTTAAGAAGTTTCAGCCGTACCGAGCCGGTGACGTTTCGCTGGCTGACATCGACAAATGCGTCAAGAGCCTCGCGCAACTGGCTGAACCACAGGCCATAGTAAACCAGCTCAGCGTACTTCAATGCAAGCTGTTGCTTGTAGTGCATTGTTTCCCTGTCCAGCGTCAGGCTCTCTAAAGTGTTATGCGCAGTAACAAGAATCGTACCGCCAGGCGTTTCATAGACTCCTCGTGATTTCATACCCACCAGACGATTTTCAACTATGTCTACCTGGCCAACGCCATGTTTGCCACCAAGCTCGTTCAATGCTTCGATGAGCTTTACGCCGCTTATTAATTTTTCGTTTAGTTTTATTGGCATACCTTCATGGAAACCTATTGTTACGTAGTCCGGTTTATCAGGAGTCTTTGAGATCGGCCGAGAGATAACGAATAAATCATCTTTGGGCTCGTTGGTAGGGTCTTCCAGATCTGCTCCTTCGTGGCTGATATGCCATAGGTTTCGGTCGCGGCTGTAGATTTTCTTTTTGCTTTGCTCGATTGGAATCTTATGCTTTTTGGCGTAATCCACCGCAGCTTCGCGGGAAGTAAGCGTAAATTTGGGGTCTTTCCATGGTGCAACAATTTTCAGTGATGGGTCCAAAGCCATATACGTTAATTCAAAACGTACCTGGTCATTACCTTTGCCGGTTGCACCGTGAGCTACCGCTGTTACTCCTTCAGCGTGAGCGACTTCTACTTGATGTTTGGCGATGAGAGGCCGGGCGATACTTGTACCTAATAGATATTCTTTCTCGTACACAGCGCCTGATTTAAGCAGCGGCCAGAGGCAATCTTCGACGAACTCTCTACGCAGGTCTTTTACGATACACTTAACCGCCCCGCTGGCCAGCGCCTTACGTTTGATGCCGGTTAATTCATCACCCTGACCCAGGTCTGCTGCAAATGCTATCACTTCGTAGCCGTAGATCTCTTTCAGCCACGGCAGAATAACGCTGGTATCCAGCCCACCGCTATATGCTAATACTACTTTTTTAGACTTAGCCATATTTTCTCCTCGGACACTTCTTAAAATTCTTAGAAATTATATCGTCTATTGAGAATAAAGACAATTAAAAGCGTGATAAAAGGAAGGAATTTGGTTACATCACTTGGCTATTTTTGATCATTCCAGTTTCACAAGTAAAATATCACTGAAACGTCTTGCTAATTCGATCATTCGTTTCATCTCTGACTTTTTGATCTGTCTCCACTCACCTGGGTATCTCGTTTCAACTCCATGAATGGTCAATTCGTCCGACACATCAGCCAACAAGGAAAGCTCCGGCGCAAAAGGCTGTGCTAACTGTATCAATCTTCGCAAATCATGTGTCTTTGGCGCTTCAATATCATGTTTAGTAAGAAGAGCCTTCAGCAGCTTTTCAACAAATTGCTGGCGGTGAAAACAAACCGTGTCGGTCGGACATCGTTTACTGGCTGTAAGAATCTCCACGGCGTCCCAGTCGCTTTTCGCTTTCGCTCGCTATTATCGAACAGCTTCACGAGTTTGTTCGTTCATAAAGAACTTTCCCGTATTTGTCTGCAAAATAGACAATATTATTTACTACAGACCGCCAGCGAACGTATTCCTCCGGCGTCTTGACAATAATATCAAAGCTGGAAGGTACATCAGCTAACAACCGTCGAACCGCACCATAACGTTCTGTTGGAGATAGAGAGGTATTAGCAACCACAAGCAAGTCGATATCCGAATCTTCTGTGATTTCGCCTCGCGCATAAGAGCCAAAGAGTATAACTCGTTCGGCGCCAAATTCGCGTCCAATCCGCTGTCCGAACTCTTCTATTTGTCTCATCGCTACCATTTATATTTTATTCTCTCTCTACCATTCCCACGCAGACGAGAATCTACCCTTTTTACCGCTTTTAATATACGGCGGATTCAACTCATAAGTGCAACAAGTAGCGAAAAAGGTGGTGAGTTGTTACA
>CAZRMQ010000227.1:0-3666 GCA_964601185.1 uncultured Pirellulales bacterium
CCATTTGACTTTTTTGAAAATTGGCTTTGTTTTGCATAAAAATAGGCCGATTTGTCGAAGATTCTCGACAATTGTCGAGCAAACCGTGGCAACAAGTGCCACGGCTAACGGTGGAATTTTTGCGTTCTAATTTTACGTTTTGACCCATTCGGCTTCGCTCAGGGCAAGTTTTAACTTTTGATTTGCCCCGTGAGATAGGCGCAGCCGCCATATCATGGGGTGAATTTCTGAGTTCTGTCTTCCGTCATCTGTCTTCTGCCTTGCGATCTCCCCCATTCTTGATATGTTCTGTTCTGTCCTTCCGTCTTCGCTAAAGCTACGCCGGACAAGCTGTCTACTGTCCCGCATCCGGCGGGTAAACTTCTGTATCCAATATCGAGTATCGAGCATCCAGAATCGAGCATCAATATTTACTTTTTAATTTGATGAGTATTATACCAAAAACGGCCTAATTTTCAAGTTAAATTTTACCCCGTGAGATAGGCTCAGCCGCCATCACACAGGGTTGGCACTTGTCTTTGCGAGGAGGCCGTCTATTGGCCGACGCGGCAATCTAATTCTTGAGAAAATGCTCCTGCCTTGGTCTTGCGATGTAGTCTTAAGACTACATCGCTTGGCAGCTTCATTGAATCCTAAAGGATTATTGAAAGGATAATTTGAAGCCGAGAATTGTTCGCCGAGGGATGGCTTACACCACTTGATTCTCAAGATAGTCGTTCTGCCTTCTGTCTTCTGTCATCTGTCGTCACAATTTTTGGTAGGGTGGGGCATGCCCCACCGATTTCTAAATACGTAGAATGGATGCCCCACCATTTTTGACTTGTCCGGCATCGCATTGACGGTTCACCCAAAAACACAGGTTCAGTGGCTGCTACTCGCCCGTGCGGAGAAATCTGCTAACATAATAGGTGGCTGACCTTTTATTCTATGATTCATTTTAACTTGAATTTGTCGTACCTTTTTCTGTTTCAGTATCTTTAGAAGGAGTTTTTTGATTCAAGTCTATGATAATGCCTTTCCATGTGATCTTAATAGTCTTTATACCAGGATCGATTAAAATCTTATTGAGTACCTCAACAGATTGCCCAGAAATGCTAAAGAGAGAGTAAAATAAAAATATCAAAATAAGAATACCTGATACAGCCATCGCGCATTTGGAGGATGTAGAGAAAAAGAAAGAAATAATCTGCACGTTTAAGAATATTAAGAAATAACCAAGGAATATTTGAATAGCGTCGAAGATAGAGAAGCGTAAAGCATATCCATAAATATCCCATTTAGTGCGTTCTGGATTCGCTTGTTGATTTCTACGCTCATAGAGAAAACGCGGGAAATTAGCTATACCGGGAACAATGGAGAGAATTGTAATACCAGCGAAATAACCAATCCAAATCCCAGAATTATTACACAATTCCATGAAGAATCGCATATGCCCCTCCTAAATAATCTGTTTTTAATAATATTATTGGTTTTCTTTTTTTCCAGAATTTTTTAATATATCTATCAAATTTATCTACGAAATAAATACATAAATAAATAGAAGCCAACACTCGTGTCTGATCCCAGTTTAACATTAGTACATTTTCTTAATTATTATGGATCTCTTTCTGAAGGACTTCGCCTTGCTCTCCTGCAGCTTTGTATGCATCATCAAAATTGCCATAGATTCCAATTAGATTATGAATGTCGTTGCTTGGATCGTATGATCCAGCGGTAAAAACATAACCTTTATCTTTCATTATTCCCTGCACAGAGAACTCCTGAACCGTTGGACTTCCTCCTTCATCGTTACGATTGATAATGTACGTCTGTGCTGCTTTGTCTGAAGAAAACACTTGCTCAGCAGCCGATCCACCCATATAGTGAGTCACTACAACAAAAACTCGCTTTGGTGTTTCTTCCTCTTGCTTGGTGCACTTCTGGTTTGTTGCGATATCTTTAATGTATTTCTCAAAGCGTTTTTTTTCATGTTCTTTTGATTTGTCTCTCTGAATCGAACACAACATCTTCTTCCAGATATCCAGAAGTTTGCCTGAATTTTTGCTTTCCATTTTATTTCCCTCGTTTATAAAATAAAACTCGCTCGCACATTTATCAATCGCTTACCCCCATTGTAGTCTTGCACACTGCGATTTGTTGCACAGTCAAGAATGCAGAATTCCGCTTTTATCTGGCAATTCTTTTATCGGATTAAAAAAGCGAGGAAATAATTAAAAAATGAGAGAAAAAGCAGGACTGTTGCGATTCTCGTGCTTCGTAGCCCCTGCAGCTTCTTGCCCGCCGCCCCGTCTTGCGTCGGGAAGCGCAGGGGCAGGCGAAACAAAAGCGGAGGTAGAGTAGATCATCACACCCTGCCGAGCTATGAGGGAACGGCGATATATTCAGCGAAAGAACGTGACCTGGGTACAGGCAATTTGTCTTCGAGCAAGCCGTGTATGTGCATTTCTATAGCCTGGTACATATTCCGCGAGACCTGCTCTCGGGTTTTACCTGTAGCCACACAACCAGGTAAATCAGGTGAATAAGCCGAATAATTGCCGTTTGCTTTTTCGATAACAATCAAAAACCGATGCATATTCATTTACCTTTCTTTGGTTTTTGCAATTTAGCCTGCTTGAAAATGCTGTTTAAGGTGCCCGGCGCTAAATCGTCGTTGAGATGACCAGCAATCGTAACGCGACCTCGCTTAGTTGGATGCTTATATTGGCGATGACTGCCTTTTGTGGCAACCATATACCAACCGTCAGCTTCTATCAGTTTGACGACATCGCGAATCTTCATCTCTATCTGCTCGCCATAACTTTGATTCAAATAATATCTTTTTCCCGTGAATTTGTCAAATCTTACTCTGCAAAGAAACAGCATGGGCTAAAGTCCATCCTACCAGGCTACCAGGCTTACCCTGCATTTGATGGATTTAACCGCACTTCAAACCCGTGAGATAAAATTGACTATCTCACGGGTTAAACCAAAGATTGACCATAAACGTATCAAAGAATAGAATGAGCACGAAAGAAACGTCAATCGGTTGCGTTTGCGCGGCTCGTATCGGTTGCGTTAAGCATGAAGCGTCGTTTAAGACGTAACCGAAAGACGATAGACGAAACGAGTTGCGCAACCTTCAAACGTATAACGAAACCAGATGCTCGATAAACTTTATAAAGCACAAAATCAGATAGACGCTGCCTGCAAGCAGTTGGGCCGGCAAATAAATATAATGGAGGTTTGCGGCACTCATACTGTCTCCATTTTCCGCAGCGGTATAAAGTCAACTTTGCCAAAGCAGGTAAAGCTGATATCCGGCCCCGGCTGCCCGGTCTGCGTTACCGACCAGAGCTACATTGATATTGTCCTGCAATTGGCAGACCGCAGCGACTGCATAATTGCCACCTACGGTGATATGGTTCGCGTACCAGGCAAAGACGGCTCGCTCGAAACAAAACGCACAAAAGGCAATGTCAAAGTTGTTCTGAGCAGTGAAGACGCTATTGAATTAGCTAAAGACAATCCCAATAAAATAATTGTTTTCGTTGCGGTTGGCTTTGAAACCACAGCGCCGGCTACGGCTGTGGCGGTTAAAGAGGCGGCTGAGGCAAATATTAAGAATTTTTGCATTCTAAGCGGCCACAAATTAGTGGTGCCTGCTATGCGGGCGCTGCTTTCGGA
>CAZRMQ010000228.1:0-3625 GCA_964601185.1 uncultured Pirellulales bacterium
CTATGCTTGCGGATGTCTATATAGGCTTATGCCTAACCAGCCATAACGTCGATGCGACCTGCACAGCCGAATTTTCAAATGTTAGCACAAGCACCTCGGTCACAGGCGATTGGCAATCGCAGGATATCGGCATAGAGAGCAATATTGCCGAGCAGCTTTACGTAGTATTGCAGGATAGCGCCGGTAATAGTGCAGTGGTCAAACATCCTGACCCTGCTGCAACAACCATAGGCACGTGGACGCAGTGGAATATACCGCTGACAGAATTTACCGGTGTAAATCTGCAGGCTGTCACGAAGATGTCCATAGGTGTCGGCGACAGAGCTAATACGCAACCAGGTAGTGCGGGTGATTTGTACATTGATGATATCGGCTTACGTATTCCTTAACGCAGGAAAACCCGTATCGGTCTTGCTCCCTTTGGTTACGCTCGGGGCAGGCCTGAGCAGGCAAGAGTTTAGGGGCCTATGTCGAGCCGTAGCTGAATCGGCATAGGCCCCGATTTTCTTGATATTTGAGGGATTTTCCTTGCATATTTTAAGGATTTTCCTTGCAGTTAACAGGATGAATTTGATATAAATATAATTTGGAGTTTGTTGTTTTTCTTTTTGGCAGTTTAGTTTCTGCTGTGATAAAGGGAAAATCTCTACAATTTTTCTTATGTGAATAAGAATGTGACGGAGGTAGCAAGTTGGCATTTCGATTATCCGCTAATGAGAAAACCTTTACTCTGATTTTCTGTTTTAGTGCGTAGCCAAAGCACACTGTGAATTGGTTAAATGGTTAAATAATTCACCAATTACCAATGTTTGAGAAAGGAGGATTATTATGATTAAGAAACTTATCCCCTTACTTTTATTACTTAGCTTGTGTGTAATTACATCCGTTAATGCCCAGACTATAGTCTGGGTTGCAATGGACTGGGACGCAGACAGTGATGGTGTTAATGATTCTCAGGAGTGGGTTGACAAGCTTACGGACGAAGGTTATACGGTCGATTTCAGGCCGGCATACTGGGATGAACTCACCGCAGATAAAGTTGTTGAACTTAACGCCGCCGACCTGGTGATTGTCAGTGCCACAACCCAAAGCGGCGTTCTTAGTACCGATGCCACAGAAGCTTCACTATGGAACTCTGTTACTGCACCAATGATGAACTGCTGTACATACGCGCTCAGGAGCACCCGTTGGAATTGGGTCAACAACGGAGATGCAGAGCTTCCTCTGAATAATGGTGACCAGGGTTCGCCTCTGATGCAGGTAATAGAGCCGGGGCATCTCATCTTCAAAGGAATATCGTTGGATCCGAATAACCAGGTACAGGTTGTAGACCCAACATTAGGTTCAGGCCATGCTACGTTTATTGGCACTGCCGATGCTGGCAATGGTACGCTAATTGCAAAAACAGTGGGCAACGAATGGCTCTGGATAGCCGAATGGAAAGAGGGTGTTGAGTTCTACAACGGCTCCGGTACCTACGCTACAAACCTGAGAATGACCTTTAGTATAGGCGCGCATGAGACAGCAGGTAATGGCAGGGATGTTAACCCCGCTAGAGGGTATAACTTGACCGATGAAGGCTATAGGCTTTATTTAAACGCTGTCCAATATATGCTCGGTATAAGTATCATTCCGGGGAAAGCCGGCAAACCCAAACCCGCCAACGGTATGAGAGACGTGCCGCGGGATGCCGTCTTAAGGTGGAGGCCGGGAATATATGCCGCTACGCATAATGTGTACTTTGGAACGGAATTCAACGACGTCAACGAGGCTAGTGTAACTGATACACGAGATGTGCTGGTCAGCCCAAACCAGGATGCTAATAGTTACGATCCTCCCGGCCTTCTCGATTGGAACCAGACATATTACTGGCGGGTCGATGAAGTTAATGCCCCGACCAGCCCAGGAATCTATAAAGGCAACGTCTGGAGCTTTACTGTAACTAACTTTACGATAGTAGATAACTTTGAAGACTATAATGACACCGATAATAAGATATACGATACTTGGGGCGATTATTTTGTGAATAATACCGGCATGACCGTAGGTTACTTTGACCCGCCGTTTGCCGAACGCAGTATCGTTCATAGCGGTTCTCAAGCTATGTATATGCATTACGATAACGATGGCACCGTAAATGAGGGTACTGGCTATGAAAAGACTGGGACACTGCTTTATTCTGAAGCTGAACGCATCTGGGCAGATGCACAGGACTGGACTAAAGACGGCGCTACATCCTTAACAATCTGGTTAAGAGGCTTATTAGCCCCTGGTAGTTTCACAGAAGGGCCGCCAATCAAGATGACTGCTGGCGGCACAGACATCTGGGATACGGCTGACCAGTTCCGCTTTGCCTACAAACAGCTCTCTGGTATTGGCAGCATAACAGCGAGAGTGGTCAGCATCAGTAACACCGACCCCTGGGCCAAAGCGGGAGTTATGATCCGCGAGTTACTGGAGCCAGGTTCTGTACATGCTATGATAGTTGTCACTCCGAGTAATGGAGTTAGTTTCCAATACCGTATTAATGGAGGTGCTGCCAGCGATCAAACGGCAGTGATTGATATCACAGCTCCTCAATGGGTGAGATTGACTCGCAGCGGAAACACCTTTACCGGAGAGTATTCTGATAACGGAAATACTTGGACAGTGCTGGGCTCTATAGATATAGCTATGCTTTCGGATGTCTATATAGGCTTATGCCTGACCAGCCATAATGTCGATGCGACGTGTACAGCCGAATTTTCAGATGTTAGCACAAGCACTTCGGTCACAGGCAATTGGCAATCGCAGGATATCGGCATAGAGAGCAATATTGGCGAGCAGCTTTATGTGGCACTACAGGATGATGCAGGCAACAGTGCGATTGTAAACTATCTTGATCCTGCTGCAACGAACATAACCACCTGGACGCAGTGGAATATACCGCTGACAGAATTTACCGGTGTAAATCTGCAGGCTGTCACGAAGATGTCTATAGGTGTCGGCGACAGAGCTAATACGCAACCAAGTAGTGCGGGTGATTTGTACATTGATGATATCGGCTTACGTATTTCATCTCCATCGGATTAATGCCTGGTGACGATGAACAGATTGTGTACGCTGATCACGATGAGGTAGGACTAAACAATTAAAAAGATAAAAAAATAACGTATACTTTTTTGAATTATTGGAGTTGATGGATTTTTATTTTCCTGGGCACTTATTTTATGCAAGGTACAAGGCAGTAGCCTTTGTGCCGTAGAATGGAGATGATTACATCTCATTTAACCGCCCATTTTGGGCTTTTGAAGGAAGGAGGTAGAAAATCAGGCCATATTAAAAGTTCTCTTTTTTAGCAGTTAGTCGAGTGCTTGTCCGGTAAAGCCGAGGCAGAGTCGGAAGGGCGCAACTTTTCCAGAAGTCAATATTCAGTCTTCTGTATTCTTAGTTGGTGCTTTGGTGTGTAGCCAAAGCATAGATATTGTTCTTTGATTTACTGTTTGAAGGAGGCATATTATGTATAGAAAAATGATTTACCTAATTTCTTTTATGTTGGTGCTGGGTCTCGCTGGAGCAAGCGCAGCCCAGGAGATGGACCCAAGTCTTATCGGATGGTGGAAGATGGATGAGACATCCGGCACAG
>CAZRMQ010000229.1:0-3595 GCA_964601185.1 uncultured Pirellulales bacterium
CTTGTCATTCCTGCGAAAGCAGGAATCCATTAGGCTCGGATGCTGATAGTCAGGCCTTTCGCTGTAAGGCTTAACTGTTCTTGATATTAAAGCCCTGTGTGACCCACGGGGCTTTTTTCATTTGCTGATGTCATTCCTGCGCAGACGGGAATCCAGAATCGAGTATCAAGATGCGAGATACGAACTAAGCCTGTCCCGAGCAAAGTCGAGGGAAGCGATGAGATACGTGGCTTCAGGCCGATGTAAGGTCTTTCGCTGCCGGCCCTGAGTGAAATCGAGCGTTTAATGCGCCAGCGCCGGCATATCTCGCCGAGCGAAGACGATAATTTCAGCGTGATGGACATGAAAGAGATAACCAGGATGCTTACTTCAACCACATAGGTGCTCACCGCGCTGCTCGGTGCGGTGGCCGCCGTGAGTCTTTTAGTCGGCGGTATCGGCATTATGAACATTATGCTGGTCTCGGTCACCGAGCGGACGCGGGAAATAGGTATCCGGCTGGCCATCGGCGCCCTCGAACGTGAGGTGATGCAGCAATTTTTGGTGGAGGCGGTGGTGTTGTCTTCCTTCGGCGGATTGTTCGGCATCATACTGGCTCTCGTCGGCTCCGTCGGACTCAGCCATGCCCTGCACGTTCCCTTCGTGCTTAACCTGGGCATAGTCGTCATTTCTTTTTTGTTTTCGGCCGCGGTTGGTGTAATCTTCGGCTATTTCCCGGCACTCAAGGCCGCCCGTCTCGACCCTATTGAAGCACTGCGGCACGAGTGACGAGATAAGCGGCCTCTGGCTGCTATCTGGCCTTTCGCTGTAGGCTTAACTATTCTTGATACTCAAGCCCTGTGTGACCCATGGGGCTTTTTATATATTTTCAAGCATTACCTATCAAAATTCACCTTTGACAGTAAATGAGAAATCGTATATAAATCATTGAAATCGAAACAGATTATAGATTAGTAAGAGATAAAAGGTTTGCTAATGAGTTAAAAGAAGGGACAGAACAATGAGTGAACAGAAACGGCCCGGCGGTTTGACTGCTCTTGCAGTAATTAATTTCATTTTTTCCGGCTGGGGTTTTATAGGGCTTCTTGGACTTGCTGCTTTCTTTGCTTTCATTGGGAAAATACCAACTGATGATATGAATGAAGCTCAAAAGACTCAATTTGAGGCCTTTCAAAACATGGGACTCCCTGTTTTTATTTTTATCTTTGCCCTTTCCCTCATATCCAGTGTGCTTTTACTGCTGTCAGGTATAGGGTATCTGAAACTGAAGAAGTTCTTGGGGCGGATGATCGGTAACACCTATGCTGTCATTTCGATTGTCAGCAGTGTTATCTCCGGAATCATGTTCCCGTCTGAAATGGGGGGAGGTTTCAATATCGGGACCATCATCGGGCTGATTTATCCAATCATTACACTTATCCTGTTGAACACGACCTTTAAGGAGGACCTGACCAACTGAGCCGGATAATTCTCTGGTGCGTTTCAAGTTGAGAGTCGAAGTGAGATGAATCTGAAAAGGCCAACTATAGGTCATATTCGCCTTATCAGCTTGTACTGGAGCCGTTACGCGGTGCGGAGTGGCTCAGGGCTGGTTTATCTTCTGATTGCATTAATCTTTGGTCTTTCTGTAGCTCATATATTAATCATGCCTGTGGAGCAATTAATGGCCCGACAAGAGCGGGAAATGGGCCACACGGATCCTCAGGCCATCAGGAATACAATTATCGACATTGGCCAACCGGTCACCCAATGGATCTTAGGACAAAAATCAATGAAGGAAATCATCCAACAAAGCGCAGCACGTCAGCGCTCCGTTACGAGTGATTCGAATGATACTGCCGTGGGCGTAGAGGAGCAAAAGAAGTACGCTGATTTCGATCCTTGGACGAGTTTTCTTCTTGAGAAAAGGCCGGCTCTATTATCAGCGATTTTCCTGGTGCTGCTATTCGGCATGCCTTTTGTAATTTCCTTCTTGGCGTATAATCAGGTCAGCGGCGATATCCAGAGCTATGGCCTGCGTTATCTGCTGTTGAGAACCGAACGGAGTAACATCTATTTCGGACGTTTCCTCGGAACGGTTATTTTTTCTACCGCGGTCGTGGCAATTATTGTTGTTACGATTACATTCTATCTCGGCATGAAGACCAGAATCTATCCTGCGCTGGCCTTGGCGGGCTGGGCAGCACACGGTTTTCTGGCTCTGGCAATTCTTATGGTGCCCTATATCGCCGTTTGTTCGCTGATTTCTGCATTAGTGGATTCACCGTTTCTCTCTCTGGTCTTGGCGAAGGTGACGATTGCTGGTGTTTTGCTTGGCGCGATCGCAGGTAGCTTTGCATGGAAACCGGCGAAATATTTCATGTATGTTTTGCCGTGGGGATGGCAAAGTAATCTGCTCCATCCGGAGCCGGCCCATTGGCTGGGTGCGGTCTTAGCTTGTCTTGTGTATACGGCGTTGTTCTTGATGCTGGGGTATTACCGCTTTCAGACGCGAGATCTATAGGTCTAAAAATAAAAATGAAGCATGTTGTATCTATAAAAGGATTATCAAAGAGATTTGGGCAGATTCAGGCCCTTAATGATGTATCCTTTGAGGTTTCATCACATTCCATTTTTGGTTTACTCGGACCCAATGGTGCTGGAAAGACTACTCTTTTTTCCATTGTCGCAGACTTCCTGAAGGCCGATACCGGCACAGTTGAGGTCCTCGGCATTAATACACGATATATTTCCCGTTTACGGGGACGGATGAGTATTCTGCCGCAAGACGCGCAGTTCCAACGAAATGTACCGATTCTGGATCAACTCGTTTTTTTTCGGTTACTCGCCGGTCGTACAAAGCAACAGGCCCAGGAAGAGGTCATACACAGCCTTGATATGGTAGGGCTCCAATCGTATGCCAAAAGGCGTGTGGGTAGTTTATCCCATGGTATGGTTAAACGGTTGGGAATTGCTCAGGCATTTCTGGGGCATCCGGAAGTTATCCTTCTTGATGAGCCCACAGCGGGACTCGATCCGGCTGGTGCCCGACAGATTCGAGATCTAATCAAGCAATTACGGCAGCGTGCAACTGTCATGGTAAGTTCCCACAATCTGGCCGAGATACAGGAGCTGTGTGACTATGTGGCGATTCTGAACCATGGCGCTCTGGTTCTCGCCGGTTCGGTTGATGAAATTACTCGTGCCGATCGCGAATATAATCTATGCTTGTCACGGCCGCTCCAAAATAGCGAACTGGAACGTTTAAGCTCAATTGAGGGGGTGCGTAATATAAAAATGCTGTCTCATCCAGGTGCCAATCATGGCAAAGGATCAGCAGAGTATTTAGTGACGCTCAACCTATCCGCCGACCACGTTAATCAGGATGCTGTTATTGGCGCTATTCTGCGCGGTGTTTTAGATATGGGCGTGACACCCCGTAAACTTGTTGAAGGCCGCAGTCTGGAAAGTCACTTCCTGGAAGTAACCGGCGGGCAAAGCGGCGACTCCGTAATTCTTGATCATGCTGAATAATCCTTGTTTTGAGCTGATCTAAAATCCGTAGCCACTACCTTTCGTAACAAACGCTTAACTGTTATTGATCAAAAAGCCCTGT
>CAZRMQ010000230.1:0-3584 GCA_964601185.1 uncultured Pirellulales bacterium
TGATAAGACTACCGCGAGGGTGTGTGAGAATGCACTGATGGTTTTGAAAAGCAAAACACCTGCAAGGCTTTCTTCTAAACTCAAGATTCAAACAGCTAAGATCGCGATTAAGAATATCCCACAAAGGGGCAATGTAAGAAAAGATTGGCAAAAATCCGGCAGACGCAGAAGCTATCCTCGCAGATAAAGACTTCTACCAAACCGTCAAATCGAAAGAGATTTCAAATAGAATCGGTAATTAGCACTACAGCACAATCTAATACGCCGAAGGTTCGCCACAGGTGGAATGTATGCCCACTTTTCTATAATCCGGATTTTAACATGTTCTTTTATATTCTGCTTCTCCGGTCAATTTGAGTTCGAAGAGATGACGTTATGAATAGAAATCGTCATTTGTCTTGCACTTTCGGGTTTCGGATTCGGCTACAACGCGAAATGTCCGGCTAATGCCTGGTCCTTTATGGTCTTTCTCGTGCAGGCACTTGTGACGTGGGTACTTGTTCTGGTTCCAATCGTTCGGCAAAAAAAGTGTTGGAGCTGCGGCCGTGGTTTTTCGGCGCAATACTCTTTATCGTTGATTTGCGAGAAGATCTGCCGCTCTATTGGTGCCTTACAGAAGGGCCTATCAATACTGCTTTCGGAATAATTATACTTGCGCTAAGTCGCCGTACCGGCGACGGCTAAACGCTAATCTGGTCGAGTACTTTCCTTATCATCCTCGCAGAAGCCCGCAGAGCTTTTAGCTCATCATCAGCCAATTCCGTGTCAATGATCATTTCTACCCCCCTATCGCCAACTACACAAGAAACACTGAGACAGACATCCTTAATTCCATATTGGCCATCCAAAAAGCTCGAAACGGTCAGTATGCTGTGCTCGTTGCGCAAAATCGTTTCTGTAATGCGGACGAGCGACAATCCTATTCCGTAATAAGTCGAGCCTTTGTAATCGATGATATGATAAGCGGAATCACGAACCTCTTCGGCTATCCTGCGATGATGGTCGTTATAATCACATACCCTGCATATCTTGCAGTATTCTCTCAAGGACACACCTGCGATGTGACTCATACTCCAGGCGGCAACTTCGCTGTCACCATGCTCGCCGAGAATATATGCGTGAACATTACGCGCATCGATGCCGCAATGTCGGCTGAGCAGATACTTTAATCTTGCGCTATCAAGCACTGTGCCTGAGCCTATTACACGCTGGTGGTTCCATTTTAGCTCCTTCAGAGCTACATAAGTCAGGGCATCGACCGGATTTGTTACCATAACCAAGACAGCAGAGCTATCTTGTTCTGCAATCTGCCTGCAAATCGCTCTTATTATCTGCGCATTTTTCTGCATTAAATCCAGCCGACTCTGACCTGACTGCTGCTTAGCACCGGCTGTAACAACAATGATATCGGCATCAGCGCAATCCGAATAGTCGCCCTTTTTGATCGTTACAGGCGGTATGAAAGGCAGGCCATGTGACAGGTCAAGAACCTCCCCTTCAACTCGATGCTCATCAATATCAATAAGCGCTATTTCACCAGCCACTCCGTTTGGCAGCAAGGCATATATGTACGCAGTTCCGACTGAACCGGCTCCAATGACTACGACCTTTTTTTGACGATACGGCATAAAGACCTCTCGATTATTTTGGAAATTCGGTAGAATTATCTTTCAAGTCAGTTTTATCTGAGCGTTTTTTCTGAAAAAAATCCTGCAATAGCTTGCTGCACTGCTCAGCAAGCACGCCCGTTGTCACTTCCAAACGGTGGTTTAATCTCTCATCCCGCACGATATCATATAGGCTTCCGCAGGCACCCGTCTTTGGATCGTTGCAGCCGAAGACTAATCGATCCATCCTGCTCAAGACCAAAGCTCCCGCACACATCGGGCAAGGCTCCAATGTCACATACATTGTGCAGCCGTTCAATCGCCAGGTTTGTAGTGCCGCTGCAGCCTGGGTCAGAGCGATTATTTCGGCATGGGCTGTGGGGTCTTTGAGCTGTTCCCGTTGGTTGTATGCTTTGCCGATTATCTGGTTCTTATAAACAATAACTGCCCCTATGGGCACATCGCCGTTTTCCTCGGCGATCTGAGCAGAATCGATAGCGACTCGCATAAATCGCTCATCTGTACTTTTAATAAGTAGGGATTTATTGTTGCGAGTGTCCATTAACTAATAATCAATCAACAATAATTTATAACCTGAATTCTCAATTTTGGATTTCAAAAACAGATTATAATATGATTGGCGGTCTTCAGCAAGTAAAGCCAAGTAAAGAGACTTTCACAATTATCTATGGGGAGTGTGCGGCCTTGTAGTAATTTACTCAAACTGACCGAATTTCAATGGAATACTGACATAATTACTTATTTGACAACAGTATAACACAACTTGTCATTCCCGTGAAAACGGGAATCCAGTTCGCTACAAACTTTAATGGATTCCCGCCCATTCGGCTAGCGCTCAGGGCAGGGCCTGCGCGGGAATGACACTACAAAATGGTCAGTTTGAGTAATTTATGATTTTCTAAAGCCAAACAGACGCTGACGAAAAGCGAATGCAGCTTGCACAGAGTTGCGAAGGTACCCTAAAAATCGGTATTTCGATTTGCGTACCCATGGCACTGCTATTTCATGTCCCCCGTATTTTCGTTTATATTCCCCACCGCCTCCCATATCGTATTTTGTAATTCCCCTTTTTTTCCAGTAACGTATAGCAAACCACTGTATCGCCTCATTGGGACGCAGAATTTGATCAGACCTCCAGCTTGCACCTCCCCAGAAATACACCGTATCATTCAAAGCTGGAAAAATACCGGTAGCAATGCACTTACCCTCAGAGTTGCGAGCGCGAACCAAAAGCAAGTTGCCGGTTGGTAGTAAATACCTAATCAGAGCCTGAACCCGTTCTTTTGAATAGGTGGGCACAAGTCCCTGTTTGGCAAAAACATCCTGCAACTGAGAATAATAATCATCAGCGAAAGATTCATCTTTTGCCTCTTCTATTTGCACGCCTACTTTTTCAGCCTTACGGATACAACGACGACACTCTGGTTTCATCGCCGCTAATAATTCTTCTTCACTTTTACGCAAGTCTATTTCGAAACTACGCAAGATTCGATGTGTATAACCTGTTTGCTCAACATCGCTTATGCTAAAATGTCGATCCATAAGCTCAAAGTGCACACACTTTAATTCGCTAAATGCAAATTTTTCCAAAGCGACAAGAGCAGCAGCACGAGAAATGGAAGGTTCTAAATTAAATCCCATATACGAAGTCGTCCACCCAACCATGGGCGACCCCAAGATACGCAAGTCGAATTTACGGATGATTAAACCGGTAAATCGTCCAACGGTTTGATCTCCACACTTAACGACAGCGATAACCGGTTCTGCATTTTGAGTCGAAGCAACGAATTTCAGCCAGTGTTCCGTTTGAAAGATTGTGTGGTCATTATACATCTCCAAAGCAGGCGCTTCATTGTAATTTACTTTCGTCAGAGATAGTGGGTAATTAACCATAATAAAAGAATACCCCCAAGGGGAGTCGAACCCCTGTCTCCAGGATGAGAACCTGATATCCTA
>CAZRMQ010000231.1:0-3561 GCA_964601185.1 uncultured Pirellulales bacterium
GTGACCGTTGCATTCTCCGGCCAGTTCCAGTGCTCCTCTCCTCTCATGCCTCGAAATCTCATCCTGCCTCGACCGCCGGAAACGCAGATATAAACCATTGGCTCATCGCTCCACAAGCTCTGGCGGAACCAGCCGATGGGCTTTTTGAATCCACACAAGTCAAGCAGACCTGAGCCGCTGGCTTTGTTCGGCCATTGCCGTGCCTCACCCAGGTAGTCAATACCTGTCCATAGAAACTGTCCGGCAACATAATCGTTGTCGCGTACCACAGTCCAGGCACTATATCGGTGGCTGTTCTCACTGCCGAAAATAAACCGATCCGGATACGTTTTATGGTCGGCTTCGTAATACTCTTCCTGGTAGTTATACCCCACAATGTCCAGCATTTGTGCAAATCCAACCGCGTTAGACATTGTAATACTCGCTAATGCTGCTGTCACGGGGCGAGTCCTGTCCCACTTTTTTGTAATTTCTATAATCGGTTTGGCATACCTGACTAAGTTCTCGGCAGACGGCTGCTCGGGCCGGTACTCGTCATTCAGTACCGGGTGAGAGAACGGATCATTAGGATAATCAATCTCATTGCCGATACTCCACATAAACACACAAGGGTGGTTTCTGTCTCTGCGCACCATATCTTGCATATCGATTATAGACCACTGGGCAAATACCTCACCGTAACCAAATCGACTCGGTATACCCATATTCCAGCCGCTTACCCATTTGTTCTTAGGTGGCGTAAATTCATCGAAGGCTTCCACCTTGACCAGCAAACCAAGCCGGTCACAGAAATCCAGCAGCTCCGGCGCCGGTGGATTGTGGCTGGTCCGAACAGCATTGGCACCCAACTTTTTTATCAGGCGTAAACGACGCTCGAGAACCTTTTCCGGCACAGCAGCACCAAGGCAGCCCGCATCGTGATGCAGACAAACACCCTTGATCTTGAGCTGCTTACCATTCAACAGGAAACCTTTATTCGGATCAAACTGGAGTGTGCGAATCCCAAAGGGCGTGATTGTCCCGTCAATAACTGTTTCATCAACCTTCATACTGCTTTTTAGCGTGTAAAGATTGGGTGATTCAAGCAACCAAAACTGCGGACTGCTGATCGTAATCCTCTGAATAATTGTTTGCTCTGCTTCAGAATCAACGTTTTCTGGCGTGGATAGACTTCCTACTACATGTCCCTCTGACGAGATAATATCCGATTGAAGCGTAAAACTCTGGGTATGATCGGAACCATTCTTAACGGTGGTTTCGATTTGTATAACAGCAGAGCCTTCTTTGACCTCAGGCGTAGTGACGAATGTAGCCCAGTGACCCATCCGAAGCTTGTCGGTGATGCGAAGACGCACATGCCGGTAGATGCCGGAGCCGGTGTACCATCGCGAATCGGCAAATTTTGAGTGGTCCACACGAACTGCAATGATGTTTTCATCGGTGCCAAATTTCAAATAAGGTGTTAGGTCATACTGAAAACTCGAATACCCGTAAGGGCGCTGGCCTACAAAAATTCCGTTAATCCAGACCGACGAGTTGTTGTATACACCGTCGAATTCTATTGCAATGATTTTGTCTATATGGGTCGGGTCAAGTTTAAAATGCTTGCGATACCAGCCGATACCGCCGGGCACATATCCATTGCCGCTGGAAAATTCGGCACTGTATGGGCCTTCAATACTCCAATCGTGGGGCAGATTTACTTTACGCCAGTCAGAATCATCAAATGCAGGCGAAACTGCCGTAGGAAAATCTCCTCTGCTGAAGCGCCAATCGAAATCAAAATCCACACAGGTCCGGGCCGATGAAGTAACAGCCGTTACAAAGATAATAAGGCAAGTTAATGATTTCACTTTCATCCTTCGTAGTTCCAGCCTTCGCAGTCCCTTAGGGAAGTAGGCACTCCGGAGAATGGATCTCTGTTCTCTATGTAGTCTTACCGGCCCACCCCCAACGAGGATTGACCGCTGATAAATCCTGCAAGGGCATAGACCAAAGCACCCTGCCAGTTAATGGCGATCTCATTAGTTCTGTAATCGTCCTGAATATCATTCCAGCCCCTTGCGGAATGTCCGCCACCCACGATATAGCCCGGCCAGGGCTCAACTATACCATCGGCGCCGCTGCGTCTGTCATGCGGATTCATGGGCGGCTGATGTCCCAGGCCAGTGACATAAGAACGACCGTAATAATTTCTTCCGAACAAGTGAGCTATTGCATCCAAGGCCGTGTTCACATAGTCCTGCTTTGGAGATACCCTATTGGCTACTTGTAAATTCAATACCTGTCTGGCGACTGTTCCGTTACAGCCCCAATAATACCTGCCGGCTAAGGGTCGTCCATAAACATCTTTGTTGCCTTTTTCAACGATAGCATCTGCAACCGCGAGCAAATCCCGGCGAACATCCTCCAAAATCGCGGCGTTCTTTCCTCCTCTTTCAGACAGGACATAAGTAAACATGCCGAGATTACTAACATCACCCCAGTCCCAGTTCTCATCAACTTTGTTGTCAACCTTGCTAACACGACCTTCAAAATCCTCCAGATACTGAGCCTCACCGGTGGTTTCCCACATCTCAACCGCAGCCCACAGACGGTCATCCGAGTCGGGGCTTTGATAACCGCCTGTCTTAAAGTCTCCCTGCTGAAATCTTTTGTAATTCGGATTATCTTGAAGAAACTTATAGCTTACTTTTGCAGCATTGAGGCATGTTTGCGCGTATCCTGCATTGTATGGCTTAAAATACCTTGCCGCCATAGCGAGCATTGCGACGAAATCCGCCGTGGCTGTCGAGCTCCAGTCCGTAAAATATCTTTTCTCCAGGTCTTTTTCCGGCATGATAAAGCCTGAGAAGTTCAGACGCGTCAGCTTATGCGAGACTTTTCCTGAGCCGTCTGGATATTGCATTTTCAAAAGCCAGTCAATTTCCCACTTTAGCTCTTTTAGGAAATCGGGCCAGCCTGGTGCAGTGTTTGGTATATTTAAGGAAACGTTTTTGAGGTTATCCTGGAAGTGATCCCAGGCCATAAACATTGCCCCTACCGTGACACCGGCATTGACGGTGTATTTGCCGTAATCGCCGGCGTCGTGCCAGCCGCCGGTACCATCCCGACGTGACGTGTCGGAAATACCCATATAATTCTGATATGCGTCCTCCAGATGACACGCGGCTTGTGAGTAAGTTATACTGTTGTGCTTGCCTTCGACTGCAGTGCCACAACGCCAGAGATAAAAGCCCCTCATAGCAGTATAATAAGCAAAATCATAAACCGTATCTCCGATTTCGAAGTCGATCGAGCGCCCAACACCCGGCACCTCCAGATAGAATCTGCCCTTTTCAGTTACATGGGAAAAATCAGCAATCCAGACAACCTGATTAACATCCTGCTGGGTAAACGGGCCCGTCACGGTACTGGAAAAAACCACCTCGCCGTTCGAGGCTTTCTTCGCAACGAAATCGGAACATTCGGAGATAACTGTAGCTTTCTTCTGCATTGCGGAAAGAAAACCTAAAGAATTCAAGCGTATATCCGAATCTGCACCCAAAGTACAATTTGCAA
>CAZRMQ010000232.1:0-3552 GCA_964601185.1 uncultured Pirellulales bacterium
GCACAAAAACAATAACCTCGTAGTGCGTCGTGCGTATTGAGTATCGCGTAAAAAAATAATGTAATACGATATACGCAATACGCGATACGATATACGCAATACGCCGAAGGAAATGGAGTTTTGTTATGACTTCTGATGCCAAGATTGGCCTTTTGCTGGGTTTAGTCTTTATATTTATCATCGCATTTATCATTAACGGTCTGCCGAGCTTTCGTCATAAGACGAACAGCAATGAGCTAACTACTAATATGACTACCTTTGATGACGGCCAATTGGGCATAGGAATAAAAGAGCGTAAAACCCAGGAGACCTTAAATAGGATGGAACTGGATGAGAAGCTCCAGTCTCAGGATATTCAAGCCTCAGCGGACGGACAGGATGTCCGCTCAATAACACCGCTGCCGGAAAGCCTTTCGATGGCCAAGGGGCCTGATAAGAGCACCGAAATCGAGCACAAAAATCCTTCCCCAGCCGGTGCTCAGGAAGCCATGGTTAAAATCCAGCCGGCCTGGCCAAAGTCCTATGTTGTTAGCGAGGATGACAATCTGGCCAGCATAGCCAAGAAGTTATATGGTCCTGAGCAGGGCAACAGAAGGATTAACATCGACAGGATATTTGAGGTCAATCGCAGGCTGTTGAAATCTCCTGATGAAATCTATGTTGGGCAGAAGCTCATAATACCGCCGCCGTCGAATTTAACACAGGACGAAAGCAAAATAGATAATGTCTTCTCAAGTACAATGTTTGAGAAGGTCGAATCTATCAGCAAGAAACTTCTTTCGACAGATGGCGGTGGAACCAAAAATGAGAGGTGGTACACTGTACGGGAGGATGATAATCTTTGGAAGATAGCTGCTGCTAAACTTGGAAATGGTAATCGATATACCGAAATAACAAAATTAAATGCTGATATTATAGATGACGAGAATAATATCACTGTCGGGATGCGTTTGAAAATACCCGCTCGATGAAAAATGGGGTTTAGATTTCGATATATTTTTGGTATTTTCTGGTTTACATTTGTTTTACTCCTTGCCGTTTTTCTGCGTAGTGCCAATAACCGTATTTTCTATAAGCTTTGTACATACAAAGCCGAGCAAAGCCGATTAAAACAACAGCTTGGAAATAAGCAGCTCCAATTAGAAAGCCTGATAAATCCCGCTGCGGTTTCAGCGAACCTGCAAACTTCTGCGAGTTCGATCGAGCCATAAAACATTTGTGAACCCTGAATATTTAGATGTACGATAAAAGTGTCCGAGTTATTATTGTCCTTTTTTTGCTGTTGATCGGGGCGTTTTTAGCATTAGCTGGACGCTGTTTTTATCTTCAGTTTTTCAAAGGCGACTATTATGTTGATGTTTGCCTCAAACAGCAGCGGTCTTTCTATCCTCAAAAACCTCAGCGCGGTGTGATTCTCGATCGTTGCGGCAGGGTGCTGGCCGCAAGTAACAGAATCGCAATTTTGTTTGCTGAGCCGCGGCTCATAAAGGACCCCAAAACCACGTCTAATAAGCTTGCACCTATTGTGGGTATGGGTGCACATGAGGTTTGTAAGCTCATAATGGAAAGCAAAAATCCAGGCTTTATAAAAATAAAAGCCGGTGTTGATGAAGAGAAGTGCCGGGCAGCAAGCAGAATTAACGGAATAGGTGTTCAATATGATTGGCTAAGACATTACCCGATAAGAAGGCTCGCGGCTCATACGATCGGTTTTATAAGTCTCGATGGACGCGGTTTAGGCGGCGTAGAGTTCCAATACAACGCAGAGCTAAGCGGCTCGCCGGGACAGGATATATTTTTAGCTGATGTGCATCGTCGGCCTATCTGTCAAATTCAAAACATGTCCCGTTCGGCAAGCTCAGGGCAAGCCTCGAACGAAGCGAAGGGTTCGAAATTCAAAATTCGAAATTCCGAGGATGGGTGCGGGATTATCTTAACACTTGATGCTGCCATCCAGGAGTTTGCACGAACTGAGCTTATGAAACAGTACGAAATATACCAGGCTGAATCGGCAGTTGCGATTGTGGCTGATCCGACCAGCGGGGCAATTCTGGCTATGGTGTCACTACCTGATTTTGACCCGGCGTTTTTAGCCCCTGCCCCTGCGGCGGGGGTACCTCGGCCACAGGGGCCGAGGCTAATGGCCGACCCGGATAGTTTCCGCAATTGCGCGTTAACCGACCAGTTTGAGCCGGGCAGTGTTTTTAAGCCGTTTGCGGCGGCGATTGCATTGGATACCGGTGCCGTCAATACGCAGGAAAAGATATTCTGCGAAAACGGAAACTATGTTGGCAAAGGCTTTGGCAGGATCGGTGAATACCGCCAGGGATTCGGCGATTTAACGGTGAGGGAGATTCTCATTCACTCCAGCAATATTGGAATGGCTAAAATCGGACAAAAGCTCGGCAAAGATAAGCTTTACGAAGGTTTGAAATTCTTCGGCTTCGGCAGAAAGACCGGCATTGATTTACCCGGTGAGGCTGAGGGATTGTTACGGCCTACCAGTGAGTGGACAGGATACAGTGTAACACGGATACCTTTTGGCCAGGAAGTATCTGTAACCGCGATTCAATTAGTTCAGGCATTCTGCATACTTGCCAATGGTGGCCATTTGGTTCGTCCATTTTTAGTAAAAGCAATGGTTGATAACAATGGTGAGATTGTCAAGCTAAAGCGGCCGACGCCTCCTATTGGTTATGTAGTCAAGCCGGAAGTTGCCAGGTGGATTGTTACCGAGGCTTTGACCGGCGTGGTAAATAAGGGTACGGGCAAAAAAGCCAAGCTGAAAAAATGGCAGGTGTTCGGCAAAACCGGAACCGCTCAGTTGGCCAACGATGAAGGAGGGGGTTACGCTGAAAGCGCTTACGTGGCCTCCTTTATAGGCGGTGCGCCGGCGGAAAATCCGGCAGTAATCGTTTTAGTGACAATTTATAGGCCGAACGTCAAGCTCGGCAAAGGTTACACGGGCGGTACCGTCGCTGCTCCGGTGGCTGCTTCCATACTCGAGAAAACACTTAACTACCTCGGAATTCATAGCGACGTTACAGTTTCTCCTCACAGGGATTTTGTTCGTGATTTGGTCCATGTAGAGCAGGACCCTTTATAGCTTTTATCTTAAGACCAAACCGGAATTGGTAATATATCAAACGTTCATCGGTTAACATTCGTGTTTAAGGCATTTCCGATATAACCAGCTTCGATGCAGAACTGAATGATGTCACGAGCTAAAGGAGCGGCATCGCTTGAGCCGTGCTGGCCGCCTTCAACGACGACCGCAATTGCCAATTTACTGCTTGGAGTGTCTTCAGCGAATCCTGCAAACCAGGCGACCTCCGGCCCTTCCGTTGAGCCGGTCTTGCCGTAAACCTTCACGTCCTGCTCAGCAAAAGCGCTAAGAACCGGAGCAAATTCCCTGTTGGCTGTTCCGCCAGGCTCATTGACAACAGCGCTCATGCCATCGTAAATTACTTCTAAGGTCTGCGGTGAGATATTAAGGTCGTATTGCGTATTTGCCTTTTCGCGCGACAAGAAAATTTTAGGTGGTTTATACAC
>CAZRMQ010000233.1:0-3538 GCA_964601185.1 uncultured Pirellulales bacterium
ACCGCTAAGACCTCATCTACTAAAAGTATAGGACTTTCAATGCTCACCGTGATGGAAAAGCCCAGCCGAACCAGCATCCCAGATGACAAATTCTTCAATTTCGCATCCATAAATCTTTCCAGTCCGGAAAAGTCAATTATCCAGTCGTACTTCTCTGCTATTTCCTTTCGGTTCATACCCAACAAAGCGCCATAAAGGAAAATATTGTCTTTGACGGTTAAATCGCCTTGAAAACCCACCCCCAACTCAAGAAAGGGCGCTACATTTCCGTTTACAGATATTTTACCTGACGTCGGTTCAAGTACCTTGGCTACAAGTTTTAACAAAGTTGACTTGCCCGCACCGTTTTTGCCGATGACTCCTATGAATTCGCCCTCATTAACTTTCATGTCTATGTCGCGCAGAGCATACAACTTTTCGTAAGTGTTTTTCCTCAGAATACTGACGAACCTCTGGCGCAAAGTAGCCCTTCTATCGTGCGGCAAACGAAATATTTTAGTTACCTTTTCAAAAACTATCATAATTCCTCTGCAAAGCTGCGAGACAATTTGTTAAACATTGCTAAGCCTACCACAAACAAACAGGCTGCTATAGAGATTATGATAATATGGTTTCCAAAGCCTAAGAACTCACTGCCTGATCCGATAAGCGCCTCTCTACAGCTTTGGATTACTCTGGCCACAGGATTTAGAAATATAAATTTATGGTATTTCACCGGCACTATTGAAATAGGATATACAATCGGTGTCGCCCAGAAACCAAGCTGAACAAAGACCTCCCAGATATGATGAATATCTCGGAATTTCGGAAATAACGAGCATAGCAAAAGAGCCAAACCTAATACAAGTGTGTAAAGCTCGATTAAATAGACAATGAGGTATAATGCGCTGATTCGAAAATGGGCGCCGGAAAAAACAAAAAAGAGAAAAAAAACACCTATGTTGAGCACCAGGGTAAGCAGAGATGTTAATGAAGATGCTGCAACGATGATCCAACGTGGAAAATAAATCTTTTTGATTATCGATGCCTTGCCTTCCAATAAAACCATGCTGTTTAAGGTTACCTCTGATAAGAAATTCCAAAGAATAATCCCTAAAAGAAGATATAGTCTATAATTCTCAACGTTCCATCTGATGAATACCGAGAATACAAGATACAAAGTACCGAACATCAATAATGGCTTAAGCAAACTCCACATATATCCTAAGATAGAATTGTCATATTTAATTTTAAAATCTGTTATCGCCATTATCAATGTTAGGGATAAATAGTTGTTTCTACCCCGAAGGTTCCCTTTGCTGCTATTTTTATTTGTGCCGGTTTGTTCGTGGATGCTTTTAGTATGCATTTTTGCCTTTTAAAACGTACCAGGGTGTCTGGAGCAAGATCCACAGATCCAGCCCAAACGACCAATTTCTAACATAATATAAATCGTACTGTAATCTTTTACTTACAGAAGTATCGCCGCGGAAGCCATATATTTGTGCCCATCCGGTTATTCCAGTTTTGACTTTATGTCTGAGCATGTATTTTTTGTATTCTTCAGAAAACTGTTCTACAAAGTTCGGTCGTTCCGGTCTGGGCCCTACCAGGCTCATTTCTCCTTTTATTACATTTATAAGCTGAGGCAGCTCATCAAGACTTGTCCTCCTCAGCCATGCACCGGTTCGTGTGCGTCTTGGGTCATCAGGTTTAGCCCATTGGGGGTCGTTTTCGCTTTCTGCGTCAGCTCTCATTGTGCGAAATTTTAGTATTTCGAATTCTTTTTTGTCTAATCCTACTCTCGTTTGCTTGTAAAAGATCGGTCCTTTCGTCGTCCACTTAATCAGCAAAGCAATCACGCCGATAGGAATCGCCAATATTATCAGCAGTACTACAGCTACTACGTGATCAAAAATTTCTTTTAGTACAACATTCACGCCCATTAAGGGAGAATCTGCAGCCGAAAAAAGAACCTGCGAACCTATAGTTACCACTGTGGGTTGGTTTATTGAAGTAAGATTTCCCCAATCCGGGACGATGCGTACTGTGATACCAGCCCACTGTAGACGCTCCAAAAGTGGATAGGCTTGTTGAGCTTCTGCCCCGCTAAGGGTAAGATAAACTTCATCTATATCTTTAGGACTGATCAATTCGGTTAATCTCTCAATCGGCCCATATACGGGAACACCGAGCAATTCAATGCCGATACGACCAGGATTATTATCCACGAAGAATCGGCATTTTAATCCCAACCAATCAGTTTGTTCTATATCGTGAACGAGCTGCTGTCCTATTTTTCCCGCACCTATGACTGCATAATAGCGCAGATTATAGCTTTTTGCACGTAAGTATCGCATTATGGATATTGTAAATATGTGTGAAAAGGTCAATCCACCGAATAGCATAATGGTAAAGAGTATCAATAGTTTTCGAGAATAGGGTTCGCTTTGAATATAATAAAGTAATGCCAGCAACAGTAATCCGGAAAGAATGCTGGCTTTGACTGTATCTGTAAGCTGCTTAAACATACTCCACATCCGTTTTGGTTTATAAAGCCCTGTGAGCAAGCAGCCTAAATAACAAACGCACATTACCGGCAGTGTTAAGGTTAGGTGTCTGTTAAAATCTGGTATTCCTTTCGGGGTACTGAATAAGCCTGAGTAAAATCGAAGGCAGTAAACGGCGATCCAGGTGAAGCTGATGACCGCCATGTCAGCAATAGAACGAAATAAAGAAAAATACGTTGCGTATCTTTTTAGCATAATACTTTTTCACAAGTATTTGTTACCGATCCAATGATTCATCCATAAGTATGCTTTGAACCAGCGCATGTGACATTACTTTATCAGTAATTCTATTGTACTTCTTTATTGTTCTTTTTCGTAAAGTAAATTCCTGTGGATTAATAGCCTGTGTAGCGTGGGCAAGGTGTATTACGTATTGCCCCATTATGTTTGGGGCAAGCTCAACAGTTTTGCAGCCACGGTCAATCAATTCAAAATACAGTTTCTTTCCTCCTGTTAAGCCCTTATCGTTGTCCATTAGAAAGAAAAGGTTCTCTCGGCGTAAAACGTCCGTTCGGTAGATACAACATATCGTGCGATTATAGTAGCGGAATTTGCCGATTGGGTCCGGCTCACCGAGCAATTTGCGTTTGAAGGTTCTGTAATCAGTTGCCCTTTTCAGCAGAATTTTCCAGATCGGCGTAAATTCAATTTTGCCTGAGCCAACACAAGCTATGTTCTCATCATTGCCAAAGCAGCTAATGAGCTTAGAGAGCCACTTTTCTTTCTGAACAAAAGTGTCCGAGTGCATCGAGACAAAAAATTCTGTATGGCAATTGGCCAGACCCAGGTCCAGACCCGCAGCGTGAGCGTATCCTCCACTTGGATTGTTTCTGTCTTTTCGCTCAATCAAACGAATCCAGCTTAAACGTTTGAGATACTCCAACGAATCATCCTGTGAATCGTTATCAACAACAATAACCTCATACGGATATTTAGTAAATTTGCGAATGCTGCGCAGACATAGCCGCGTAAGGTCTAATGTTTTATAA
>CAZRMQ010000234.1:0-3533 GCA_964601185.1 uncultured Pirellulales bacterium
AGTTGAAATCTTGTGTACCGCATAATTTATGAATATGTTGCGCTGTAGTGCTAAGTTTAAAGTGCCTAAAGTTTAAAGTGCCTAAAGTGCCTAAAATTACAAATTAACTTTAGCTCACTTTAGTTCACTTTAGCTCACTTTAGGCATTTCTACTTTAATAACGTATGCTGGTATAATACGTTTGGCCTATGTTCTTGTCAATTAAAATGGTTAGCTTTTTGTCTTTTGCCTGACTCAGCGGGGCGGTATAATTCCGAACGACAAATCTGCGAGTTTTTACAGGTAGGGTGCGATGGTTCGCACCAATATTCTGCCACAGGTAGCGTTTCGGATTCTCGTATCTTTCAAAAATCCTAATATCTAAATTCTAAAACCTAAACAATTTCAAAGTTCTAATCTCAAATGTTCAAAACCGTTTGTTTAGAGTTTTGTATTTTTAGTATTTGAATCCATTCGACGTTGCTCAGGACAAGTTTGTTTAGGATTTAGTGCTTAGGATTTAGTATTTAGCCTGTTTGGTGAGTAATGAAGCGGTAAGTAAGCCTATAAATGATTTATTCATTTGATTTGTATTCTGTCCGGCAGGGCGGTATAATCCCGAGCAACAACAAAGCGGGTTTACTCTGCGTAGTGTATTAGGTATGCAGCACGAGTTTCAACTAATGGCGAAGCCGGAAGTGGTGGAAATTAATATGTTGGCGATTTATAATTAATAAATCAAGGAGTAGTCCTTATGTCAAATGATGATGCATTCATTGAAAAAATACACAATGAAATGCTCCAAATGCAGCAGTTGCGAATGCGCTTTGATATACTTAAAATTTCTTTTGTTATTGCATTATTGGGCTTTGGCAGCATTAAAGTTAAGGACTTTGCTTCCTTACACTATTCCCTTTATCTTGCTCCCCTCGTAGCTTTGCTTTTCGATATCATGTCTATGGGCCATACATTCGCAATTCGTAGAAATGGAAAGTTTCTGCGTCAGAATTCGCCTAGTGATCTTGAAAGAAGATACGAGTTACTTGTCTGTCAAAACCGTGATATCTTCATTAAAATAAGCTCATTTGTTTTCAACCTGCTTGCATTTCCAGCAGCTATACTTCTCGTAAAAGCGGCCACCGATAAATATCCTACAAAAATTGGATGGTTAGTACTTTCCATATTATTTGTCTCTCACATAACCCTATTTATAATTTGTGGCCGAAAGATAAAAGATTTAGATATAAATAACACTAGCAAGAATAGTAATAAAACCGAACAGACTGAAACCCCCAAAACCATATAACCAGACATCGGGTAGGACTTGGCGGTTTGTCTAACTGAAGCGGATAAATCCGCCACACAGATGGCGGATGAATTTTTAATCAGTCTGGTTTTTAGAACGGGCTGAAGCGTTGTGTAAATATAATTAAAATGGTGCGAGTGAATTCGACAAGCTCACCATAAAATTTCGCACCCTACAAGACTCCGTACTGACATAAGTGCCTGTTTTAGCTAAAGTTACAGATTTATAGTGTCTCCAAAAGAATTAACACTGAAAATTTTTTATAAAAAATAAATTTTCCCATTGACTTGCGCACGATTTATGTATAAATTGTGCATATAGAATCCGTGAAGGTGCAGGCTGCCTGCTTTAGTCAGGCGGTTTGGAGACAGGCGGAGTCTGGATTGAAGTGTAGTAAACCGGATAAAAAGAGTGTAACAGTTAACGTTCTCGTGTTAAAAACTAGGCGACTAAAGCGCCGGCAGGACAACTCAAAAAATGAGCCCTGTGCAGTGAGTGGTTTGTTGGCGCGCAGAACGCACATTGGGGAGCTGATTATGGCTCTGCTTTATGATGTGCGTTTGTGCTGTCGGCTCCCCTTTGAGGGTGCCGATGAGCATAAACGAGAGATCCACGGAACGGTGTAACGGTGCACATAGAGATTCACTCCAGCCGCACCACAACTCGACGTTACAACCTTGCTATGAGTTTTACAGGCAGGGGATTACAGAATCGCATAAGGGCTGGATTGAGGTTATTAATGCCTCAATCCGAAATGCACGTGGAAGGATATTGATAGCCGTTGTTGCGGTTTTGGCATTGTCAAAGGTTGCTTGTGAGTTCCTTGAAAAAGGAAGTAATAATCTCAGTTATAGGTCAATAATCGGCGCTCTTTTAATTGCATTAATGATTTTGGTTGTTGGTCTTATCTCGTTAAGGCGAGTCAAAGATACAAATGTTGGGCAAAAAGAAGACAGAGAAAAGGACAAAGTTGAGTCGGCTGAATTTGGCGTTAGCGGAAATAGTTCGGACCAGGATAGAAGAACTTCAGCAAGAGACGGGGGCTCAGACATTGACGGAGGTTGTGAGTAAGTCGCTCGCTGTTTATGATTTTCTCTGGACCCGGAAAAAGGCCGGCGCCAAAGTACTCATTCAGGATTCCGAAGGAACACGCGAATTAGTCCTCTTGTGAATTACTGATTCAAACATGTCAACGTCAACGATGGTCCAGAATTCGAGGGCAGGAAATTAATAAGGGAATTTACCAATTATTTTTACAACCTGCTAAGTCTGTAAGCTATCCTACGTAGAACAAGAAGGTGGACAACATGGACAACATTTTTTTCTGTCCACCTTGTCCATGTTCTCCGATGGGAAAGGCCGATGACTAAAAGTTTGGCAATTTAGGCAAATTCAATTGTTTCAAAGATGATTTAACCTTCCTTGTATATTCATCTTCTAAACATCATCTGTCCTCTGTTTTCCGCCCTCCGTCATCTGTAATGCCCCCCATAAATGGGACGAACCTGCACGTTTGATACGAAAAAAATGCTCGATTCTTGATTCCCGATGCTCGCAACTCGATGTTGCAAAGGCAGTTAAAATTTTTTTCATTTTTCGGATTTTTGTTTTAAAATCCCTGCTCAAACGGTTGAAAAAACCACGGATTTCACGGATTAACACGGACTTACACAGACTATGACACGGACGTAGCCTGTTCTCCTTGATTTGGGTCTGAAAAAATGATATAATTTATAAAACCTGCCCGCCGTACCAGCCTTCGTATTGACTAACGAGTTTACCGCAGGATACTTTGGGCAGGCGGGTAATCCCCAAAATTATCGGAGTATATCATGATGTAGGTTTTTCCTTTTTGCGGCGGAAAAAAACGTTACATTTACAGTCGATAATGGCACTTAAGTATAGTCAAAATGTATGCGTTAGTAACATTAAAAATGGTAGTGTATGAATCAGCAATTGTGTCAGATCGAACCTAATATGGTCGGATATGGTTCTATCAGGGCTTCGGAGAGGTTGGCTGATCCGGTCTTTGACTTGGTCAGAAGGGCGAAGCTCGGCGATGAGCAGTCCTTAGCTCAGTTAGCTCAGCAGGCAAGAGTTCGCCTGCGGACGTATGTTTATCGTCTAACGCAGAAGGAAGATGTGGCACAAGAAATCGTACAGGAGAGCTTGTTAGAAATGTGCAATATAAATGTATTAGGTAAGCTGAAAAAAAACGACAGGTTTTGGCCGTGGCTCTACGGCATAG
>CAZRMQ010000235.1:0-2047 GCA_964601185.1 uncultured Pirellulales bacterium
TGGCCGACCGCACTTATAATAGGTATTGTCGAGTCATAAATCGCTCTTGCCAGCACTTCTTCGTTAAAAGCCCACAAGTCTTCCAGCGACCCGCCTCCCCTGCCGACAATCAGAACATCAAGTTCAAGCCTCTTATTTCGCCTGTTTATGTCTCTAATTGCCGCTGCTATCCGCTCCGCTGCGCCTTCGCCCTGAACCGGCACCGGATAAAGAAACAACTTAACACACGGCCAGCGATGGTGGATGCTATCAACAATATCGTGCAGTGCCGCTCCTGATTCGCTTGTTAATATCCCGATTCTTTTCGGATATTTCGGAATCGGCTTTTTATGCGCATCATCGAAAAGTCCCTGAGCACGCAGCTTTTTGACCATCTGCTCAAATGCTAACTGTAATGCCCCTATACCAGCCGGTACCATCGACTCAACATAGAATTGATATTTACCGTGCGGAGGATAGACGTCAATGTAGCCTTGAGCAATCACCGCTAATCCATTTTCCGGCTTGAATTTAACCTTGATGAAGTTGCTTTTCCACATAACACAAGGCAATTGCGAGGATTCATCTTTCAGCAGAAAGTAACAGTGCCCGCTATGATGCAGCTTCCAGTCTGTTATCTCGCCGGTAATGGTTAGCTTGTCAGGTAGATTATTTTCCAAAATCGCTTTGATTAGCGAATTAACCTGACTAACTGTATATATTTTCACCTTATTTTGCATTTTACCAGCATAAGCCCAACATTGGTTTACCTAACCTGACAGGGATTATAAAACAAAACTACCACATTATCAATTATCCAAACCACATAGAGGATATAATGTAGTGTACAGTAGCTCTCTTGTTTTCTGTCTTCTGTCTTCTGTCTTCTTTAAAAATCTTCTCAAGGAGTGACACAACGTTGTCATACCATTAGGAAAAATCTGGTGAACTCCTACCCAATTACATTAGGATTTTGCCTAAGGCGAGAGAGCCAAAGCCCCATTGGGGGGAATATAAACCCGGCTGGGCCGTATCTCTTGGGGGGTAGCCCGGCCGGGCCGTTTTTTTATGTCTGTCCCTCCGCTCTAATCAAGGTTCATCCATTATTCGATACGTTTCCGATATAGCCGGGTTTGCAAAGCGCTTTTCCAGGCTGTCCAGTCCGACTCTCCCGGCTCATTCTCAATCGCTGTCGTTACCTGGCTAACCTTGGCGTCCAGATCATCAATGTAATAGACCATAAAAGCCTCAGGTGTAGCCGGCAGCTTCGGCGAGCCGAATTCATACTCACCGTGATGCGATAGTATGATATGGCCAAGAGTATCCAAGATTTGCTTGTCAACAGGAGCACCTTTGGCCTTTAACGCATCAGCCTTTTTGTTTATCATAAGCAGTGTCTGAGCGATATGCCCAATCAACTGTCCTGAATCGGTATATGAAAAAGCCATTTCGTACGAAAGCTCTTCGGTCTTACCTATATCGTGAAGAAAAATTCCCACTAAAACCAAATCCGCTTGTACCTGTGGATACAATGGCAATATGGCCATTGCCACCCGCAGCATATTATGCGTATGCTCCAGCAAGCCGCCTAAGTAATCATGGTGTATCTTTACCGCAGCGGGAGAGTTGCGGAATTTCTCCATTAGCTCAGCGTCAGCCAAAATTTCTCCAACTAAAGCCTTTAACTGCGGATTTTTTATCCTGCCAACAATCTTTTTTACCTCCTCGAACATCTGGTCTGTGTCTTTATCCGTCCGGGCCAGAAAATCTTGAAGGTCTATTTTACTTGCATCAACAACGCTGACACTATTAACAACGATTTGCAAGTTGTTTTGATAAAGCTCACTTCGTCCCTGGATATGGATAAGGCCGGGCTTGGGCAGCGCCTTATAAATCGCTTCGGTTGCCTGCCACATTCGGCCATTCAATTGGCCGGTGCGGTCGCACAGGAACATCGCTATATACAAATCGCCGCGGGTTGTGCTTCGTAGAATAGGTTCTTTGACCATGTAAATACCATCGATAACCTCTCCCGGCTCGATTTTGTTTATGAACTTATGTGCCATGT
>CAZRMQ010000235.1:2147-3525 GCA_964601185.1 uncultured Pirellulales bacterium
TGGGTTCTTTCTTTTGTTTACACCAGGGACAGTAATTCCAGAAAGACCAATCTCCCGACCAGCCACACCGACCACATATTTCCGGAAATGGCAGAATCTGCCATCGCTGCCGAACTTTCCGATGACACCACGGGCAATAACGCATAAATCGCATAAGTTTCCCATTGCAGTACTTGCACCGGGCATGATAGCGCACGCCTCTGGTACGCACAGAACTCGGCGACTTAAAACCCGGGCCGTAACACCAGGGACAGAAACGCCATTCAGGCAGAACGCCCTTATGGCAACGTGGACAAATATGACTGAACTGGCTGTTGTTGTCGAACCGATTGCGTCCACTACCGCACCACGGACAGACTATCATGCTCTCAGCTATCGGTTCGCTGCACTCTACACATCGAAAAATAGCAGGTAAGGCTTTGTTGTATCGCCTAATGAAGGCTTCGCGTCGCATTTGTTGCCAATCGCTTTTTCTGTCCCGTGATTTCAGAACAAGCCCATTTCGCAGAGATTTAGGTGTAACTTCAAGCAGGGCCGTTAGCATCTGTCCTGCGTTGGCGAAGCGCTGTGCAGGGTCAACAGCCAAAGCTTTTCGCATGAACTTGACAAACGCGAAGCTGGTTCGTTCACGCAGACGTTTTTGGCCTCGCAGCGGCCAACGAAAAGGCCAATGCGGCAGAAAGCCCGTGATATACTCATAAAGGATAAGCCCCGCGGAAAAGCAATCGCTGCGATAGGTGGGCCGGCCGTATGCCTGTTCAGGCGCGACATAGCCGGGTGTACCAAAATCGTCAATGGTTGACATCCGTCCCTTGAGTTTCAGACATATCCCGAAATCACCTAATTCGGCTCGACCATCAGGAAACAGAAATATATTTGCAGGTGTAACATCACAGTGCACCAGCCGGTTGCGATGAGCGTAAGCAAGACCATCAAGAACCTGACTCGTAATTGATATGATTCGGCGGACGGACATGGGTTTGGAGCGGTCGGCCAAAGTCCCCACACACAACTCAGTAGCCAATACGACGAAACCATCTATGATATCGGCATTTTTGACCGGCATTATATGCGGATGACGCAATTGAGCAACCAGCCGAACTTCCCGAAACAAGCCCTGATTGTCGCGTTCGCCGTTGACGCCCATCTGAGGTATCTTTAAGGCTACGGAAATGTCTTCTACGCAGTCTTTGGCTTTCCAGACCTCGCAGCTTCCACCAACGCCCAGGCGTTTTTCCAGACGATACTTGCCCAGACGCTTTCCGGCAGCCAGATTCAAAGCTGACGTTCCGGAAGTCGAAACCTTATTATTTTCGATAGCAACACGCATCCTGAAATTTTACCCTTCTATTCCAAGTAACTGGCCAGTGAACATATT
>CAZRMQ010000236.1:0-3519 GCA_964601185.1 uncultured Pirellulales bacterium
ATATGAAGATTCTGGAAGCAAGTAACATCAGAAAAGAATTTGGCACTTTAGTGGCCGTTAATGATGTAAGCCTGTCTCTTGAGAAAGGACAGGTCATGGGCCTTATCGGGCCAAACGGTGCTGGAAAGACCACTTTGTTAAGGATTCTGGGTACTTTGCTTAGACCGACAAGCGGCGCCGCTAAATTATTCGACTACGATTTGACCACACAGTACCTTGATATACGAAAACACATCGGATTTCTACCCGATTTTTTCAATCTTTACAGTGACCTTACCCTCAAAGAATGCCTGGAGTTCTTCGCACGAGCGTACAAAGTTCAGCCGGAGTTGATTGCGAAGCGAGTGGATGAGGTCATAGAATATGTTGAGCTTCAGGACAAACGTAATAGCCTAATCCGCCACCTCTCAAGAGGAATGGTTCAGCGTATGGGCGTGGGAGTCCTTTTGGTCCATGAGCCTGAGCTGTTTTTACTGGATGAACCTGCCTCCGGCCTGGACCCTAAAGCAAGGATTCAGTTGCGCAAGGTGCTCAAGAAGTTAAGCAGTGAGGGGAAAACAGTTATCATATCTTCGCACATATTGACCGAGATGTCGGGATTTTGTTCTCACATCGCAATAATGAATAATGGAAAGATAGAATTGTCCGGCGCAGTGGATGAGATTGAACAGAAGATCATGGGTTCGAGGATGGTTGATATATCCGTTTTGTCTGATTGCGAAAGGGCGGTCTCGTTAATCAACCAGTTCCCCGATACCAGGATAATCACGGTTCAAGATAATACTATAACAATTGAGATAACAAAGGAACTCGAAAAGTTGGCTGACCTTAACGCATATTTGGTAAAGGAATGTATAAAAGTTGTGACTATCTCCGAACGAAAGACAAACCTTGAAGATTTGTTTATGAAAATATCCGCTGGTGAGAAATGAGGGCTATCGTCACAAAAAATCTGATTTTAAATAATCCACTAATGAGGCGGTACCGTTGCAGCCTGCTTCGTTTCAGTCAGCTCTGGATATATCTGACGATATTTATTGCTGTCATTGTGCTGCTTTTATACATGAATTACAGCTTCTACCAAACAAAAAGTGACACTATCGAAATTGAGAAATTTTGTAAGAATGTTTATTATCAGCTTTTAGTGATACAGATAGTAGTGCTCTGGATATGGGCGACAATCAATTCCAGGTCGGCTATAAAAAATGAGGTATTTAATAAAACCTATGACTTTTTTCGGTTGCTTCCACTTTCTGCACTTCAAAAAACTGCTGGTATCCTGCTGGGCAGAAATTTACTGCCCATATTGTTTGCGGCGATTAACTTTATACTCCTTCTGACATTCGGTTCGCTGGGCAAAGTTAGCAGCTTTCTCCAGATACAGGTGATTTTGTTATTGCTTTCAACCGCTTTGTTTACTAATTCCGTCGCCTTACTGTTATCTAATACAGCAACTGTTAAAAAGCAGGCCAAAACAAGCATTTTTGTTTGGATACTTTTGCTTTTTTTAGGAGCACCGATACTGCTGCCGTCTATTTTCTTTTCGCATCGGGCTATCTGGCATGTCCATAAGATCGAAAACTATCTCGTTGAATTCTACAATATTAACATTCCGGTTCTCTTATTGATTACCTCTGTACTTCTCTATCTGAGTATTTGGAATGTCATTGGATTGGTAAGGAAATTCACTTTAGAAACGGAGCCGTTATTTAGCAGGATTGGAGCTTTGCTGTATTTGCTCGGCTATGAATTCATTGCTATAGGTATTGTCCTTCCGCATCTGCGTGAAAGTATAGTTTATCTCTATCTCTTTTGGCTGGCTTCTTTAATTCCTGTAGTGTTTATTCCGCTCGGCTCGATTAAAAGTTTTGATCATTATCTTGAGTGCTGTGGCTTACGCCGGGCTGGTTTTCATATAGGTAAAAGTATGACTTCTGCGCTGTTTCTAAATTCTAATCTCACTCTTGCTGTCGGCTTATTTTTTATATGGGGCATAATTTCAGCCTTTTTAGCTATGATTAGCAAAGCGGAACCCTCTCTCTATTTCTTTTATCTCGTTATTATTTTTTCGTTTTATCTTTTTCTTCTGCTTTTGCTTGAGATCTATGTCGTTTATAGTCCTATTTATAATAAAATTTCAATTCTTTTAATCTTTCTTACTATTCTGTATTTAATATTACCTCTTTTGTTATCATTTACCCTGAGAATCCCATCCCTGCGATTCTACAGTCCTTTCGGTTTCTTCGTACATATTATCAATCCGTTTGCAAGGAGGGATTTTAATATTTACACTTCTGTTTTGATTGTAAATCTGCTGCTTTGCGTTATCCCGGCGTTCTTAATATCAAAACGATATTTTCACATTCTGGCGCTTAGAAGTAAAATGTAATTTGTTAAAAAAATTGTTAACCCCCAGTATCACTGGGGGTTACTGGGGGTTATTTTCCTTGCCCGGGCAGAGAGACCCGCCAGGGCACCGGTTGACCAGCACATCTGAAGATTATAGCCGCCGCAGGGGCCATCGACGTCGATTACCTCGCCGGCAAAATATAGTCCCCGGCAAATCTTCGACTCCATTGTCTTAGACTCTATCTCAGCCGTACTTACGCCGCCGCGTGTCACCATCGCCTCGGCAATCGGCCTTGTTCGAACAATCGAAAGAGGCACAGCCTTTAGAAAATGCAACAGTTTCCTTCGCAGGTTTTTATTTAACTGGTTGGCAAATCCTTCGACCCGGCTCAGGACGGGAAGATTTTCAGAAAAATTAAGCTGTCTGCATAAAACTTTTGAAACACGCTTCGGTACAAATTCAGCCAAAATGCCGGAAATAGTCTTTTTGGGATGTTTATTGATTTGACTAATAATCATTTTTTCAAGCTCGGCTTCGCTGGAGACAGCGGCTAAATCGATAATTATCTCCAGAGGCTTTTTGTCGCTCCGCCGTAAGCACCGTAAGGCGTCCCTTTCGGGAGTGTCCCCAAAGGGAGGCAAAAAATCGGTTATTAATCGGCTCAATTCAAGCACAGCCGGCCCGCCGATGCCATCGTGTGTAAAAAGCATCAAACCTGTTACAACAATTTTCTTCTTGCTTCCCTTTGGGGACACCTTACGGCGGAATGATGCAGTTATTTTCACATTATCCAATGATGTTCCAGCCAGCTCGCCCGGCCAGCTTTCGAGTGTTACTAAAGGCACCAAAGAGGCCTTCGGCTCGATGATCGTATGCCCAAGGTGCTTAGCGAATTTGTAACCATCGCCTGTTGAACCGGTAGGGGGGTAACTCATGCCTCCTGTAGCAATAATCAATTTTTCGGCCAGGATTTTCTGTGAGGGACTACTGCCTGCACCTGTGTTGCCTGCACAGGTTACGCAGGCACAGGTGACGGCAAAATATTCTGTGTGCTTGGTAATACTTTGGACTTTTTCTGAAAGAGTGAAATGTACGCCGAGCCTTTTTGCTTCTGTGAACAAAACGTCTCTTACATCGCCGGCACGGTCGGTGGCTGGAAACACGCAGCC
>CAZRMQ010000237.1:0-3512 GCA_964601185.1 uncultured Pirellulales bacterium
GAAAATTGACCAAAGACGGCGTCGGTAAGATGTTCTGTCTTGCCGGTATCGGCGGACGAGTTCCAGGTATTATGAAAACGACTGAATCTGCTTCTAAGATACTTGCTATTGATGGCTGTGACCTTGATTGCGTCAAGAAATGCCTCCAACTCGCTGGATTTAGTAAATTTGAGCATCTGAGGTTAACCGATTTGGGCATGGAGAAAGGAAAGTGTCCAGCTACAGAAGAAAAAATCGCCAAGGCAACTCAAAAAGCCGCTGAGTTGCTGAACTGAGATAAGTATGATAGCTTGAAAGGCAGGTGTTCCATTTATGAACAAATTTGGAAAAATCGCAATAGTCGTCGTTCTGATAGTCGCGGTGGTTGTTGCGATCGCCGTCAGGCGTAATAAATCCGTCGATCAGCAGGTGCCGGCAGAATACGAACCGGAGCAAATCACAGGAAAGGCTCTGCCGGCACTGATTGATATAGGAGCAGGTACTTGTATTCCCTGCAAAATGATGGCTCCTATCCTCGAAGAGCTTAAAAAAGAGCTGGCGGGCAAAATAGTGGTACAGTTCCTCGACTTGAACAAGAATCCTAAATTTGCTCAGGAATATCGTATCAGGGTCATGCCTACGCAAATATTCTACGATGCTTCGGGCAAAGAGTTGTTCCGCCACGAAGGCTTCTTTTCCAAAGAGGATATCCTGGCCAAGTGGGCCGAACTCGGTATTGAGCTTACAAAGACAAAATGATACAGCAACTCTTTACAAGTCTCACACACGCTGTTGAGGGGACACCCGCAATAGCTTTGGCTGCGGCATTTGTCTGGGGAATACTCAGCATACTCCTGAGTCCATGTCACTTAGCCAGTATCCCTCTTATCATCGGATTCATCGACCAGCAGGGTCGAATGTCCACGAAGAGAGCCTTTCTTATCTCTATGCTGTTTGCTGTGGGCATTTTAATCACGATTGCCGCAATTGGTGTTATTACCGCCGCAGCAGGGCGAATGTTAGGCGATGTCGGGCGATACGGAAATTACTTCGTCGCGGTTATTTTCTTTGTGGTCGGCCTGATACTGCTGGATGTGATACCGCTGCCATTTAGCGGGCCAGCCCAGGTTGGTATGAAGCGAAAAGGAATGTTAGCTGCTTTTATGCTCGGCCTTGTGTTTGGAGTTGCTCTTGGTCCCTGCACATTTGCCTATATGGCCCCAATGCTGGCTGTGACATTCAGAACGGCAGCGACAAATTTATCCTACGGCGTGCTTCTTTTACTCTCTTATGGCATCGGACATTGCTCCGTCATAGTTTTTGCCGGCACCTGCACCGAGCTTGTGCAGCGTTATATGAACTGGAACGAAAAATCCAAGGGAGCAGTTATTCTTAAAAAGATTTGTGGTGTTTTGGTTCTGCTCGGCGGAGTTTATTTGATATACCAAGCTTAACAAAAAATTGATATAGCAAGCCGATTGTCGTATAATTAAATCCGTGTCTCAGTGAAATCCATAGTTAAAAATAAAAGTCCTTGGTACATTGCGGGTCTGCATTTTGAATGTAGGCAGTGTGGCGCTTGCTGCGCCGGGCCGAGCGAAGGCTATATCTGGGTCAGCCGGACGGAGATCGAACTTATCGCAAACCATCTGAAAATGACAGTCAGCCAGGTCCGACGAAACTTCTTAAAACGAGTGGGTCTGAGAACAACAATCATTGAACATCCCGCTACTAAAGACTGTATATTCCTGCAAGAAAAAAGCGGCCAAAGAACATGTATGATTTACTCAGTTCGGCCAAACCAGTGCAGAAATTGGCCTTTCTGGCCAAGCAATTTAGATAGTCCCGATTCCTGGAACCAGGCAGCTCAAAAATGTCCCGGCATCAACCGCGGCAAACTCCACAGTTGTGAAGAAATCGAACAAATTAAAAAGAACAAAAAATGGTGGCAGAATCCAACGAAAGCAAACAGCTCCTCGCAAAAGTAGCTGAAATCTACGACTGGCTTGATTCACAAATACGCGAATCTGCCGATTTATCCGGTCAGTGTAATGCCTGCGGCGCCTGCTGTGACTTCGAGTCTTTCGATCATTGTCTGTTTGTAACTACACCTGAATTGATGTTTTTAGCGGCAAATCTGGGCGTTGAAAACATAAAGCAAATGCGCACAGGCCGATGTCCCTACAATATCGATGGTAAATGCAGCATCTATGAATATCGCTTTGCAAGCTGTAGAATCTTTTGCTGCAGAGCGGATAAAGACTTTCAAAGCACTCTGAGCGAGTCAACCCATAAAAAGTTTAAATCCCTCTGTATTCAATTTAACATTCCATATCAGTATAGTGATCTGGCTGCTGCGTTGAATCCCGATTTATCGGGATGATTTAATATTTGTCGATCGGCAGAGGAACTTTCCCCTGTGGAGTGCGAAGGTCAATGTATTTCGCGCCGCCTGTCAGTGAGCCGTACTCTTTATAATAGTTATAAAGCTTGGCTAATTTCTCTTCGTCCTTCGCCTCCAGATGCTGGGCCCAGGCGTCGATTTCAGCCCCCCAGATAATTGCAGTGTTGTCCCTGGTGTACAGGACGATATGGGATAATCTCCCGCTTTGCCTGCCCTTGAAATTGCTCACATCGATAGTGTCGATCTCGAAAAGCAACGGCTTATCAGGTGTGACAAGCTTATCCATCTGGTCGAGCCGAACTAATATAGCTACCGCTGCGGCTAAGTCTTCCTGTTGCAGGATTTCGCCCGGCTGAGGCCCGCTGAAGCGGGTCATTATCGCCAGTCCCCTGACATTTACAATAGGCAGATTCGACATCGGCACAAAGTCAAGTACTACCAGCTCAGCGTCAACATAGAATCTCTGTAAGCCACGCTTAACAAGAACTATAGGCTTTCTATAATCAGCCTCGATAAGAATCTTGTCATGGGTGTTTCGCACTATTATTTCTTTTAACCACGCGACATCTCGCTCAAGATTGCTCTGAATTAAACGGACAGTATCTTCTCCGAGCTTTACATCAACACTTCGCCATGGCCTCTTAGCTACAGCAGTGATTTTTTCCCTGAGAGACGCATTAATCCAGGCAGGTGGGTTCACCAATTCAACCTCGATATTGTCTGCCCATGCAGGGGCAACTCTTTTTACATACTTATCCAGGAATACGAAACCCACCCCTATGGCAGCAAAAACAAAAATTACAGCCAATACTTTCAGAAGACTTCTGAAGCTGCTGCCTTGCAAATCTGCTCCACGCTTCTTCTTCGATTGCGAAAAGCCTGTCTTAAATAATATTCTCCCGGTTTTGCTTTTTGTTTTTCTTCTTCTGATGGCCATTATCTTGTTTCTTGCTTCACGTCCGGTCTGCTTTAAGTTTGGCAGGCCGGCATTTTGAAAAAGAGGAATATGCCGCCTCGATGATTCTCGTACATAACTGGCTCATTGAAAGTCCGATCTTTGCTGCAGCTTTGGGGATAAGCGAATGTGTGGTAAGACCTGGAATAGTATTAACCTCAAGGGCATAAGCAA
>CAZRMQ010000238.1:0-3512 GCA_964601185.1 uncultured Pirellulales bacterium
TAAAACTCCTTTCGATGACCAAGTTTACATAAGTCATTTAATGGCGCAAGTTTAATATCTATAAATATTTAGGTTATGAAATGGCTTCTACAAAATAATCAGCAATTGACCCTATCCGACAGGATTGTTAGAATAAATCATATTCTGGTAATTTTGAAATGCTGAATATTCCAAAACAAATTGAGTACTGGGTTAGAAGCGCCGAAGAGGATTTTGAAGTCGGCAGCAATCTCATTAAGGCCGGCAAGACTCGGCACGGCATGTTTTTTATCCACCTTGCAATGGAGAAAATACTCAAGGCATGCGTCTGTAAAAATCAGAAAAAAACGCCGCCGAAAATTCACAACCTGATTAACCTCTACGAGCTGGCGGGTCTTGAAAAAAATACTGAAAGACAAGATGCGCTCGAAGCCCTAAACAGGTTTTGCCTCGAAGGCAGGTATCCCGAACAATGGCCTGCCATACCGGATAAAAAAGAAGCGCAGCGTTACCTTAATATGGCGGAGCAGTTGACAGAATGGCTGAAGAAGCAATTATAATTTCGGTTCGCAAATATCTCAATTATCTAAAAGAAAACGGCTTTAACATAAGTTTCGGGATATTATACGGCTCTCAAGCGACCGGAAAAGCCACCGAATTTAGCGACATCGATTTGATAGTAGTATCGCCTGATTTTGACAATGAAATCGAATGCAAAATGCTTGACAAGCTCTGGCAGCTTGCGGGACGAACCGATTATAGAATCGAGCCGATTCCCTGCGGTCTCGAACGATGGGAAAAAGACGACTACACCCCCATCATCGACATCGCACGTAACGAAGGAACGATTGTCACGTTAAACTAACCGCATTTTCAGCAAAAGAGCGCACAGTAGCACCCACTAATTCTTTTTGTTCCAATCCATTGGATTCTAAGGTTGGTTGCGTTCTTTTAATATTTCCAAGATGTTTGTGCAAAACTCGTTCTCACCGGAATATTTCTTAGCGTATTTCCAAAGCGTCTGGCCGGTTTTGTCCCACTGACCATGTTGACGCTTCTGTTGATGATAAATTTTGAATCTTTGATGGACAAAAGAAAGAACTTCTTCCCATGTCAGTTGAGGCATCTTCGGATATCTTTTAAGAAGATCCTGATTCTTAGTACGACCAAGACAACACATAGAGATAACGTAATTAGGTTCCTCATACCACCTGTTAGTGTAGATTTCATCTGACACATCTTCAACTCTTTCTTGTTCTATTGCACCTACAGCTCGGAGCATTCGCTGGATGTTTTTCCTGGACGGATTTGTCCACGCCTTGTTCAACTCGATTCTGCCAATTTTAACCTCTGCCAATATAATACGGATTTTTTGAGGTTCAAGTATGAGACGCTTGTCATCTTCCATCGGGACTTCGAGCAATTCGGCTCTGTGAGGAAAACGAACCGCGAGCAAATCAATGTCGGTACATTGTTGAGTACCACGGTCAGGATGGACTACAAAATTCTCAATAGTCAGGAATCCGTTTAAACGAAAATACCAATACGCTAATTTTTCAGAAGAAATCCTGGACGGATTTCTGGTTTCAGCCAATGCACTCGTCGAATATGAATTTTCGATTTCTGACATTTTATTCTGCCTTATTTTATAACTTTGGGTGTGGGTTTACCTGAACACGTACCTCGCCCTCCCAAACAAAAGATCCAAAAAGCTTCTCAGGCATCGGATTTGCCATATACATATCATTTCCAACTTTATAATATTCGTCAAGAGTCCCACGTGGAGTTATAACAAAGTGAAGACCAAGTAGCGTATCTGCTGCTAATCCATTTGGTAGCATTCGTTTTGGAAAATAAGTCACGAGTAATTCTTCTTTCTCAATAATTCCTAGCCACTGAGGATCATCAAAAACACTTGATACCAGAAGGAATTCATCACGATGGGTAATGGGGAGTATTGCAGGTTGATTGAGAATCGGTGACTCAACGAGAAGATATCCATAAGGTTCGATCGGACTTGAAGCATTAACAATGTTGCCTGGACCGATCGTCGTTCCGGCCCTGTCAAATTTTAGAACCCGAAAGACATGGCGAACTATCTGAATCCATTCGATGTCACGCCCAATCATTGGGATAATAGAGTTAACATCAATACCTCTTGCGAGGAGATCAGCACGCATCTTCTTTTGGATTTTGGTTATCATCTGAATGCGCTCTTCTCGATTGCTACCTTGAAAAAAAGCCATTAGCAATTTATACAAGAAATGAACCTTGTTTTTCATAATTTTGTCCCTTTATCGAATTGATGCGATACGTTTGCTGATACTTTCTATCTCACCCAATAAAATATGTTTTTTACTTATTGTTCATATCGGCTTGAAACTACAGTCACTTGAGCAAATAAACGGTCGAAGGATAGGAAAGTTTGTTTTATTGGATTTCTTTTCTTCACATTAAACTATATTTTTAGTGGCTGAAAGTCTCGCAAATCGAATTTCAAAAAAGTGCTTCTAAAAATCTGTGAAATTGTGGTTACAATGAATTTATGAATGGCCTGCCGTTGAATGGCGGGCTAAATATTTTAGGAAATCCGCGTAATCTGCGGTTACAAAACTATTACCCATAGACGACTTCGCCGTTTTGGGCTAAATTGGCGATAATCGACTCCCGGCTTTAACAATCCTTTTACAATGATTATGTTGATTCTGTTGGTTTTTTTCGTGAAATCGGTATAATCAGAGATTAAGATAAGGCAAGTTGGCTAAGCATTCAAACGACCAAGGCGTTTTGAATCTTGTTAATCCGAATTTGTTTATGTTTTAAGGATTTAGTATTTCGGATTTAGGATTTATAAAGGATATGCGAGTATTTATAGCCATTGACATTGACGAGCAAATCAGAACAGGATTAAGCCGTTTGCAGCAGCAATTGCAGAATAAGGCAAACGTTAAAAAAAGTGATGTCAAATGGGTTGAGCCTGACAATATACACCTGACTTTAAAATTCTTAGGCGAGATCAAAGATGAGCAGTCCGTTGATGTATGCAACATAGTTAAAGATGTTGCCGGCATGCACAGCAGTTTCGAGCTGGCTGTAGAGTCGGTCGGCTGTTTCGGCGGCAGAAGCGCAAGAATCTTATGGGTCGGCTTAGGCGAAGGAAGCGATAGTCTGCTACAGTTTCAAAAGGACCTTGATGAACAGTTAGCTTTGGCTGGTTGGCCGCCTGAATCAAGGGAATTCACCGGCCATCTGACGCTCTGCAGGGTAAAAAATCCAAAGGCAGGTGCCAGGCTCGCGGAAATAATAGAAAATTACAGGGATTTTAAGCTCGGAACGACACCTGTGGATTCGGTTTATGTTTACCAGAGCCAGTTGACGCCGAGCGGCCCTGTTTATACTGTATTAGGCAACTATAAAATGAGCTAAGCATAAAACTGGATATAAAATAGGAGAAGTGAAGATGGTAAAGACGAAAAAAGCAGAGGAAGGTTCGCAGGCAACCGGCAGAGAAGCTGCTCTGCAGCGTGTTATCG
>CAZRMQ010000239.1:0-3506 GCA_964601185.1 uncultured Pirellulales bacterium
CGGATATAAAAAGTACGGGCTTCTATCACAATAAAGCCGTCAATATTAAGGGTGCCTGCACAGCGATTATCGAAAAATTCGGCGGCGAGGTACCCAGCACGATGGAAAAATTGCTGGAGCTTCCGGGAGTAGGCCGAAAAACTGCAAATGTAGTCTTAGGCAATGCTTTCGGTATACCGGGCATAGTTTGCGATACACACGTTATTCGGCTCTCTCGGCGACTGGGACTGTCTGAAAATACCGATCCGGTAAAGTTGGAATTTGATTTAGCCGAAATAGTACCCAAGAGAAACTGGATATTATTCAGTCATTTGCTGATTTTTCACGGACGATACATTTGCAAAGCTCGTAAACCAGACTGTGAAAATTGTCCGATATCTAAATATTGTCCGGCAGCATTCGACCCGGTTTTATGGTAAAATCCGATTTATAATGACAACTACGTCCGCCTATAGCGGATAGGAAAGTTTTGAACCATGATTGAAATGTTCGAAAATCCGGTCAAGGACCTCTGGCGAATATTCAGAGTAATGGCTGAGTTCGTGGAGGGATTTGACGAGCTTGCCACGGTAGGACCGGCTGTGTCTATTTTCGGCTCCGCCCGCGCAAAACCTCAGCAGCAATATTATAAACTTGCCGAGCAGACAGCATTCGAACTGGCAAAGGCGGGATTTGCAATAATAACCGGCGGCGGCAGCGGAATCATGGAAGCGGCAAATAAAGGAGCCGCCGAAGCAGGCGGCAGAAGCATCGGACTGAATATCGAGCTGCCGATGGAGCAAATCCCGAATGAATATCAGAACATGTCACTTAACTTCAGATATTTCTTCTGTCGTAAAGTGATGTTTTTAAAGTACGCCCATGGTTTCATAGTTTTCCCCGGCGGTTACGGAACCATGGATGAGTTTGCTGAGGCATTAGTATTGATTCAAACGCTGAGACAGGCTAATTTCCCAGTGATACTAATGGGCAGTGAATACTGGCAAGGGCTTATCAAGTGGATAAAAGAAAAGATGCTGCAGGAGTATCATTTTATCTCTCCGGAGGACCTGAATGTGTTCACTGTGCTGGACGAGCCAGAAGCTGCAGCTAAGATTATAACAGATTTCAGGGAATCTGAGGGACGCAGTGGCATACAACTGCCGCCGGGAATGAGAAGAAACAAAAACAGTTAGTGATTCTCAATAATTAGCCTTACAATCCTTTCCTGCCCTGTGAAAAATAACAATTCAACCGACTAATTTTCATGCCTATTTCTCGCAGAAAACAAGGCATTTTTCTGAGGTTTAGTTTGATATCTATTGCCTGCAGACGCTATTTTTGCTAAAATAATTAGATGATAGCCCGATAAGTAGCAATCTCATTTGGTGGTTGAAATATGCGACGTAATTGTTTGGCACTGATTTTACTGTTTGTCAATTGTGTCCTGCTTTCAAATCTCGGCTGCCAAAGCTCAGAACAAAAGCTTGAAGCCGCCCTGAAAGCTCAGCTAACGCCAATCCTTACCTTTGAGAAAGTTGTTCACGACCTCGGTGAAGTTGGTCCGGAACAAAAGAAAACCGTTGAGTTCGACTTTACAAACTCGGGAAACGGCTTGTTGAAAATAAAAGAGGTGAATGCCTGCTGCGGTGTTACAGCTTCGAAATTAAAGAAGAAAAAATACGCACCAGGCAAAGGCGGGACCTTAAAATTCGAATATACTTCAGGTAAGTATCTTGGATCGGAAACAAAACGGCTGCATGTATACAGCAATGATAAGTCAAAACCCAACATTGCACTGACTATCAAGGCTAAAGTAGTAGTAAAAATCGACTGGGAGCCTAAGAGTTTCAAGCTCGTTCTTGAGGCAGACAAAACGACCTGTCCAAAGATTACAATCAACAGCCTGGATGACCAGCCCTTTTCCATAACAGCTTTCAAGTCGACTCTTAACTGCATAACCGCTGATGTGGATACGTCGGTAAAAGCAACAAAATTTGTTCTTGAACCCAAAGTCGATGCAGAAAAAATTAAAGAAAATATGAGAGGATATATACACATCGGCCTGGACCACCCCGAATGGCATGAAGTCGCCATTTCATTTTATGTGCAGCCAATGTTTACAATTAACCCGCCGCAGATAGTTCTCCTTAATACCGAGCCGCAAAAGCCCATACAAATCTCCATCCGGATAATCAACAACTTTGGCAAGGATTTCGAAGTTGGAACCTTGTCATCGCAAAATAATCTCATAAAGGTCTCCGGTCAGAAAAAAACTGAAAACGGCTATCAGCTCGATCTGGAAATAACGCCGCCAGCTCCAAAAGGCGAAGAGCAGATCTTTACAGATACGTTTCTTATAAATATAAAAGATGGCCCAAAAATAGAGATTCCCTGCAATGGATTTTATCTGATAGATGAGTAACTATCCTGTGCTAATCAACTGTAAGCGGTGCCTGCTTAGCCAAATTCCTTAAGTCCGCTCGATACCAATTAAGAACCAACCTGGTATAAGGAAAATGTATTATGAAATGCACTTTTGTCTCTATTATCATTCTGCTTTTGGCTGGGATTTCTGCCAGTACCCAGCAAGAAGCTGAACAAGCTCGCATAGTTGAACTTACACTGCACCCAGTTGAAGCTCCCGAACCTGTGCAGAGATACCAGCTTTTACCGAAAGCTGAGCAGCTACGCGACGCAAATGCGGCGCCGCTATATGAAAAAGCTACCCAATCATTGCCTAAAAATTTCCGGCGGGACCAGATTAGTCAGTGGCTCAATACTCCGTTGGACAAATTGCCGAGTCAAGAGGTGCAATTGATCCTACAGCAGCACGAACCCACCCTGCAATTACTTGAACAAGCAGACAAGTGCAAATACTGCAATTGGCCGGATTCGGAAGTCGATGAGGATCAGCTTATGGAAGACCTGAGCAAATACCGCCAGATTATTTTTATCCTTGCTCTGCAGGCCCGCTTGCAAATCGCTCAGGGCCAGTATGCTAAGGCCATTGATACCTTACAGACCAGCTTTACCATGGCAAAGCGTTTAGCCACAGCTCCTACCCTCATCCAGGGCCTGATTGGCGTATCAACAGCCGCGTTCATGTGCAGACAGCTCGAACAGTTCATCCAGAGAACCGACGCACCAAATCTTTACTGGGCTTTGCAGAACCTTCCGAGGCCTTTGGTTGATTTGACTGAGAAAATAGAACTCGAATCGCCGGATATAAGAAGAAAAGTACGGCTTCAGATGGATAGACTGGATCGTCACGTGGCCGCTCTGCAATGTATTGAAGCGATACGTCTTTATGCCGCGAACAATGGCGAACTTCCAAATGAACTCAGCAACATCACCGACGTTGCCATCCCCGATGATCCTGCTATAGAGAAACCGTTTATGTATCACCGTACCGGCTCTAAAGCCATTCTGGAAGCACCTGCGCCGGAAGGCGCAACAGCTAAATATGCAATGCGGTACGAACTAAAACTAAAAAATGAATAGCCGAAGCCGGGCTGTTCTATTTA
>CAZRMQ010000240.1:0-3500 GCA_964601185.1 uncultured Pirellulales bacterium
AGCGGCCGAGCATGGCAAGAGACTTGCTATCGCAAACAAAGAGCCGCTCGTTATTGCCGGTGAGCTGCTTATGAAGACTGCAAAAGAAAATAACAGCACAATTCTGCCGATAGACAGCGAGCACTCAGCAATCTGCCAGGCCCTTCAGGCGGGCTGCCGCGAAGAAGTCAATAGAATTATTTTAACCACTTCCGGCGGACCTTTTAGAAAGATGACCTCTGATGATTTGCAGGATGTTACATTGGAGCAGGCGCTTTCGCATCCGGTTTGGGATATGGGACCTAAAATTACAATCGACTCTGCAACAATGATGAATAAGGCATTGGAGGTCATCGAAGCTCACTGGCTTTTTGATATACCGGCAGACAAAATTGACGTGCTGGTGCACCCCGAATCGATAGTTCACTCATTGGTCGAATTTATAGACGGCTCGGTTATAGCGCAGATGGGCGAGCCTGATATGTGTCTTCCGATCCAATATGCCCTGACGTATCCTGCACGTCTGGCCGGAATTGGCAAGCAACTACGACTGGAAGAAACAGGCAAGCTCACTTTTGAGAAACCCGATTTGAAAACGTTTCGTGCGCTATCATTAGGTTTCGAGGTCACCCAGACAGGCGGCACCGCTGCCGTCGTTTTCAATGCGGCGAATGAAACGGCGGTACAAGAATTTCTGGCGGGTAGAATTAAATTCGTTAATATTGTAGAATTAATCGAATATTGCCTGAACAAACACAATGTTAAAACAAATGTGTCCCTCGAAGAGCTGCTCCAGATAGATGACTGGGCCAGAAAAGAGGTTAAAATGAAAGTGCGTAAGTACATAAGTGCATAAGAAAATTTTTGGGGTCATTTGATGTCTAAATCGAAGTGTTTATTAAATAAAAATCTGCGTGGACTTTTTTGGATAGTGGTTTTTGCTGCAGCTATTTATCTGATTGTTCGGCACATCAGCGTTTTCAGCAATGTGCTGCTGGTACTAATCGGATTCGGCGCGGTGGTTATCGTCCATGAATTCGGCCACTTCATTATCGCCAAGCTGTCGGATATAAAGGTTGAAGCATTCTCTATTTTTATGCCGCCAACTTTATTAGGTGTGCGTAAAACAAAAGATGGTTTTCAATTTCGCTTTCTTCCGAAACTTTTCTCTAAAGAAGACGATGAATCGGATGAGTCACAAGCAATGAGCGAAGAGCCACAAGCGACAGGAGTAAGTGAGACCGAATATCGTATTGGACTTATTCCGTTCGGCGGTTTTGTAAAAATGCTGGGCCAGGATGATACCAGTCCGGTTACATCCAGCGAAGATCCGCGTTCGTTTGCAAATAAGCCGGTCAGAACACGTATTGCAGTTATAGCTGCCGGTGTCACTTTCAACGTTATCAGTGCCGTTATCATTTTTATGATAGTTTTTCTGATTGGAATAAACCTGCCGCCGGCGGTAGTTGGTAAATTGGTGCCAAATTCACCCGCGGCACTGGCGGGACTGAAGCGAGGCGACGAAGTAATTGAGATAGCCGGTAAAAGTAAGGACCTTGACTTCAGTAATATCCTGATAGCAGCCGCTCTGTCGAGTGAAAACGAAAAAGTTCCACTAAGAGTGAGGCACACGGATGGCTCTGAAGAAGATTTTGTACTTGTAGCGGAACAACTTCCGGGAAAGTCAATGAAAGATTTTGGTATCGATCTACCTCCGGATTTGACCATAGCAGAGGTTTCAGATGTCAATGCATTACTTAAAAAAACAGGCTTGATGCCCGGCGACCGTATAAAAGCTGTTAATGGCAGGGATGTGCAAAACTATTGGGAATTGGAAGAAATTGTAGAAAATGCTCTTGTCCCTGAAGCAACCTTGTTGGCTGAGCGGATTAATAAAGCCGGAGAATCGCAGTTAGTTGAAAGCAAAATTAAGCTGGAGTTGACACCGTCAGGCACCGGTCACATATATTCTATGGTACCACGGTTCCGGATGGAACAAGTTAATGTAACAGAATCAACCTGGATGAAAATCACTGCTAAGGCACGTCGGCTATTAGAAAGGATTGGCATTAAAAAACAGTTGCAGGAGAAACCTTTTTTACAAAGTGATGATATTATTTTGAGTGTCGGTAAAGTTAAATGCCCTTCAAGTGAGGAGTTCAGTGATACGGTAAAAAAATATGAGGGAAACGAATTGCCGATAAATGTGCTGCGAACGGACGCCAATGGAGTTGAAAGGCAGCATACGATTAATATTAAACTAAAGCGAGACCCGGAGACTAACGAAGCAAGAATCGGAATTCTGTATTTTAGGATGTTCGATTTTAAGCATCCTGTTGTCGCACAAACTATCGCTGCGGAGGGTGGCCCGCCTAAGCTGGAGATTCCGCGAGGTGCTGTGATTACAGCGGTTGACGGCAAAAAAGTGTCAAACTTTTACGATATTATCAGGGATATCCGCCAGCATACCAGTGAACGCGTCAAGATTGATTATCTTGACGGGCAAACGCCAAACAGTGTTGTTTTGGATGTATCGGGTTACAAAAATACTGTTACCTTCAAATCTACTTTTGCCGAATTCATTCCTTTTAAGCCTCTGGAAATCCCCTACAGGGCGACTGGGCCAATACAAGCAGTTACAATGGGATATAGAAGGACTATTATGTTCATTGCCCAGACATACTTGACAATAAAGCGCCTGATCGGCGGGGTTGTCAGCCCCAAGAATCTTATGGGGCCCGTCGGAATTATAGCGTTTAGTTATCGCATTGTTGCCGAGCAGCCGCTGGTTGATTACATTTATCTTCTTGGACTTATAAGTGCTGCAATCGCTGTTTTTAATCTACTGCCGCTTCCGCCTCTCGACGGAGGTCTGATTGTTCTTATGCTGATAGAAAAAATCAAAGGTTCGGCGTTGAGTGAGCGAGTTCAGGGGGCAATAGCTTACACCGGCTGGGCGATTATAGGGACTCTTATTCTTTACGTGACATTTAATGACATTGTAAGGAACTTTTTTAGCTGAGTAATTAAGAATGGACTTTTTCATAACCAGAGAAAGGTTCGTCCTTGCCGAATACGGTGAAGACGCAATTGGAGAGGCTACAAATGCTATCAAATCAGAACACCAGCGAAACGCTGAACAAAACAGACAGCCGAGCTTATGAGTTAGTCAAGGGAGAACGCCAAAGGATGCAAAGCAGCGAGGAATACCACAAAAATATATTCAGTGCCCTCGAAGAGGCGGACTTCGAAGTCTATCGCCTGATAACAAAAGAATACGAGAGGCGGCAAAACACGCTGCAGCTTATCGCCGCGGAGAATCAGTGCTCGACGTCTGTTTTAGCGGCACTCGGCTCGGTATTACAGAACAAAACAGCCGAGGGTTTTTCGAAAGCCAGACTGCATGGCGGCTGCCACGTTGTTGACGAGATAGAAGACCTGGCAGTGGCCCGAGCCAAAGAGACCTTTGGTGCGCAGTATGCAAATGTTCAGCCGCATTCCGGCACCGCAGCCAATCAAAT
>CAZRMQ010000241.1:0-3456 GCA_964601185.1 uncultured Pirellulales bacterium
AGCTGATGGTGAAATGTCTAAAACCTTGCTGATTTGCATCTGAGAAAGTCCGTCATAGTATCGCAAAACTATCAACTCTCGCTCTTGATTTCGCAACTGCCAGACGGCTTTGTTAATAGCGGTAAGCTGATGTTCCTGGCTGACCTGTTCTTCACCGGATTGATATAAGTCTGAAGCGTTGGTTTTGCTTCTTTCTCTGAGCATGCTTCTGACTACATTTCTGCAAATCCCTGCGAGCCAGTAGCCGAATTTCTCTGTGCGCTTCAGAGCGGTCAGGTCGCGACAGGCTATGGCAAAACCTTCCTGGGCTGCATCCTCAGCGAGATGAATGTCAAAAAGCTTCGAGTAAGCCAGCGCAACCATCGAGCTGTAATAACGTTGGTAAAGAGCACCAAAGCTTTCCAGATGGCCATTCCGAGCAGCTTATACTAACTGTTTGTCAGACAGCTCTTGTGTTTTTAACTCCATCTTGCGTCTATCAGTTCAAAAATTGTGCTGATATCAGCCATTCGACTACGCTCAGGGTGGTGAGCCTGTCGAACCACTTCCGTATTATAGTGTAATTTTACACCTGAAATGTGCGCTAAAAATAGAGTTTCTGGGACTTTTTCTAACGTGGCTGAAATACAAAACAGCAAGTGGACAAATAGGATACATTTGATGTTGTCAGACGGCAACATTATTAGCCCATTTTTGATTCAGCATGGTGTATTTAGGCAGGAAAAAGCTGTTTAGCTCTTCGAGCCATCAAATTTTTATGTTGCCAGCAAGGAGAACATCTGGTTGTAGCCAAAAATCGATAAAATATGTTGCCTTTTTGCAACATTTGCTCTTGACAATAGATAAATTAGGTGGTATAGTTAATATATGTATGATTCCCAAAAGCCACATCAAGTAAATTCAGGTAAAATCACCATTCAATTTGAAGACCAACACCCAGAAGGATTCTTAGCACTCGGACTGCTTGGTAGATCGATTGTCCAATTATTGCCGATTGGGGTGGTAGTATTTGATTCGGATTTGAGGATTGTCGAATCGAATTCTATGGCAGCAAATCTGATTGAGCTTGGTGATTACATTGATAAATCTTTGGCTAAAGGTACTGACAATCCCGAAAAGGCCAGATTGGAATGGTCAGAAAAATTAAAATCGGCATTAGCAGCAGGACAGAAGCGCAAATTTGAGGGCGTAAACTATGTGTACAGTGGTGGATCGAGACTTTTGCGAATTTTATTTACCCCGATTATAGAACCGCAAGCACAAAAGGCACTGGCAGGCAGCATCTTAATCGAAGACACAACCGAAAAGGCCGGTATCCAAATGAAGTTGGCTAAAGCCGAGAGATTGGCTGCCATTGGCAGGCACGCTTCAAAAATAGCCCACGAGTTAAACAGCCCTTTGGATGGAGTGCTTAGATACATTAATCTTGCTGCGAGAATTGTTGAGCAGGCCAATCTCGCAAAACCCAAAGAATATTTAGACCGGTCTCGGCAGGCGCTCTTAAGAATGGTTCAAATCTTGAGCGAGTTACTGGAGTTTTCCCGAAACACTTATGTACCGTTAGAATATACTAATATAGAGCAGATTATCGAAGATGCGCTAAGAACAGCAGATACTAAGGCCGAAACCTTAAATATTCAAATTTTAAGACAATATACTCATGACATTCCAAAAATAAGAGGCGGTAATTTATTTCAGGTTTTCTGTAATATCATAAAGAACGCATACGATGCGATGCCGGAGGGTGGCCAGCTGCATATCTCGACACGTTTAGAACCGGATAATACTGTCGTGGCAGAGTTTCGGGACACAGGCAAAGGTTTCGCACCGGAGAATAAAGAGGCGATGTTCGAGCCATTCTTTACTACAAAGGAAAAGGGAACCGGCTTAGGATTGGCAATATGTAAGGACATACTTGAAGGGTATCATGGACGTATTACCGCTAAAAATGCGCCACAGGGCGGTAGTATATTCACCGTGTATTTACCGTTGGCAGATTATTCATAAAGTCCGTTCTCCGTAGTGCCTACTTCCCTAAGGGACTGCGAAGTCCATTCTCCGTAGTACTCCGTAAGGAGTCCTTAGGACTACGAAGGATGAAGCTGGAACTATGAAGGATGAAATTGCAAAGAACAGCATTATGATAGACAAAAATATTCTCATTGTTGAAGACGATAAAATCATATTGGATTCGTTATGCGAATTTTTGTCCCTCGAAGGATACCAAACAAGCGGCTCTGAAACCTTTAGAGGTGCTTTATCCAGACTGCAGAGGCAGAGCTATTGTCTTTTAATTGTTGATCTTAATCTACCGGATGGAGACGGATTTGAATTATTGGATATAACCAGGAAAAGGTATCCTCAAACCGTTGTTATAGTCATAACCGGCTATGGTACCATAGAAAGTGCGGTCAGGACCATAAAACACGGCGCCTATGATTATCTTACAAAACCAATCATTGATGATGAGCTGCGCCTTGCGATACAACGAGCGGTCAATCAACAATCAATTATAAGTGAAAACGAAAGACTGCGAATGCAGCTCGAACAGAAGTACAGCTTAGAGAATATAATTAGCCATAACTACAAGATGGCAAAAATATTCGAGCTTGTTGAAGCTGTTGCAGACACTAATACCACAATTCTAATGGCCGGTCCATCCGGTACGGGCAAAAGCATGTTGGCAAGAGCGATTCACTACCGTTCCAGCCGACGCAATAAACCGTTTGTTGAGGTAAGCTGCGGAGCTCTGCCGGAGACACTGCTGGAAAGTGAGTTGTTCGGCCATGTTAAAGGGTCATTCACCGGCGCTGTAAGCAATAAAGATGGCAAATTCCTCGCTGCAGATGGTGGCACGATCTTTCTTGATGAGGTCGCCAACGCTTCGCCGGCTCTGCAGGTAAAACTGCTGCGCGTTTTAGAGGACAGGCAATTTGAGCCGGTCGGCAGTAATAAGACCCAAACTGTCGATACGCGGATTATGATTGCCTCAAATCGCAATCTCACTGAAGAGGTAAAACAGGGCAGATTCCGGGAGGATTTGTATTACCGGATAAATGTGGTAACAATAGAGCTGCCGCCTTTACGTGAGAGAGTTGGCGATATACCGCTGCTGGCAAAGCATTTTTTGTGGATGTACTGTACCCGGCATAATAAGCAAAAGCTCGGCATTACCGATGAGGCAATGGAGTATCTGGAGCGTTTTTCCTGGCCCGGCAACATTCGTGAGCTGGAAAATTTGATGGAGCGGGCGGTCTTGCTGAGCAAGGACAAATTCATTGGGTTTGAAGATTGGCCTGATTCAATCAAAAATGGTCAAGATGAGCATCAAGAGACTTACAAGCCGATGGGTCTGAAAGAAGCACGAGCTGAACCGGAAAAGAAACTAATCTTGCAGACGCTGGAAGAAAATAACTGGAACAGGCAAAAAACCGCCAAAATACTCCAGATAAACCG
>CAZRMQ010000242.1:0-1158 GCA_964601185.1 uncultured Pirellulales bacterium
GGCATAACTATGAGAATAAAAGGTTTAATCTTTGTTTTACTGTTTTGTGGTATCGTCGCGGCTCGACCGAGCTCGCCGAAGTCTGGCCGGACATACCAATCTTTCACCCCCGGCAAGACATGGTTGGACAACAATGGTGTGCATATCAATGCTCACGGTGGTGGTATCCTGTTTCACGAGGATACATACTATTGGTTCGGCGAACATAAAATCGAAGGCCAGGCAGGCAATAAAGCCTGTGTGGGTGTGCACTGCTACAGTTCAAAAGACCTTTACAACTGGATAGATGAAGGTATCGCGCTTGCTGTGGCAGAAGATGACCCCAACCACCCACTCAGCAAAGGTTGCATCGTCGAACGGCCTAAGGTTATTTATAATCAGAAAACAAAAAAGTTCGTGATGTGGTTTCATCATGAATTCAAGGGGCAAGGTTACTCCGCGGCCAGAAGCGGTCTGGCGGTCAGTGACACTGTCACCGGGCCGTATAAGTATATTCACAGTATTCGGCCCAGTAAGGAAAGGTGGCCGATCAATGTGTTAGACTGTCACAAAATGCCGGTGCGGCCCGAGGTCCTTAGCGGGGCCTTTTATGGCGGAGGATTGCCGGAACACCCAGACGAGTTGAATATTCTGGGCAGAGACTACTATGCAGGACAAATGGCCAGAGATATGACCCTTTTTGTGGATGATGATAGAACCGCTTATCATATTTTTGCCTCGGAATGCAACAGCACCCTGCATATCGCTGAATTATCTGATGATTATATGTCTCACACCGGCAAGTATATAAGAGTTTTTATTGCCCGGTGGATGGAGGCACCAGCCGTATTTAAAAGAGGAGGGAAATATTACTTCATAGGATCGGGCTGCACGGGATGGAAACCTAATACGGCCCGTTATGCGGTAGCAAATTCTATCTGGGGACCTTGGATGGAAGTTGGTAATCCGTGCGTTGGAGAGGATTCGGAACTGACCTTCCACTCTCAAAGTACTTATGTTCTGCCGATACATGGGAAAACGGATGCCTTTATTTTCATGGCTGACAGATGGAATCCAGGCAATGCCATCGATGGCAGATACATCTGGCTGCCTATCCGTTTCAAAACGAATAACGACGGCACCCCTGCATTAATCATCAAATGGCTGGACGAATGGGAC
>CAZRMQ010000242.1:1258-3439 GCA_964601185.1 uncultured Pirellulales bacterium
AACGAATAACGACGGCACCCCTGCATTAATCATCAAATGGCTGGACGAATGGGACCTGAGCTATTTCGATAAGTAATATTGACCTGGCAATAGTGTCAGGATGTGTCAAGCCTGTCCCCTCGGCCTTGCTCCCTTCGGCTACGCTCAGGACAGGCGGGACAGGCCTGTCCGGCTATGGCTCGGCGCTTCGCCGAGACGAAAGCCAGGTTGAAGGGGCTGTATCTTGTTGATTAGGAGATATGATATAAATACGATATTCAGTTCTATTCTGCGAAGCACGGGAAGAATTCTTGTGTCCCTTGTTTTGGGGATGATTCCGGGGTGATAATCTTGACAATAGAAGTAAGTGTTGGTAAAAAACGAGATAAATCGACTGATTATTAAACTTAGGTCGTGAAATTTGTGTGACAATACCGTTTTGGAGTGCGGTTATTATGATTGCAATAGTCAGAACGAAAACTATAGAAGATTTGGGCAATATAGGCCGGTTTGGACGGTTTGTCTGGCAGGCAATGCTTACTTCATTGCGCAGTTGTGCCAGCAGTCGGACGTATCCGCTTATTTGGAACCAGATGAATATCATCGGCGTTCGCAGCGTGCCGGTTATAATGATAACAGGCGCGTTTGTAGGAATGACGCTGGCAGTGCAGGCTTATGACCAGCTTGCAGGTATGGGGCTGGAAGAGCATCTGGGTTCTTTGATTAATATCTCAGTTGTGAAGGAGCTTGGACCTGTGCTGGCGGCGGTTATGTTAGCAGGACGCATTGGCGGTGCCTTGACCGCTGAGCTGGGGACGATGAACGTCACCGAGCAGATTGACGCAGTCAGGAGCATGGGAACCGACCCTGTGCGATATTTAGTAGCTCCGAGGATTCTGGCGTGCCTGTTACTTACGCCGGCTCTCATTATATTCGCAGACTTCACGGGTGTTATGGGAGGAGCTTTGGTAAGCTTTTTTCAATTAGGTATTAACAGCCGGGCCTATTGGGATTTTAGTGCCTCAAGTGTGGAGCTCTGGGATGTCTCTATCGGGGTTGTAAAAGGTTTTTTCTTTGGTGGAGCAATTGCAAGTATTAGCTGTTATAAGGGTTTTAATTGCAGAGAGGGTGCACAGGGTGTGGGACAGGCCTGCACCGAAGCGTTTGTTGCCAGCTTTATTTCCATATTGGCGCTGGATTTTGCGCTGGCGGTAATCTCCAAGGCTGTTTACGCAACATTCTGGCCGATTAGAAGTCTGGTCTGAAGGATTTAGACTCGTGCTTCGCCCCTTAGGGGCTTCGCAGAGTAGTATAGGTTTTCCTTTTTTTATGAGAGAAGATAGTGACAGAGGGTATCGAAAATAACGGAAAGCAGGTTAGTGACGGTATAATTGTTATTAAGAACCTTACGAGGCAGTTCGGCAAAAAGGTTGTTTTGGATAGCATCTCTTTGGCTATAGAGAAGGGAAAGACAACTGTTGTCATAGGGCCAAGTGGATGCGGTAAGACCGTCCTGATAAAACATTTTATAGGTTTGCTCAGGCCCACTTCGGGAGAAGTTTATTTTAAGGACCAGCGGATCGACAATTTGAGTGACAGGGAGCTTAACAGGATACGTACCCACTTCGGCTTTCTTTTTCAGGGCGGTGCATTATTTGACAGCCTTACCGTTGCTGAGAATATAATGTTTCCTATAAAACAGCATCATGAAATAACAAATTGGCAGGAGGTCGAAGACGTGGTAAAAGCCAAGCTGGCGATGGTCGGCCTTGACGGTTATCAGAATTATTATCCGGCTAATCTTTCAGGTGGTCAGCGAAAGAGAGTGGCCTTAGCCAGGGCTATTGCGATGAATCCGGAAGTGATTTTATATGACGAGCCGACCACTGGGCTGGACCCTATTCGTGCGGACGTAATCAATGAGTTGATATTGAAGCTACAAAGAGAGCTTGATGAGACCACTGTAGTGGTGACACACGATATGAAAAGTGTTTACAAAATAGCCGACCGCATTATCATGCTGCATAACGGCAAAATTATTGCCGACGGTGACCCGGACAATATTCGAAATCATCCCCATCCTGTTGTTCAGCAATTCATAAATGGGCAGGTAAGCCCGGACGACCTTGCGGTTCTGAGGATGAGCGGTGACATTTCTCAGACTCAATTCTTTCCTCGTGATTTTGATTAGCAGCGAGAAAG
>CAZRMQ010000243.1:0-3433 GCA_964601185.1 uncultured Pirellulales bacterium
GTCGCCTAAATCCTGTCTTTTATCGAGCAGGACCGGCACAACACTTTCGCCGTCAATATTCTTCGGCGTATCGGCTCCTGCTAAGTCCGCTGCTGTAGGAAGGAAATCTGCAAAGTACCAGGCGAAGTCGCTGGTCTTTCCCGCAGGCACTCTGCCGGGCCAGCGAACAATCATAGGAACTCGTATCCCACCGTCGTACAAATCCCGTTTATAGCCCTGCAGCGGTCCATTTGAGTCGAAGAAATCAGCAACCTCCGTGAGCTGTTGTGTAGGCTCGCTTCGCGGCCCATTGTCGGAACAGAAAAGGACTATGGTTTTTTCATCTATATTCAATTCCTTCAGCGTCTTCATTACTTTTCTGATACTTTGATCAAGCCGATAGACCATTGCAGCGTATGTTTTTATATGGGCGGGCCAGTCCTCGTTGGCGTATGGTCCCAAATCAGTAACCTCCAGCGGGCTGTGTGGACTATTGTAAGATAAATAAAGGAAAAAATGGTGGTTCTTATTGTTATTTAAGAACTGGATTGCCTCTTCGGTACACTTATCGGGTTCATAATAGCTGCGTGCGTTATTATCATTGCCAGGCAAATCATACAACTGACGATTGCGATACCGCTGGGTCGGGTAGTAACCGCCGGTTGTCCCTGCCCTGATCAGCCACCCATAAAATTCATCAAAGCCTCGGTCAAGCGGTCCGGCATTAGAATTATAAGCACCCAAGTGCCATTTGCCGACCAGACAAGTCTTATAGCCGGCTTTTTGAAGGACGTTGCCGACGGTCACGTCTTCCTCGGTCAGGTACATTCGTCGAACTTTTCGTGTGCCTTTGTATCCTTCCGAGCCACCGATTGTACACATATTGCCGCGAATACGCGTGTGTCCTGTGTGCTGACCGGTCATCAAAACACTACGCGAAGGCGCGCAGATAGTTGAGCCGGAATAGCATTGTGTAAAACGAACGCCTTCTCTTGCAATTCTGTCAATGTTGGGCGTTTGTATCCTGTTTTGTCCGTAACATCCGAGATCTCCATAGCCCAAATCATCAGCCATGATAAAGATAATGTTGGGCCTGCTATCAGAAGCACCGGCTTTGACAAGCCGATATGGAAACGATGCCGCTGCAGCCCCAACAGCCATTTTTTGCAGGAAGTCACGTCTGCTTATGTTATGTTTCATGGTTGTAGTTCCTCCAAAAAAAAGAAAGTTACTATGATCGAACAAAACTAATCAGCTTAAGAGATTAGAAAGACTTGAATTGACCTGACGGCCGATGACTTGAGAAATAGCTCATGTCGTTTGCACACCACATTGCGTGTGTCTGTTTAGACTCCGTCCTGGTGGGTAGTGGAGAAGATTCTACATAAACGGTAAAACCGGTTCTTACGAGGGCACCTTCCCACTATAACCTCGCATATTGTGGTCGTAGCCTGATTGAAGGAAAAACATCCAGCTACATAAAATAATATTGTGGTCGGAACGAACCGAAATGGCAAGAGAATATCTTAAATAACAATGCGAAAAGTGCAGGATTACGTATTAAAATGCAAATCCTGCGAGGGTAATACAAAAATAAACTCCATAGTGTATGGTTATATATGCTGTAAAGAAATAAGTGATGTGTTTAATCATGCTTGTGATATAACTTGAATCGATGGGCCATTTGCTCAAGACGCGGCTTTAAGGCAGGATTCAATTTATCCGCCCTAAGCAAATCTTCTCTGGCCTTTTCACGCTTTCCCCATAAAGCGTAAGCAAGTCCTCGGTCACTATACACCGCAGAAAGCTCTGAATCCGGTTTTCGATATTTTTGCATAAGTTTGATAGTTGCCGTATAGTCGGAGATAGCCTCCGCGTATTGGTGAAGCTCATCATAAACATATCCCCTTTTGTAGTATGCCTCAATATCTTCCGGATTTAGCTCGATAGTCTGGGTAAAATCAGAAACTGCCTTTGTGAACTGGCCCAATTTTGCATATACACGTCCACGGTTGTTATAAGCTGGGAAAAACTCCGGATTGAATTCGATAGCCTTAGTATAATCAGAGAGTGCTTTGGGACATTGACCGAGGCGCTCACAAGTGCCGCCCCGGCTGTAGTATGCCTCAGCAAACCTCGGACACAGCTCGATAGCTTTGGTATACTCTGCGATAGCTTTTCTGTATCTGCCAGAGCGGTAGTATTCATTTGCTCGGTTATAGTATATCCCGGCAATAAGTCCGTTGTTGTCCAATATCTTAATTCTTTTATGAATCCCCAAAGGATTATCTTTGTCTTTGAGCTGCCAATAATCGCCGATCTTGATGAATTCATTTTCCATGACAAATGGTGCACTTACCGGCCGGCCTGGTAACGCAGTTAAATCTATTATGATTTTTCTATCATCGGGTAAACAGATCATACACGCTATATGACCTGCCTTGGCCAATTCGCCGGTCGCCAGCATGATCGCACCCATTGGTACATTTATCGGCTTAATTAACAATCCGATAGAGTTTCCCAATATATAAACAAATTGCGAGCTACCAAGGCACTGGGTTTGTCTGTGTTTGATAATATCAGCCAAATCAAAGAACTTGTCATTTAAGCCGATCTCTTCTTTTATTCTTTCGCTGAGCTGCCTGGCAATGCTTTCATTTATCTGTGCAAGTTGAGCGTTAGATATCCTGCCTTGTTCGCGGTCTTCCTGCGCCTGGTCAAGCTCCTTTTGCCAGCCGGCAAGGACAGACTCTCCATGTCCATCTGTCCAGCTAATAACCATTTTAGTGAAATCTTCAGCTACCTTGTCTGAATATTCTAATCCCTTCACATGGCGTTTTATCTGCTCATATATAGCTCTTGTTCCAGTCGAAACAGATGCAGTGGCCGTGACAGGATCGCCGAGAATAACCGTAGAGATAGATTGTAAGATACCGACAAAAATACAAATGAGCAGAGATAGAATGATAACTGCAATTACAGACTTTACGAGTGTCTTCAGCTCATCGATACGCTTATACGTGAGAAAAGCAGACATTTGACTTCCTCCTCCACTTTCGCTTTCTCACAGGAGAATTTGTTGTATCTATATTCCTTATAGATTAAAACTATATTATATTAGTGCATTATGAGTCTTTGCACAATACCGTAAACTGGGTATTTTCTTAAATATTTTGAAATTTTTTCTTCCTTTTTATGATGTTCCCATTTCACCTTCGTTTTCTAAAGTTCATCTTTACTTTAAGTAGGATTACGTAATTTTTTTACTTTTACGTTTTGCCTCTTTTTCCAACCGCCCGATATTCTGATTTCCCTTCAAGATTAGCAATTGACAAAAAAGATTCGATAATCAATAATTATTGACGAAAATGCCCGGGTGGCGGAATTGGCAGACGCGCCAGCTTGAGGGGCTGGTGAGCTTCGGCTCGTGCTGGTTCGAATCCAGTCTCGGGCA
>CAZRMQ010000244.1:0-3419 GCA_964601185.1 uncultured Pirellulales bacterium
GGCGGATGTTGGCCCAGAAACGCCTTGCGTCCCGGGCCGGATCGCCGCCTTCCATGAAGGTGGGTTCACCTTTCAGGCCGGTCGGGAAAAGATAGGGATGCAGACGCAACTCCCTGGTTTTGACGCCTCTGACGCCTGCACACAGCCGGGCTTCGAAGGCATTGAACACACATTTGATCAGGCCATCGAAGTCGAAGTCTTTGAATCGATCGCTGTAGGGCTCGGTGCCGACCCAGTGATCGTCGTAGAACATGTAGGCCTGCTTGCCGGCCGCATGAACCAGGTCAATGCACTTTCTCCCGAAGCCCGTGACGAATTCATTCATGAAATCCATCCAGTCAAGCAGACGCCGGGACGGTACATTGTGGCTGGAGCAATAAGAGCCGTTGTTGACGAAGTCTTCGCTGGTCAGCTCATAGCCTTTGGCCTCTGCGAAGAGGCGCATTGCAAGGGGGCTGACTGTCATCTCATAAGAGCCCCAGTCTGCATAAGTGAAACGCAGTTCGGCCGAATCGCCCCAGAACCAGGCGAAATTGTAGAACATTGATGTAAAGCGTACTATTTTTGTTTTTTGATGGTCTTTTAGCCATTTCTCCAGATAGCTTAATATAAATTCCTGCGTTTCTGGATAGATCGGATCAATCACCATCAGGTGTTCTCTGTCACCCCAGTTATTGGTGATGTGATTATACATCGAAATGGCTTCCCAGATTCGATAGGCCAGGAAATTTACCGTATATTTATGCCATTTCTTCGTGTCTTGTACGGTTACAATTCCCTTTCCGGGATCAAAGCTCCACCGCTTGGCAGGGATTTCTTCTCCGGTAGTTCTATCAAAAACCTGCCACCATTTTTTAGGGTCATCGTTTGTATTGATTTTGAATTGCTCTCTAAAATAACCACTTAATAAATCTATTTTTACTGTGTCACTTTCTGCGACAACCGGATAGCTCATTAAGTAATTCTGCTGGAGTTTATCCGGATGTGCCTTTGCCCATTTATTATCTATACGAACAAGACAAATGGTGGAGTAAACGTCATATCCCAGGGAGATTATTTTGTCCGACAATACTGTTCCGTCACTATCTCTTATTGCGTCGGCCCCCCATTTTTTTGCAAGCTCTAATGTTAAATCCTCATAGCCTGCCTCTCCCGGCAGGGTAAAATTCCCTTTATTCAATACTTTATCAGTCATATCAACCTTTCAATTATGTAAAGTGGGCACAACCCACACACGTTATTCCTTGCTTTTTCTCTCTTTCAGGTCCACTTCTATCTTGGCCAGCAGCTTTTCACTTATAGGATAGAAACAAAGCACAAGCCCGCATATAAGTATGAAAGCCGCAGGGATAATGCTGAACAGCAGTTTTATTCCATTGATTAGCGTCGGGGTTATTGGTAAATCTTTATCATAACCATACCACCCTAAAATATACAAACCTAAAAAGCCCCCGATCGCAACACCCATCTTTATGGCGAACATGATGCCCGCGATAATCAGACCCGTGGCCCGTTGCCTAAACTTCCACTCATGAAAGTCTGTGACATCGGCGAACATAGCAAAGAAGAACACCGGCATGGCGCCGGCCACGACCGACCAGATGAAATTCATGATGCCAAGCAACACAAAGTTGTCCTGTGGTAGCCAATAGAATGCCCCACCGATGGCTACGCTGGCCAGGGAGAGAAAAATCATCACTGTTTTTCTATCAAAGTGCTTTTTGATAAGCGTGCTGATTAAGACACCGGCCATCATGCCGAAGGTGCCGATCGTTAAGAAGACAGTCGTTTGGTCGAAGTCCAGTTTCAGGGATCTAAAAGCCCAGGTGAATAGGACCTCACTGCCGTTACCGTTAACATAATTAAAATAGTATGCCACCATCCCATTGCGAATCATGTTATGAATAAGCCAGAATATCGACGCAACAAATATCACGATCCAAGGCATGTTCCTGGCGACGTCCTTGAGGTCCCGCCTAAACGTACTTTTCTGTCCCTTTGGTGGTTGGACCCGTTCGCGCGTGGTCAGGAATGTAATGAGCAGCAGGACGATGGCGATCGCACCGAAGACCCCCATGGTGACCTGGTAACCGAGGGCCTGGCTATACCCCAGTTCCTCATTATAGCCCGGATGGGAGGGATCGGCCCCGAAGTACTTGGCCAACGGTAAGGTAAAGGTGGTAATTAACATCATACCGACAAACGCAAAGAAAAAGCGATATTGAGACAGGGTGGTTCGCTCATGCGGGTCTGGCGTCATCACGGCCATAAGTGAGGAATAGGGGATGTTGATAGCTGTATAGGCCATGGTCGCCAAAATATAGGTAACATAGGCATAAACAATTTTCATATTTTGGCTCCATGCAGGTGTGATAAACATGGCACACGCCAGAATCCCGTAGGGAACAGCCATCCATAATAAATAAGGCCGGAACTTGCCCCATCGTGTGTTAGTGCGGTCCGCGATCATGCCCATTATGGGGTCATTGATCATGTCCCAGACACGCGTAATGAGAAACATGAAACCCGCCACTTTTGCCGGGATCCCAAAAACATCCGTATAGAAGATCATAAGAAAGAAGCTCCACGCCTGGTATAGGATATTGGACGCTGTATCCCCCAAGCCGTAGCCTACTTTCTCAACCATGGATAGTCTTCCACCCAATGGGGCAAAAGTCCAGGTCGTTGCATCCCATGCGATGACTTTCGAGGTTGAATTATTATTGTCTTCCATTGTGATTTGTTCCTCTGTAGGACATTATAGATAATTTAGATTCGACTAACAAGCACATCATATATTGCCGTTTGTGTCACGATCCGAATGGGCATCATTTAACAGGACATGCACCGCATCTGCAAGATAAAATTCAAAAAGATTAAAAAAACAACGCCGCCAAAACGAATCCTTAACCGTAGACGCGTGTTGTAGTCCGAGATAGATTCTTCTTGTACCTGCCGTCGGGATTGACAGGCTTTTAGCACGCTGCGGTGCTGTCGGGTCTTTTTACCATAATTTTGAGAGGCAAGGGCGCTATGGCTTTCGTGTTGACGACGGTATCGCAGGTCAACTGCAGGGGCCCAAACTGCGCTACTTGTTCCTCCAGGCCATGCGTCAACCTTCCTGAGCGGCTTTGATTCTTATGATCCCCCCTCGATTATTTAATGTGTTTTCCATAAAAAATCTTCCACCTAATCCCCAAGAACAATATAATATTACAAAAGTATATGTTTGATTAGATGAGTACTTAAAGGAGAATTAGAAATGTTGCGAAAATCATATTTGATAATTTTGATTGTATTATTGGTATTATTTGTCCAGCCGTCCTCGGCGGTGGTGAAGAATGTTATTCTAATGATCGGGGATGGTATGGGATTTGAGCAGGTCAAGGCTGCGTCACTGTATGCATACGGCGATGTGA
>CAZRMQ010000245.1:0-3416 GCA_964601185.1 uncultured Pirellulales bacterium
GGGTAGCTATGGTATAAACGGCTGGGTGGAAAACCCGCCACCAACGTCCATAACGGTTTATGAGGGTTTTGAAACTGTTAATAACTGGAGAACACCGAATGTGAAGGGTGCTGGTTATGTACCACTATTTATGGATGCCCTCCGTTTCAATGTCTGGCCACTGGAAATTGATACGCCGCCGCCAACTGAAGATATGGCGTGGGACAAAAACGAGCACATGATACGTATCTGTATTGACCGGCACAACGGATTCACAAACATGGCCTTTCTGGATTGGTCCGTCAGAAATGTCGGACTTAAAGAGCTATGGACACTTAGGTGGCATAAGACATATAACACAGCCGGCCCATGGACTACGGCTGGAGGTGTTATGCCAACCGATTGGCCAGAGTGGATGAGAAAATTCAAAGACTACTAAGAAAACACCGCCCCATAGAGTGGTTACTAACGTCCTGTCCAAAGGTACATTATCTGCGGTGTACTAAACTCGTAAAGTGTATCTCGATTGATTTTTAAAGTATTCTGACTGCGGTAGCTCAAAAAACTCGCTAAGGAAAATGATTTGCGATACTCAACTACCTCAGCTTTTTCAATCCCGGCCAGTGACTTAACCAGCTCTATAGCCTCATCGAGATAGCCGATTTTGTCTATTAGCTTCTCCTGGAGTGCTTCCTGGGCACCGAAAATACTGCCATCAGCAAGCTGCCTAAGCCGGCTTTCTGAAAGTACTGCACTTCTTTCCTTGACAACAATTTCAACGAACCGCTCATAAGCAGGAGTGATTAGCTTATCCTGGAGATATTGCAGTTCCGGTTCTTCTGGTTTTCGGAACACACTGGGCCAATCCTTTTTTTCGCCGGATTTGACAACAACCGGCAAAATGCCGAGCGTATCTTCTAATAATTCCTGAATCACAAAGTACAAGCTTATCACGCCGATTGAGCCTGTGATTGTAGTTGGTTCTGCTATAATTTTTTCACATGCAACCGACGTATAATAACCGCCGGAAGCAGCAATGCCCTGCATAAACGCTACGACTGGCTTTTTTTCCTCGTCCCGGTACTTCAAAATTTCATTATAGATTTGGTCGCTGCCTGAAATGGTGCCGCCGGGTGAATTGACACGAATTATCAGTCCTCTTACATACCTATCCTGTCGGGCTTGTTTTAACTGCCTGTAAACATCTTTAGCTTGCTCGCTGTTTATTATACCTTCCACAGCGATTACTGCTATCTTGGTTCTTGACGGCCCTTTGCGTATTACTTCTTCGGTAAATAGTCCTCCTTGCCCTGTTGTAAAGATAGCCACTATCCCAATTAACATCAAAACCAGAGCGATATTCGCCAAAACCGACAACGCTAAAACAATACCAAAGAACACCTTCCAGCCTGTCCCTTTCTTTGGCGGCTTTACCGCTGGTCCAACTGGACCTACATCAAACATTGGCTCAGAATTTTGCGGCTTTGCTGATCCTGGAAGATTATTCTGCTCAAAATCCATCATAAATCCCTTCTAAAAGTTCCTTGGAAAATATTTGCTTTAGAATTGTATATTAGGCAAACTCTGCCGTCAATCCTCAAAGATAGTTGACTATTCGATTCCTTGACAATTTGGGTTAATCGGCAGTTAAGGTCTGCAATAAAGCTATATCCGGCACAAAAGCCCACAAGCAATCATTCCGTCCGCTCGATATAATCAGCTTTTTAAAGAAAAAAAACCTTAAATATTTGTCCAAACAACAAAAATTTACTTGATTAATATAGCCAGGACCGATAAAGTGAATAGATAGCATAAGATAGGCAATTAATGGACTATTTGTGATTATATTGGCAAGAACACTATATCTAATAAATAAGGAATAAGCAAACAACTGTAAGTGCTTGGACTACTTGCGAAAAGTGTTGCTTCTGAAAAGAGTCTATTTGTGCATTTGAAGCACATCTGGATTTTATATGCGCACTTCCCGCAATAAACGAGAGGGTAAATCGGCTTTTCTGACAAACAACGTGTCGATTTTTACAAAATACCTATTTTCCTTAATTTATATTAGCTTTGGAATTCGGTAACATTTAACCTTTAGGAATGAGAAGGGAGGAGAAGTCAGTTAAAACATATCTGAAAACGTTTCTGTAAAGGAGTATACTGGTCATTGTGGGGCACATACTAAATATGCACAATACGAAAGGAAACGTTACTTCGATTCAGATTCTTCTCACCTATTGGACTCGGGTAATAGATTAACATAAAAAGGCAAATAAATTTACTCGAGAAAACAGTAAATTAATCAAGGTAAAAGAATGTTACCTTCAAAGCAAGAATTTAAGTAGAGGGTTTACTAACCTGTTAAGAAAGGAGGTGCAACAAGATAAAACTTGTCATTTTTAAACAAAGGAATGCTACGGTAAATGAGAGGGAGATACAAAAAACCATATTAGGAGGCATGAAAAATGAAAACTAATTTCAGGTTAGCAATAATCTTGATAGTAACTGTCACGCCTTTACTCTTATTTGCAAATGCCAGAGGCGTAACTTGTACTTATGAGAGTGAAGACGTACCCAAAGATATTCCGGATCAAAAGACGATCTCTTCTTCTTTGACAATACCGGATTCAGTTACAATTCAGGATGTTGATGTTGTAGTTAACATCACTCATACCTGGGATACCGACTTGGATGTGTATCTCATCGCACCCGACGGTACACAGGTAGAGCTTTTCACCGATGTGGGTGGAAGTGAAAATAATTTTATAGAAACACATTTCGACGATGAAGCTTCCATGTACATTGGAACACCACCACCGGATGATCCGCCACCCTTTACAGACAGCTATAAACCCGAGGGGATGCTGTCCGTTTTAGATGGCAAAAACGCCCAGGGCACCTGGCAGCTTAAGATTACAGATGATGCAAATTTTGACAGTGGTGTTCTGCTGTCCTGGCGTTTGATCATTGATATCGGCCCACTTTCAGCTGAGCCGTCAAATCCCAGCCCGGCAAATGGTGAGGTGGAAGTAGCAGCCGGTACCTGTCTGTCATGGGATCCAGATCCAGATTCGGCGGATACAATCTGGGACGTTTATTTAACGGACCCAAACGGCGTGCTGCAATTGATAGCATCAGATGTGACCGAGCCGAGTTTCTGCCCGGGTGAGCTGGGTAAAGACACCGTGTATTTATGGCAAGTCGTGGCTAAGAAGGCCTGCCATGAGGCTCCTGGACCAATCTGGTTATTTAGATCTACGGCTGATCCTGGCACTGAAGGTCTGGTTGCCTACTACGCATTTGAGAATGATGCGAATGACAGCTCCGGTAATGGATTACATGGCACTGTTGAAACTATTGAAAGTGGTGAAGCAGCATACGTGGCTGGAGTTGACGGCATGGCGATTGACTTGCTGCCTTCTGAAAACGGTACC
>CAZRMQ010000246.1:0-3413 GCA_964601185.1 uncultured Pirellulales bacterium
AAGGTCAAAAAGTGATTTCTATATAACCAGCAAGAATAGGCCGAGCTTCTCTGCTTGGCCTTTTTTATATACCTTTACCCCGTTAGAATGTATGTGTCTATCCACGTATTTTCGAAGACCATCCCCAAGCTTCGCTTGAGTCTGCCACTCATTCTTCACTTTTATTAGGTGGGGCTTTTTTTATGCGCTTTTATAAATGTGACACAAGAAGAGAGCTCTTTGGGCTATGAACATAAAGTTGGAAAAGTTGACATCGCCGGGATTCGCTGTTTTAATGTCTGAACTATGGACGGTAAATCAAAAGCCGCGAAATACAGGAATATCTCCATAATCGGTGACGGCGGAATGGCCACCGTTCTAGCTATACTTCTCTGTGAAAAACGACGAGAGACGAAGCACGAAATCAGGATGTGGGGTTACGCCCGCCGACAGTTGGCTGATATCGAACATAACCGCGAAAATAAAAAATTTCTGCCCGGATACAAAATTCCGAAGGCCCTGATATTTGAGCCTGATGATGCATGTATAATGGCCGATGCAGACTTGATTGTCTCTGCCGTTCCGTGTCAATTCATGCGCAGCGTATGGTGCAGGCTCAAAATTTATGTTCCCAGTAATGTCCCTATCGTTTCAGTTGCCAAAGGCATTGAAAACGATACACTTTTACGCCCGACCCAGATACTTGCCGACGTCCTTGGCGAGGAATCCCCGCTTTCGCGGGGACAAGCTCGCCCCCGCGCAGGCGGGGGCACAAGATTCGTGGCACTCAGCGGACCGACAATTGCTGATGAACTCGCCCGTAAACTTCCGGCGACCGCTTGTGTTGCATCCAGCGATGAGGAATTAGCAAGGCGAATCCAGCACACGTTTAATTGTCCCTGGCTGCGCGTCTATACCAACACAGATATTGTCGGCGTTGAGCTAGCTGCGGCCTGCAAAAACATCATTGCTATTGCCGCAGGGATTATAGACGGCGTAGGTGCCGGCGATAACGCAAAGGCTGCCCTTTTGACCAGGGGACTCGCTGAGATAGCCCGCCTGGGCCTGGCAATGGGGGCTAAGCCACAGACCTTTGCCGGATTAGCCGGACTCGGCGATTTGGTGACGACCTGCATTTCGCCAAAAGGCAGAAACCGCTCGCTCGGCGAAAGAATAGGCAAAGGACAGACCCTCCAGCAGGCGCAAAATGCTACCGAATCGGTTGTCGAAGGCGTCGCAACATGTAAATCAGTCGTTGCACTGGCCAGCCGGCATGATGTTGAGATGCCGATTACGCAAGCGGTTTACGAAGTGCTGTTTGAAGATAAGCCAGTCCACAAGGCGATTAATGAGCTAATGAGCCGCAAGCTCAAGGCTGAATCCCGATAAAATCAGGAACCATTTTTGGTAACTGGAAATTGGTATCCCTAAGGGAGGCTTACGCCATTACCAATCACCATTTCCCGCGGAGGTTTTTTCTGGTAAACTCCCTCTGTTATGAACAAAGACCTTAAAGATAAAACGCTCGGCGAGCTTGAGCAGATAGTGGTCAACCTGGGCCAAAAAAAATACCAGGCAGAGTACATCTTTCATTTCATCCATGCAAAGGACGCAACCGATATCTCGAAAATTACCCCACTGAGCAAGGACTTTCGAGGCCGATTAGCTGAGCAGGACTACTATATTTCTCAGCTTTCCATTTTGAAAAAACTCACCGATAAAGACGGCACAATCAAGTACGCGTTTGCACTCGGCGACGGCAGCTTAATAGAAACGGTGCTTCTTATGGATTCACCCCGTGAGATAGACCTACACGGACGAAATAAGCCGATTATGAGGGTAGGTAATATCTCACGGGGTAAAGATCGAAAAACACTGTGCGTTTCCACTCAAGTCGGCTGTGCTATGGGTTGTACCTTCTGTGCTACCGCCAGGATTAAGCTACGTCGGAATCTGACCGCAGCCGAAATCGTTGACCAGGTCAATGTTGTCCAGAGGGATGCCGGCAGAATCTCAAATGTCGTTTATATGGGAATGGGTGAGCCGCTATTGAACTATAACAACGTGCTCAAATCGGTCAGGATACTCAACCACCCCGCAGGCAAAAATATCGGCATCAGGCATCTTGCCATCAGCACCTGCGGTATAGTGCCGGGTATTAAAAAGCTTTCCTGTGAAGATATTCAACCTCGGTTGGCAGTGTCACTGAACGCGCCCAATGACGCCCTGCGGACGCAGTTGATGCCGATAAACGTTAAGTATCCGATAGCCGAGCTGCTCAAGGCGGTGCGTTTTTACCAGGAAAGAACAAGCCAGCGAGTCACCTTCGAATATGTTTTAATAAAAGGGCTTAATGATTCCGCTGAGCATGCTCGAATGCTGGTTAAGCTGCTGAGTGGACTTATGCGAAATGTAAATTTAATCGAACACAATCCACATCCGGGCTGTGTGTATGCCGGCAGCGATAGCAAACGCATCAAACAGTTTGCGTCTATACTTGAGCAAGCCGGCATTGAAACGACGATACGCTTCAGGATGGGCCGAGGGATTAAAGCGGCCTGCGGCCAGTTAGGAGCTGATAGTTTGGATGGTTAAAGAGAAAGACATAAAGTCAGTTAGCAGTAATTTTCCCATTATTACAGTTGGTCTGTCGCCAGCCTGGGATATAACATGCCGAGGACAAGGTCTGGATTGGGGCCTGCACAAAGAGATAGATGAGCAGACTGTTCAGCCTGCTGGAAAGGCGTTGAATGTCTCCAAGGCCCTTGCGTGGATGGGCCAAAAAAATATCGCTGCAGGTCTATGGGGACAGCAGAATTACCAGCAAATGGCTGAAACTGCACGGTCCTTGTGGCCGCTTATTAAGGTCAGGATGACGCTCGCTGCCGGCAGCACCAGGCAGAATATCACTATCGTAGATACGGCCAATAATAGAGACATACACCTGCGAAGCAAAAGTGAATTGGCTTCGAGGAGGACACTAAAGAACCTGGAGGCAGACTTGCAAAGAATAGTTGGTAAGAACAGTGTTTGTGTTTTTGCCGGAGCGATGCCTGATGATGAACTTTTGGCTGACATTATAGGAATTATAAAAAGCTGCCGCAAATTAGGTGCAAAGATTGTGCTGGATACATCCGGAGCGGCTTTAAGAGAAGTTGTTGATACCGGCAATGTTTGGCTGATAAAACCGAACGTAAGTGAGCTTCGGCATTTGCTTGGTGAGCAGGTTGCGGATAAGCCTGTCAGCCTTGTAAAAGCTGGGCAGAAGCTGCTGGATAAGATCGAGATTGTTTTAATAAGCCGGGGCGAAAAAGGTGCAGTAGTGGTCAGCAGAAACGGAGCCTGGCAGGCGAGATGTACCGCACGGAGACAGATATTGTCAACGGTTGGCTGCGGGGACTATTTATTAGCCGGCTTTCTGAAAGGTTTGAAAG
>CAZRMQ010000247.1:0-3406 GCA_964601185.1 uncultured Pirellulales bacterium
ACAGTTGTAGCGGTTCTCGTCTTGTTTGGTTTGTTTCAATTCCGAAGTATCTTCCTGGAGAAGCGCCACTGGTGGCAATTGCTGCTGCCGGTTTTTCTAACTGCATTTGCTTTCGGATTGGATTTTTTTGTTAAGACTGATTTGGAAAAAATCAGAGCCGTCGTTAAAACCGGCATTAAAGCCGTCGAGCAGGAAAATTGTGATGCCATCGAAAAGATTATTGCCGATAACTATAGCGACTCTCACCACGATACCAAAGCAAGTTTGATGGCTCATTGCCGAACGGAGCTGGCGCGCTCTCCGGTGGAGAAAAATAAAAAGGTGAGCCTGCTTATAGAAGTTTCACCGCCGCAAGCCACCGCTGACCTTACAGCTTGGATAAAATTTGACACAGCCAGTTACATCGCGCAGACTTATAAACAACTGTTTTTGATAGAAGTAAAACTCTACTTTCAAAAACAGCCTGACAAAAGATGGCTAATCAATCGAGTTGAGCTAATCGAGGTCGACAAACAGCCGGTGAGCTGGCGACAGGTTAGATAAGGTAGTCAGCTTTATAGCAGGTCAGTAACACAAAGAAATCAATCCTTTTAAGATTATTTTTTGAGGTAAATTTTTAAAAAACCGCTGTTTTTGCGGAAAATTTGATGGTGACTTTATGGCGAATCGTTGTTTTTGAGCTATAAATGTGGTTTTTCGAGGGTGCAATTGGACACTTGGTGAGGTGAGAATTTCGCCAAAAAACGATATAAGTGCTTAAGAGATAACAGCATAAGCGCAAAAGCGGGAAATTGCAAAAATGAGCGTTTTTTTGCACTTTTTGAGCAGAAATGTGCACGTTTTGATCAAAAATTATCAACTTTTTAGCACTTTTTAGCCAATTTTGAACACCCTTCAATTTCAGCCCAAAAACGAGGGTCGAAAAGTCAAGAGGAAATCGGCGAATTTTTCCAAAAAAGTTCGCCGCGTCGTTCGTAACTCGTATCTCGTTAATAATAAATGTTTGTTTATGTTTTCTGTCTTCCGTATTCTGTCCGTTCGTCTTCACTCAGAGCCTGCCCTGAACATAGTTGAAGGGATAAACTGCGCCGAGGGATTTGAGACACAGATTTACGCGGTTTTTTCTCAATCGGAAACCTGTGCTGAGTGAAATCGAAGGATCGACATTCGGAAATTGTAAATCCTAAACATTGTCTTCTGTCCCGCCAGAGGCGGGTAAACTTCTGTCTCCTGAATTCTGTCTTCTGCTTGTATCTTGACATTTTCTTTCCGGCAGACTAAATTGTTGATGCCGTTTCTAATAAATAAGTGTAACTTTCAGAAATGATACTAACAAATTTATACGCCTCAGGCGTAAAGTTTTGTATAGCTCCCCGTAAGGGGTCCCTAGGACTGCCCCTGGCCCCAAGGGCACAGGTATTATTATGTTAGATTTAATAAATTATGGAAAACGAAAACAAATCTAAAGCTAAGATAACTTTCAGTGCAGTCATTGCAGCAGCATCCATTATAGTAGCGATAATTGCATTAATTCCCGCATTTCTTTCACTTAACGAGGAAAAATCTGAATTATACTATTCTTATAAGGCTAAACACTATGAAACTCCAGAAGGTATCGATGACAAACTGTTTGATGATTTTTTTACAAAAAACAATATTCCAAGACACCGCCTTTCGGTGCAATTCAAAAATGGCGGTAACGCACTAACTAAAGAAATAAAGTTATCGGTAAAAACACCGGGGCAAATAGTACGATATGTATGTACTCCTTCGAAAAAGGACAATCCAATTTGGGTCGAATTACCAGACGATAAGGAGTTAGGTTTCAGTAGCGGTATTTCAAATATAGTTGAAAAAATAAAAAACCTCTCTCCTAATAGATTACTCGTATTTGGGATTGCATATGAAGGCTCCTCAAACGATAATCCTCAAATAGAAATTTTTGGGGATGGGATTGAAGCAAAATACATTTCATATATCTCAGCAGTTCCTAAATGGAATAGATATCGAGTTTTTTACTTACCTGGTTACATATTATCTGGTGGACTTGCTCTTACCTTAATATGGATTGTTGGCTCTGTAATTCTATCAAATAAGGAATATCGCAAGCTATTCGTTAGCGTAATTGTTTCTATAGGTAACTCATTTATAGGTTCTATACCTCTTGCAGGATATTTATACTCAACACTTAAAGAAGAGATTAAAAAAACCGAACAAAAGCATTCACAATGACGCTCGTAACCTTGCGCCTGTGATGCCCGCCGTCCGACTAAAGGGCAACGCAATACTGTTTATATTAGCATAATGTTAGCATAAAATCAGATATAATTAAAATGGTGCGAGATTTCGCACCCTACAGGAGGCATAGGTAGGGTGCGATGATTCGCACCAATTATGGTAGAATAGATACATGCCGGACTATAAGCGATGGTTTTGTGATGGCGGGACATATTTTTTTACCGTCGTGACATACAACCGGCGAAAGATATTTTGTGATTCTCACGCCCGTACATCTCTGCACCAAGCTATGGCTGAAGTTCAGGCTTTGCATCCTTTTGAAATTTTGGGTGTCGTGCTTTTGCCCGACCATTGTCACTGTATATGGAAGATGACGGACGACGATGACAATTTCTCCGTGAGATGGTCAATGATAAAAAGGAGATTCACGAAATTATGGCTTACCTGTGGCGGCCAAGATGTGCCGGTATCTCCATCGAGAATCCAAAGAGGGGAGCGCGGCGTTTGGCAGAGGCGGTTCTGGGAACACCTGATTCGCGATCAGCAGGATTTTGCCCGACATATGGATTATATCCATTACAATCCGGTAAAACACGGATATGTAGTATGTCCTCATCAGTGGAAGCATTCGAGTTTTCATCGTTGGGTCAAAGAGGGAGTTTATGGGTTCGATTGGTTTTGCCAATGCGATGAAAATCGAAAACCTCCCAATTTTGAGGTTATTTCTCGTACCGTGGGAGAATGAATCAAATTAAAATGGTGCGAAATATCGCACCCTACATAGATGCCGGTATAAAATGATAAGACCAATTCAACCACACAACCCCTTCACGCCGGACGCCGAGAAACGTTGGAAGGTTGTTCCAGAATGGGCGCAGCGGGAAATCCTCTCCAACGTATTCTGCAGTAGATGCTCGGGTTCAGTACCCATTGTCCTTGAGAAAGCAGAAATGAGGCAAGACGAGCTGATCCTTAGAGGGAAATGTCAGCGTTGCGGCAAAGAGATCTGTCGCGTAGTTGAACCGGAAGCCGAATGAATAAGCAGCGAACCATCGTTCGACTGAAGGGCAACACAATCTTTCAGTAGTGCGAAATATCGCACCCTTACTTACCGCTTAATTGTGAGGCGACCGCGGCGGTGGCCTTTTTGACTTTTTCCTCGTCCGCC
>CAZRMQ010000248.1:0-3394 GCA_964601185.1 uncultured Pirellulales bacterium
TATAAAGGTCTTCCAGCTTCCATGTATGCTCGACAGGGACTTCTGCTCTTTCGAGTGTTTGGGAAAAAACTTGGGTTTGGGAAAATGCACAAAGTGTAATCAAAACTACGAAAATATTAAAAAGCCTGTTCATAAAACCTCCTGTTATATAATGTTATTCATAACTATTAATATCGGGAGCCATAAGTGCATCGCCGTAGCTATTATAGAGTCAGCCGTCGGCTAAAGCAAGCAATGAAAAGCCTATATACAGGCCCTCGACTGACCCTAATAAATTATCGTCTTCTATATGCACGCATGTTACCCGAAGAGCTACTTCGATAAACCTGGGCTTACGTTGTCGCCGAATTGTTGCATGCCAGGATAATAGGTCATCGCCCCTTCGACTTGGTTTGACTTCGCTCACCACAGGTCGCTCAGGACAGGCAGGGCAGGCTTCGCTCCAATCCGGCTATCACCCCTATTTTTCCATATCCCTAATCATTTCTTTTAATTTTTCAAGCTGAGAGTCTCTACCCTGTTTGATATCCTCGATAGTTGTATAAACCAATACATCAGGATACAGACTATCTTCGGGATCATTATTTGTATTTGGCCGAACCCATTTCTTGAACGATACCGTAAACCCAAAGCCGGTCATAGGCATATAAAATTTCAAAACATCACCATAGCTTGTTGGCGCGTTTCCTGTTGGTTCTCCAATGATGGTACCCAATTGATTGTCCCTGATTATGACCGCAAACCAGTTTCCTGAGCTAAAGGTTTTAGGTGATGTTAAGACATAGACATTCCCATTGAACAGCAAGCGCGAGGGTTGCACCTTTCTGTTAACACAGACCGTGGGGTGTTTGTTTGACTTGTAGCCTTTGTCCTTGGTATATCCGCGTTGTTCTTTGGCTGCTTTTGAATATCGAATATCCCCACAGAACGACTTGAACTTATCTATGTCCAAATACCTTATGAATTCGCCGATGACATTCGAGTTGCCTCCACCATTGCGCCGTACATCTATAGCGATATTCCGTATTTTCAGCTTGCTGACCTCTTTAAAAAACACCTTGACTTTCTTTCTGTATATCTCGTTATATTGGCATGCGTCGAGATAGAAAACTCCCAGAGAAAGCTCTTTGTCTATTTCATATCCGACCCACGGTCTTTTCGAGTTGTCGAACTCACGTTCTGATCTTGGTTTCAATGAGACTGTTATATTTAATTCGTCCTCGGCTCTTTGAACGCTGATTTCGACGCCGTCATTGTGGACGACATCCAAGTAATCCAAATATTCCTCTCGATTGATACATCCACCTGCCTTCCGCCTGGAGTAATGTTCGTTCTCTGATGGTATAACAAGTCGCAATTCCTGGAACAACGCATCAACACTCTTGTCACCTATGGTTACGACTCTATCGCCCTGCTTGAACTGTCCCCGGTCCTTGCTTACATACAGTCCATCGTGCAGCCATATTAGAGGGACATCGATGTATCGGTTTTGTTCGTTTTGCATCGGCAGAAGATGTGTATGACCATCGTTCATTGAGCAAATCACACTGTTGAACACGAAATAGAACTCTTTGGCTTTCATGGGAGTCTGAACCTTTTTATATGCTGATTGTATAATCGCCTGCTGTTTGTCACTGAATCCATGATAGGTCTTGGGATGAACTTCTTCTAGTATCCTCACTGTGTAGGCCAAATCCTCCTGCATGTCTTCCACAGGCAGAACAGCACTCGCCGCCACCTGAGGAATAGGTGTGGTTTTCTTGCCTGGCTCTTTGATGACAGGTTGATTCCTTGCAACACACCCAGCCAACATAACAGCGCATAGGAGGTATGTGGCGCGATGAAACTGTGATTTCCCACCGAAACAATCCAATAACATTAGATGCTCCTTTTCGAATCGAATCTGACATTTCCCAGATAGAAGCTTAAAAAATACAATTTATACCTATCAACATCACAATTCTATCAAAAAATTTCTCAATTCATCAGCCAGGGCCAAATCGTATTTCGTGAAGTGTATCCTTCGGCAGAGCTTACCCTGAGCTCAGTCGAACGGGCTCCCCGCACCAAATAAAGACCATTGGTGGCGGAGCAGACAGGACAAATCGGAGGGCAAGCAGGACAGGTTTCGTGCGGGATAGTTAAGGTTTTTCACACGCAAAAAGCAAAGAAAACACAATTATTTATCAATATAAGAAAAATTTTAAACTGTAAATTTATCTCGTTATCGGGTTTAATTGGGGCAAATTGTACGGCATTGACTAAAGACATTAAGCATCTCGGAGCGGAGTTTGCGAGTCGTAGAAAAACAAGCGAAATGTTACCGATCTTTTTGCAGCTTTCCCAGTGTTAAAACGTACCGAATTGGCACTTTGGAAATACTAAAAAATATTCAAGATTAGAAATAAGGTATGCCGATTTATTATAATAACGAAAAAAAGCGTGGCTCTGTGAAATGGCCAAATTGGTCATATTAGCCTGAAACTTTCGTTGTCCATTTTTGAGTTTCGCACACAAGTCAGAGCGTAATGCGGACAAAGCAAGCGGAGAGTTAATGAGCAAAAAGGAAAGAGCCACTAAAAATTTAACTTGCCCCTGCTAAGCACAAGGCGAGTATTTCAAACGTAATAAGAAGGAAAATACTGGAATACGCTCGCTGGCTTAAAGGCAGGGGCTTTTTTTTCGGCTGCTCCTCCGCGTAGTGCCCCCTGCTTATGTCACTTTGTGGTTCTGGACAAAACCTGATATTCTCAGAATTGTATCGGCTATAGTATTACTAATCAGTCCCGACTCTAATGCCTCCACTAATTACACTGCTATTAGTGACACTGTCAAACAGGCCGACACCAACACACTGAATATTAGCACTGGCTCCAAAAGGAGTGATCATGAACTGGGCCTGGCCACCTATAAAAGTTTGAATCGCCGATGCGGAACCAATGCCTTTACCGGCTCCGAATACGTCTTGCTGAAGGTTTGCATCGAGGTTTTGCTGCTGCAAGCCCAAGTTATAAAAATCATGACCAAACTGTCGCTGCTCGCCTACAACGAAAGCACCCTGCTCGGCGCCATAAAGACCGGATATGCCGACAGCACTTGCGCCCTGGGCAAGTGAGCCGAAACCAATCTGAACGGCTTTGAGATGACCAAAGGCATTGGAAGCCTCCTGTTTATTTATCACTGTTGCAATGTTCGTATTCATGGCTGCGCCATAACCAGCCCCTCCCACTGAGGCTCTATTACCTGCGTCAATCAGATAGCCCTGTGCTTGTCCTACGCCGTCAGCAAAAGTTCCGGATGACAACAAAAAAACAAACACCATTGAAACTGCAAACAATTTGTTCATTTTTGAATTTCCCTTCTCCACCTCATGAGTTCTGTATTTACTACGAAC
>CAZRMQ010000249.1:0-3365 GCA_964601185.1 uncultured Pirellulales bacterium
GCTCTATTTTATTTGACACAGATTAATATGGGGTTTAAACTTTATAATATGACCATGCTGGAGATAAAAAAGCTGTTATTAGAGGCGGTTAGAAATGATCCGAGTTCTGCTGACATCAAATACGTGGCTCTTTTTGGTTCCTATGTAAATGGAAATCCGAGAGAAGACAGCGACATCGATGTTTTAATTGAATTTTATCCACAGGCTGTAGTTGGATTGTTTAAATTTGTGGATATACAGAGTAATTTCTCTGAGGCACTTGGAAAAAAAGTTGACTTGCTGACTCCACAGGCGATTAGTAAATATTTCAGGAATAAGGTACTTGAAGAGGCTGAAATTGTCTATGAAGGATGACAGAACGTATTTGCTACATATACTTGAAGCAATAGAGAAGATCGAAAGATATATTGCAGCGGCTGATTATGACAGTTTTTCAAACGATGACATGATGATCGATGCGGTGGTCAGAGAGCTGGAAATTATAGGAGAAGCATCTCGTAATTTGTCTGATAGTTTTCAAGATAAGCATTTTGTAATTCCCTGGTACAAAATCAAAGCGATGAGGAATGTGTTAATCCATGAATATTTTGGTGTTAACCTGAAGGTCGTCTGGGATACCTGCAAAAATGATATGCCGCCCCTTAAGACCTTTATCGGAAAAGTGCTTAATGAGTAGGCCCGTGAGGCCGATGATAGTTGCCTTCTAAATCTCGACGAATCTCGATACAAGCAATCTTCACGCACAAAATGGCGATAGGTGTCTATCCTTCAGTCAGTTATATTGATGGTAGGCAGTCCCCGCAGGTGGACAAAGGGTGCATCTTGAGGATGGGAACTTGCATGTTGGAAAATTAGTGTTAAAGACCCCCAAAATCCACTTACAAACTCGACACGCATCGCCAGCACAATCATACTATTTCTGAAACTTGACATAGATTATGGCTGCTCGTATGATTTGTGCCAATAACAATTTATTTTTGGAGCGCATATAATGTCCAATATAAAGAAAAGCTGGGAGAAACGGTTGGCAGGGCAGCCTGACGAGCTGATGATTGATTTTGTAGAATCGCTTTCTTACGACAGACGCCTTTATAAGTATGACATCGTCGGCTCAATCGCCCATGCACAGATGTTGGCCGAACAAAAGCTGATTACCAAAGATGAATTCAAGCAGATTAAAGGCGGACTTATCGAAATCAGTGAGGAAATAGCCCAGGGACGATTCAAATTCGATAAAAAATATGAAGACATCCACATGGCTATCGAGGCTGCGCTGATTGACAAGGTCGGTCATGCCGGTGAGAAGCTTCATACCGGCAGGAGCCGCAACGACCAGGTCGCTACCGACATCCGGCTTTGGATGCGCGACCAGATAGAGATTTTGCAATCAAAGATAAGCTTGCTGCAAAAGGCCTTCGTTACATTAGCAGGCAGGCACACCGAAGATATAATGCCGGCTTACACCCATCTTCAGCGCGCTCAGCCGATTGTTATCGCATCGTATGTGTTAAGTTTTGTAGAACAGCTTGAGCGTGACTTTATTCGGCTGAAAAACTGCCGGAGCTTAGTCAGTATTTCACCTTTGGGTAGTGGCGCCATAGCAGGTTCTACCCTGCCTTTAGATAGAAAAAGCACCGCCCATCAGTTGGGTTTTTCGGATATCAGCTATAACAGTATCGATGCGGTGAGCGACAGGGACTTTTGCGCGGAGTTTATTTTCGATTGTGCGCTTATAGCAACGCATTTATCACGTTTGGCTGAGGACTGGATAATTTACTGTTCAAGCGAGTTCGATTTCTTGCGGCTTGATGACAGCTTCTGTACATCTTCGAGCATAATGCCGCAAAAGCGTAATCCCGATTGCTTGGAGCTGATTCGCGCGAAAACCGGCTCGGTTTATGGTTCATTGATGGCTATGTTGACGATTCTAAAGGGTCAGCCGTCGGGTTATAATCGCGATTTGCAGGAAGATAAGATTCATATTTTCGCCGCCAGTGACACGGTTGAAGCATCGCTGGATATGGCGCAGGCCGTCGTTTCGCATACAAAATTCAACGCGAAGAAAATTTCAGTTAGTTTGCAGGAAGGCTTTTTAGATGCTACTGCTTTGACCGATTATTTGGTTCAAAAAGGCGTGCCTTTCCGCGAAGCTCACGGAATTGTCGGGACGCTTGTCGCTAACTGTGAAAAGCAAAATAAGAAGTTGGTAGAGTTGGGCCTGGATGAGCTGAAAAAGTGTTCAGCTGTTATTGAGAATGATGTTTACGAGTACCTTGGCCCAGCAAACGTAGTTGGAAAGTATGTCACTGATGGTGCAGCCGGACCGCAGCAGGCAAAAAGACAAATCGCATACTGGAATAAACAATTGGCGCAACGATAAATGTTTAGCCCCCAAATTTATTTGGGGGTTTTTACCTTGGCGGTGAAATGGGTATCAGTGAAGACCAAATTACCGAGTGGTTCGCCCGTCAGAGCAGGTTATCCGCAGCGGAGTTTCCAATAGGTATCGGCGATGATATGGCGGAAATCTGTTTGGCGGAAGATGTTACAGTTCTTATCACCACCGATATGCTGCTGGATGGCGTACACTTCGATCTGCGAAAAACAACCATAAAACAGGCAGGTTATAAAGCTATGGCTGTCAGCCTCAGCGATTGTGCGGCTATGGCTACAGTGCCCGTTGCTGCGGTGGTATCTGTGGCGCTACCTAAAGGTTTCGGCGGGAAAGAATTAAAGCAGCTTCATTCGGGAATTACTTTGGCCGGCGACAAATACAATTGTCACCTTATAGGAGGTGACATAACCGTATGGACAAAGAAGGAGCCGTTTGCGATTAATGTAGCGATGCTCAGCAGGCCCGCCGGCACCAAACCTATAAGGCGCTGCGGTGCCAAAATCGGTGACGGTATCTGCGTGACAGGTTCACTGGGTGGTGCTATTAGTGGTAAACATCTGAAATTTGAGCCGAGGGTTAAAGAGGCGATAAAGCTCGCTCAATTGGTTACTATAAACTCAATGATTGATATAAGCGATGGGCTAAGCAGCGACCTGAATCGTATCTGCAAGGCAAGCGGCATAGGGGCTGTTATAATTGCAGAAAAGATTCCTGTATCGAAGCAAGCACAAAAATCCAAAGACCCATTGAGCTCGGCTCTTAACGATGGCGAAGATTTCGAGCTGCTTTTTACCCTCTCACCGGGCGAATGCGAAAGATTATTAAAGTTGTGGGATGGGCCGATACCGATAACGCAAATCGGAACAATCACCGATATAAGAAAAATGAAAGTAAAAATGCCGGATGGTCGAACCACTAACTTGCATGTAAAGGGATATGACCACTTGAAAAGCAAAACCCCCAAATAAAT
>CAZRMQ010000250.1:0-3318 GCA_964601185.1 uncultured Pirellulales bacterium
GATGCTCTGCTGGGGGCAAGCGGCATGGGTGATATAGGAACATTGTTTCCCGATACGGCCCCACAGTGGATGGATGCTGACAGTAAAGAGCTCGTGCTTATCGTAAAAGAAAAACTCGAAGAGAAAAAATGGCAGGTGGTTAATATTGATTTAATAATACACGCAGAGCAGCCACGACTTGAGCCGTTCAAGGGACAGATTAAACGCTTTATCGCGGAGCTTTTAGGGATTGATTTTACCTCGGTGAACGTAAAGGCCAAAACAAACGAGGGACTCGGCGATATCGGAGCCGGCCAGGCAATAGCCGCTACGGCAATAGCACTTTTGAGAAAAAAGAAAAGAAGAACACTATAAAAAATACTAAATTCGAAATTCTAAGCACTAAACAAATTCAAATGACCAAAATACAAAATTCTAAATAATTTGTTTTGAACATTTGATATTTGAATTTCGGATTTGTTTAGAATTTAGATATTAGAATTTAGGATTTAAGAAAGTATTATGGGATTGAGTCTTTACAATAGCCTGACGAGAAGAAAAGAGGAATTCCAGCCGATGGAAGAAGGCAAGGTCGGGATTTACGTCTGTGGTCCAACCGTATATGGAGAAACGCATTTAGGACATGCAAAAAGCTATGTAAGCTTTGACGTCCTCGTTCGATATCTTCGGTACCTCGGATATGACGTTACCTACGTCCAAAATATAACCGATGTCGGCCATTTGCTCGGCGATGCCCAGGAAGGCGAAGACCGAATGATGGTCGCTGCCACAAAAGAGCATAAACACCCAATGGCTATAGCAGAGTACTATACCCGCAATTATTTTGAGGATATGGACAAACTAAATTGCGTTCGGCCTGACATCAGCCCACGTGCAACCGGTCATATAGTCGAGCAGATAGAGCTGGTAAAGAAGCTTCTTGACAAAGGCTACGCCTACGAAGCTAACGGCTCGGTATATTTCGATGTATCCAAATTCAAAGACTACGGCAAACTATCCGGCAGAAACACGGAAGAAATGTTAACCGGCGTTCGCATGGAGGTCTCGCCGGACAAAAAAAACCCGGTTGATTTTGCACTTTGGAAGAAAGCCGAACCGAATCATATTATGCAGTGGCCAAGCCCGTGGGGGATGGGTTTTCCAGGCTGGCATCTCGAATGCTCCGTGATGGCTATGAAGTATTTAGGTAAGACCATCGATATACATGGCGGCGGGCTTGATAACCAGTTTCCGCATCATGAATGCGAAATAGCCCAATCGGAGGCTGCAAATGGTGTGCAGTTCGTTCGATATTGGATCCACAATAATATGATAACTGTCGATGGCCAGAAAATGAGCCGAAGTCTTAATAACTTCATTAATTTAAGACAGGCTTTTTCCGGTACCCACGAAAGATTGACCAGATACTATGAGCCTCTCGCTATAAGACAGTTGGTTCTTAACAGTCACTACCGAAGCCCGCTGGATTTCTCAGATGCGGCTCTGTATGGCGCACAGAGCGGCTATAAAAGAATAACAGAAACGGTCGAAACGCTGCGAAAAAAAATGGCTCAAGCCCGCAAGGGTGAGCTTGACCCTGAAATTGCAGAGCAGCTCAAGCAATTAAGGGAAAAATTCGAAGCGGCAATGAATGATGATTTAAATACCTCCGTCGCGCTCTCGGTTATATTCGAGCTGGTAAGGCTTGCAAACAAACTGCTCGAAGATAGCAAAACAACGATAGAAACCCTCAATGCAATGGATGTTTTACTCAGCCGACTGGGTGGAGAGGTCCTGGGCATTGTAAAAGATGAATATATACAAACAGGCCGAGCAGACGATGAGTTTGTTGGAAAACTGGTTGACATCGTGATTAGGCAGCGTAACGAAGCTCGTAAGGAGAGGAATTTTACGAAAGCGGATAATCTTCGCAGACGCTTATACGATACCGGCATAGTTTTGGAAGACAAGCCCGATGGAACGCAGTGGAGATGGAAATGAGAATCCTCGGCATAGACCCGGGCCTGCAGGTCTGTGGATACGCTTTTCTGGAGGCAGAGCAATACACAGAAAAACTTATCGAGGCGGGTGTTTTCAGAACAGAACGCTCCTCACTGATAGAAGCCAAGCTGAACCAGATAGCTGTGGATATAGATTCACTTTTGGAAAAGTTCAGGCCTGAGATTGTTGCAGTGGAGCAGTTATATTCGCACTATACGCATCCAAGGACAGCGATATTGATGGGGCATGCAAGAGGAGTTATACTACAACGATGTGCACAGGTCGGCGTAGAGGTTAAAAGCTTCAATGCCACCCGTATAAAAAAGTCGATAACCGGCAATGGCAGAGCGTCAAAGGAGCAGGTGCAAAAGACCATACAGACACTCTTGGCCCTGCCGCAGCTTCCAGAGCCGAACGATGTAGCCGATGCAATTGCAGCGGCGCTGTGCTGCGCAAATGAGGTGAACAATATTTTAGTTGGTGGGGCAAGCCCCACCCTACAATCCCAAAAGTGAGCATGAGAAACGAGTGTTTAGCCTCCCAATTTATTGGGGGGTTACCTATGCAAAGAGAAATGAGATTATGATAGCAAGAATCGAAGGAAAAATTCTTCAGCTCAATACCGACGGCGCTGTCGTGCAGGTCGGCTCAGTCGGCTATGAAGTGATGCTGCCGAGCTATTGCGTAAGTGCCTTGTCGGATAAAATCGGTTCAAATATCATCCTTTGCACTATGGAATATTATGAAGGTACGCCGGGCGGCGGCAACCTGATACCGAGAATAGTCGGTTTTTTAAGTGCAGAGGAGAGGAACTTTTTCATCAAATTTATCAGCGTCAAAGGAATCGGTATAAGAAGGGCCTTGCGGTCGCTGAGTATGCCCATAGCAACCATAGCAACGGCAATAGAAAATGCCGATGACAAGACGTTGCTGACGCTTGAGGGCGTAGGCAAAAGGATGGCTCAGCAAATTATTGCTGAGTTAAAGGGCAAATTAAAAACTTATGCATTAGGAGCCGAATCGGTACGAATGGAAGCAAGATTTAAACCGTTCCAGATCGAAGCGCTGGAGGTCCTTATTGCCTGGGGCGAAAAAAGAAATGAGGCAATGGAGCTAATTCAATTGGCCTGTGAAAGGCACCCCAGTATAAAAACCGCAGAGGCTCTTGTGCCTTTGGTGTACAGATTAAAACAGGGAGTAGAAGTCTAAAAAGGGGATAAACAAATCCTAAGCACTAAACAAAATAAGTGAGCTAAAGTTTGGAGTGCCTAAAGTGCCTAAAATTGAGATTATAACTTTAGCTCACTTTAGGCACTTTAGCTCATTTTAGGCACTTTA
>CAZRMQ010000251.1:0-3295 GCA_964601185.1 uncultured Pirellulales bacterium
TGTTTTTAGACTGGCCTTCTACGACCAGCAGGCGAGTAAAATCATGCTCTTTGAGTATATTCAGAAGGACAGTTTTATCAGAATTTACATCAACCATTTGCACCTGGTTAATAGGGGTCATTACAGATCCTATAAGGATATCTGAGATATTTACCAGCCTGCTAATGATATTAGTCTGCACAGTGCTGAGAATCGCCTCCTCTCGACTGTCTGCGATAATTGCTTTTATATAATGTCTTTGTCCGGTTGTTATCATCACCTTAGACGGAACGTATGAACCTGTTATTCGAGCGAAAAGACCTGCCACATATCTAAGCAGCGGAACCGCACCACACCAATTAAATGCCTTATGAAATGTGAAGATAAAGGGTGCAACAAAAGGCATTACATAGTCGGCTCGATAGAAAAAGATATTTTTGGGTATCAGCTCCGTGAACACAAATAACACAGGCACAGTTACCAGGGTTGCAAATATTTCGACGGTATGGGCTGCCTCTGCTTTATTCAAAAAGCCTCTCCACAAAAGATAAGTAACTATACTCGTGACAATGTAATGAGTAAGATTATTACCAACTAACATCGAAAGAAGCAGACCGGTGCTGTCACGCATGGCCTTACCCAGCAGGACAAATGATAGCCGTTTCCTTTCGATACCAAGCTGTAAGCGAAGTCTGCTGAGCCGATATACACCGGTTTCTGCACCGGCAAAAAGACCAGACAGAACAACCGTCAGAATTACTATAAAAATCAAAACAACTGTACTAATCATTGGCAGAAATCGGCTCAAAAGTCAAAATGATCGTTTTAATCCTGTGTTTTCGCATTCGCTCAACGGTAAATTTCAAATTCTCCAAATGCGCGATATCACCGGTTTTGGGTATCTTGCCCAAAAGAGCGGTCACAAGGCCGCCAATAGTTGAAAAGCGAGTTTCATCAGGCTCAATGCCAAAGGCCTCAGCCCAGTCATGAATGGGTAAATCACCTGACAGTCGATATTCGAAAGGGCCTATTTTTTCAATAAGTTCGAGCTGCTCTGTAACCTCAATTGGTCCCACCAGCTCCTCAGCAAGATCCTCTAACTGTACCAGGCCGGCAATTCCGCCGTATTCATCCACTACTATGGCTGTGTCGATGCCACTATTACGGAAAAATTCCAGCAAAGACTCTACTGTTTTTTGCTCCGGCACAAAATGAACCTGCTGGACAATATCCTGCAGTGATACTGTAGGTTCAAGTAAAAGCTGCCGCAAGTGCACGAGGCCTATTATGTTATCTACCGTGCCACGATAGACGGGCAGCTTTGTCAGATGATTTTTTTGCATGATTTGGCGAGCATGCTGGGCTGAATCTGTAACGTCACAGACAACCATATCAACGCGTGGCTGCATAACGTGGCGAACCTTAAGATAACCAAATTGAATAGTTTCCATCAGTAGTTTATTCTCAACAGCGGTAATCAATCCTCGTTTTCGCACCTGTCCGAGCAGCGATTTGAATTCGCTTGTAGTCGTTGGCCTGAGAGGTGGTTGTGGCCCCAGAAACAGCCGCAAAGCCGGCTCCACAATAAGGAATCTGAAAACGAATATAATAGGCGTGAAAGTCTGCAGGCATAGAAATGCCGGCAGGGCGGCGGTGACACTGATGGATTTGGAATTTGCGTAGGCAAACGACTTTGGCAGGATTTCACCAAATAATACCAACATCGCAAACGTGATAAAAGCGGTAATCGAGGCGGCTGTAAGTCCAATTTGTCGACCCATGCGTACCGTAAGAACGCTGGCTAAAGAATAAAAAAGAACGTTAACCATCATATTGCCGAACAACAGACAGCTAAGCAATTGTTTGGGTTTATGCAGCAGTCTTGCTGCCAGATTTTGCAATCTGTGGCTGGACTTTTGCAGTAATTTAATTTGTCTGCGGGAAAGATTGAAAAAAGCAGTTTCGGCTCCTGAGAAAAAAGCGGAACAACCCAGCAGCAATAACATCAGGACAAAATGGCCGATATTTTGATACACCTGAGCCACGGTTAGCTTCCACCTAATGGTGGTTTGGGCAGGGTTATTATAAAAGTGCTTCCACGCCCTGGTTCAGATTCGACGGAGATACAGCCTTCATGAGTTTCTATTACTTTTTTACAAAATGCAAGGCCAAGCCCGGAGCCACTCGGCGTTGCTCGGGACAGGCCTGAAGATTCAGAAGGTGATTTTTTGTTTGTCTTTGTAGTAAAAAACGGCTCGAAGATGTTTTTTAAGTTGGCTGGTTTAATACCACAACCAGTATCGGTTACCTCGATGCAGATTGCGTCTCTGTTTTCTTTGGTTGTAATCGTCAGGATACCGCCTCGCGGCAGCATCGCATCACGAGCATTAAGAATCAAATTCATCAGAACATGCTGCATTTGAACGGGCACGGCCCATATTGTCAAATCTTCGGGAATCTGGATTTTTACCGTTATTCCATCCTTTGTAAAATCCCTGCACAAGCAGGTAAAAATCCCTTCAACCAGAGTAGCTAATCGCACGTTTTCTTTCTCCTGGCTTTGGCCGTTCGCCAAAGCCAGCATACTTTCCATAACTTTCGTGGCCTGCTCGCAGCCTCGGATGGTTTTATCAAGAGCCTTTTCCACCAGAGACCTGTCGTCGGAATTCTTTAACGCCAAAGCCGAGTAACTGGCTAAAGGCGTGAGGAGATTATTGATTTCGTGAGCTATCATACAACTGGCGGCGCCGATGTTGGCAAGTGATTGAAACTGGATAAGCTGGGATTGCAAAGAAATGTTTTGCTCTCGCTGTTCTGCAAGGTTTTTGTGCAAAGAAAGGCGTTTTTCGATAATGCTTGTCAAACGGCTGCTCCTTATTTAAAATTCGGCAATTAGCGTTTGCACTTAATTATTATCCAATAGAAGCTGTTGTCTTACAACTATCTATATCGACTTTTGATATGGTTTTTCTTGAACAAGGATATACGCAATACGATATACGCAGCAAGCTGCACGAAGAATGAACGAACAACGGATTTTAGAAGAGCTTTTGGCGTTGTTGGAAGCAAATGGCGTCAAAATTAGAAACGAGCCGCTTGATGGTAGCGGTGGGGGGCTTTGTACTATAAAAGGCGAGCAGATTTTCTTTGTGGATACACAAGCTTCATCGGCCGATTCAGCCGCGATTTGTGCCGAGGCGGTTTCAAAATTGCTGGATATCGAGAAGCTCTATATTAGGCCCGAGGTCCGCCAATTTATCGAAAATCGCAGAAATAGCAAAAGGAGTAGTAAAAATGCTGGCGAAAAAGGTAGCTA
>CAZRMQ010000252.1:0-3295 GCA_964601185.1 uncultured Pirellulales bacterium
GCTGGCGGCACAGGGAAAATTTATATTGATGATATTAGGTTATATTGAGCAGTTTTCAATTTCCGAAATGTGAAATCCTAAGCACTAAATCCTAAATTCTAAACAATCTCAAATGAACAAAATACAAAATCCAAAATGTTTTGGTCATTTGGATTTTGGATTTGTTTAGAATTTCGATATTAGGATTTAGAATTTGACTCAAAGGAGGGCAATTGTGTGTAGAAAATCGAAGAACCACCGTAAGGGAACAAAGCAATGTGGGGGGGCGATTTTTTTGATTTCCTTCGTTTTCATAGTGAGCTTGGTTCTAACGAATACGGCCAATGCCGCGGATCCTAATCTTGTCGGCTGGTGGAAGTTTGACGAGGATTCCGGCAACGTCGCTTATGACTCAACTGACTACTGGAACGACGGCATCTTATATGGCGGCCCGCAATGGGTAGCCGGCTATAGAGATGGTGCACTGCAATTCGACGGCACCGACGACTATGTGAATTTGCCCATCGGTTCGGTTATCAGTACGCTGGCTGAGACCACCTTTTCGATGTGGGTGAACTGGTCCGGTCGGCCTGATCCGGCGGTGGGAGGCTGGCAGCGCATTATTGATTTCGGCACAGGTACGGCGAACTATATATACCTTTGTCCCAGCACTGGTACAACTAACCCGAAAATGCGCGTTGCAATAACAGCCAATAACGGTATATGGGATGAATTCGACGCGAGCTTCGGTGCATTGCCCACTGGTTGGCACCATATAGCCATCACTGTTAGCGAGCAATCTCGGACGATGATTCTGTACCTTGATGGTAACATTGTTGGCTCAAAAACCAATTGCAGAAACTCCGTGAATGATCTGGGCAATACCACCAATAACTGGCTCGGCAGATCTCAGTATGCCGACCCGTATTTTAACGGCTCTTTGGACGATTTTCAGATCTACGACCGCGTGCTGTCTCAGTCAGAGATAAAGAAGGTGGCAAATCCTGAAATGGCCTTTGTTCCTATTCCGGCTGACGGCAGTACAATTAGCGAACCCGAAGTGGTCCTTCATTGGGACACAGGAATTTATGCAGTTTCGCATGATGTATACTTTGGCGAAACTTTTGACGATGTGAATGATGCTACTATATCCACGGCTTCAATCTATAAAGGTCGCCAGAGCCAAAACTCTTATCCCGCTACTGGGACAATGACTGTTGAACTCGGTAAGACTTACTACTGGCGTGTCGATGAAGTCAACGATCTTCATCCGAATAAATTGTGGCGAGGGTCTGTCTGGAGCTTTAGGGCCCAACCGTTGACTGCTTATGAACCCAGTCCGCCTGATGGAGCTGAATACGTGGACGTCAATGTTGACCTTGCCTGGAGCCCAGGTACCAATGCGAAGTTGCATAATGTATACTTCGGAACAACCGACCCGCCGCCATATAAGAGAATTCAAACCGCTACAACCTATGAGCCTGGCACCCTCGAATACGACACAATTTATTATTGGCGTATTGATGAGCGCGGTACCGATGCGACGGTTATCACGGGCGATATGTGGAGTTTCAGGACGATGCCCTTTGTGCCGATTATCGACCCAAATCTCGTCGGCTGGTGGCAGCTTGATGATAACGAGGGTACAAGAGCTGTCGATTCGTCTGGCTATTACTATAATGGTACTCTGATGAATGGCCCTCAGTGGGCGTACGGCCAGATAGAAGGTGCACTGCAATTCGACGGTATTGATAACTATGTGAATTTACCCGTAGGACCACTTATCAGCACGCTACACGAATCCACGATGGCGATATGGGTGAATTTCTCTGGCCCGGAGGGGGGAGTATTGCGGCCCATTTTTAATTTCGGCACAGATACAGAGAACTATACATACCTTAGTCCCCGCAACGATACGGCTGGGTCGATGCATGTGGCAATTATTACCGGTGGTGAGCAAACGGATTTAGATGCGTCCAGCGGCACGCTGGCCACTGGCTGGCATCATGTGGCCGTGGTCCTGGAACAGACTAATTTGCAGCTTTACCTTGACGGCCAAAGTGTCGGGATCGCCTCCCCGGTGGCTGTTCTGAGCGATCTCGGTGTGACTACCGACAACTGGCTCGGTAGACCACAGTGGCCTAATGATGCATACTTTAGTGGCTCTTTAGATGATTTCCGTATCTACAACAAGGTGTTAACGCAGGACGAGATTATTATGATTATGAGAGGTGACCCGCTACTTGCCTGGAATCCGAGTCCTGCTAATGGAGTAGTAACGGATGTAGAAAAGGTATTGTCCCTTATGCCCCTTACCTGGTCGCCTGGAGAAAAGGCAGCTCGGCACGATGTATACTTTAGCACCGATGCAGATGCTATTAGAGATGCCGATATATCCGATACCACGGGTCTTTATCGAGGACAGCAGGATGCTAATAGCTTTACTCCTGCCGAAAGTTTCGGAGCCAGTCAGACCTACTACTGGCGGATCGATGAAATCAATACCGATGCAACTGTCAGCAAAGGCAGAATCTGGAGCTTTACGGTAGCTGATTATCTTATTGTGGATGACTTTGAAGATTATGACGATGTCGATAACAGGATATTCGATGTCTGGACAGACTTCTCAGTGAATAATACAGGCATGACTGTTGGGCACCTTGAAGCTCCGTTCGCTGAACAAATCATCGTTCACGGCGGCTCTCAAGCTATGTATATGCGTTATGACAACGATGGTACCGTCAATGAGGGTACTGACTTAGAGCAGGGTGGGACACTGCTTTATTCCGAAGCCGAACGCACCTGGGAAATTCCTCAGGATTGGACCAGAAGGGATGTTAACTCCTTAACGATATGGTTCAGAGGCCTACCGCCAATTTATGGCAGTTTCACAGAAGGGCCGCCAATTACGATGACCGCCCGTGGTACGGATATATGGGGTACGGCTGACGAGTTCCACTTTGCTTATAAGCGGCTCTCTGGTTCTGGCAGCATAACAGCGAGGGTGGTCAGCATCACTAACACTGATCCATGGGCCAAGGCGGGAGTTATGATCCGCGATTCACTGGAGCCTGATTCTGCACACGCTATGGTTATAGTCTCACCGAGTAGTGGAGTTGCCTTCCAGCGTCGTACTGCTACAGGAGGAGCCAGCGAGACAGATACACAAGCAGATATCACCGCTCCACAATGGGTGAGATTGACTCGCAGCGGCAACAACTTTACAGCGGAGTATTCAGCTGATGGAGCTGATTGGCAGATGCTGGGTGTACCGTTGTCGATACCTATGTCCGTGGATGTCTATATAGGCTTGTGC
>CAZRMQ010000253.1:0-3280 GCA_964601185.1 uncultured Pirellulales bacterium
AACTATGATATGCTATACTCTTATGTACTCAACACGCTACACGCTATACGCAATACGCATAACGAGACCGTATTATACCAAAAACGGCTTAATTTTCAAGCAAAATTTCGATAACATGGAGCGGCGATTACTTCGTCAATCTGTGTTATTGCTTTTCACGATGGTGATTTCGTCAGCAATTATTCTCTCAGCCACGTTTTCTCTCCGACTATCATTTTCCCACGATGTTCTTGTCTCCATTTTTCAGAAATTCCCATTTGGTATTTAATGGTTGCTTTTGGTGAAACACCGAAAACACTCACAATTTGAGCTCCGGTAAGAAGAATAAGGGTTGTTACCTTAAATTCAGGAGGAGGCGCCAATGCAATAAGGTAACGGATGTCTTTGACTTTGAGTTGTAATCTACGATTCCACGTTTCATTTATTATTTCGTCAGACCCGGGGTGATAACGACCAAAGTCAACAGTGATATTCTTGCCTGTATGATGTTTGATTTCAAGAGCTTGATGACGTATATCCGGGAATAGTCCGCCGCCAGGCGGATAATTATAGCCTAATCGCTTGGCAGCTTCGAATTCAAACCAGTGCCCTTTCGGACGAACTTCAAGAATACGTCCATTAACATCTGTAGGTGCGTCAATAGTCATCAAATCTTCTGTGAGAATAGCGATTTCATCGAGCGTGTAAAAAGTTTCTTCGGCAGGGGGTTGGTTCGCAAGACCATTCGCATCTTCCAAATCCGTTTGGAATATGAGCTTTTTCTTTTTGTTTGCCGAAATTAAAAGAGATTCTCTATTTGTCATTTAGCTGCAGCACCTTTCTTGCGGGAGGGCGGACTGCATACAGATAAGGTTGACTCAATTTCTTGAATTTCGTCGTCTGTAAAATCAAATAATTCATAACAAAGACGGTCGTTTTCCTTTTCAAGTTCTGTTCGCTTGACAGTGTTATTAGTGTTGAGCAGGATAGAGACATTGCGGGCAAGTGACGACCTTGCATCAGAATCGGAAAGCAGGCGTTTAGCTACAGGATATTCTTGAATATATGATGTCCAATAACGAAACCGTTTTGCGTATAGCGAGTTGCCGCTGGTTGTTTTATGAAAATACTCAATTACCTTTGAGTTAAGCAAGCCGAGGATTGAATAGTATGAAATATCGGATTCGTCCGTCAGGATTAGATAGAAGCAGGTGCCATTGACATAGAAACCTTTATCGTCAACAGCAAAACGATTATGAGTAGAAAGGTCGGGTGTGATAATTTTTCTCCTGTGAAAATCACTGGGAGACTGATGAACCCAAATTTCATACCAGCGACGGCCGCTATCGGACAGATAAGTTCTTGCTTCCAGTTGAGCGCGATTGCTTTCGAGATATTCTTTGATTCGTGGATAGGCATCCAACTCAATGGGAATTACTTTCCCATTCTTCTCGATGTGCGGGTATAATACAAAAAGATCTTGTTGCGGATTCCACGAACAGGTCCATCGCTCAACATTATGGCTTTCAATGACAGGAAAAACCAAATCTTTTTCCAAAGCTTTTTGTTGAATGAGCTTCTGGGTCATAGGTTTAATAAATACATTATCCGCAGTCGTTTTCAGCCCCACACTGATTTTCCTGGCCAGTTCACCGATAGCGCAAGCGGAATTATACCTTATTTTTGCCAGCAGGCGATTTTGACGTTCATTGTGAAAGGTCCAGACATTAGTTTGCCAGGATGGCGAATTAGCGTAAAAACGCTGCACCTGAAAAGTCCTGTCGGCAAAAGATACATTTGCTTCAAAAGGAATCTCAGTCTTTTCCAGAAGCTGCAGAAGGTCTGTTGTCGCAAGTTTATTTGCAGTCCCGTTATGCAATTCTGTAATTGATGAATAGGCAATACAATTGCTGTTCTTGTTATTCCGACCTGCTATAAGAATCATAGGTAGCACAGCGGCATCGAAAAGCTTGGTATCGCCTAAATCCACGATTTCTTCGATACTAAAATGTTTTAGCAGGAAAAACCTGATTCTCTTTGCACCTGCGGTCGAAAGTATCTTATTGGAAACAATAAAGCCAAGCCGGCCTTTCTCACTCAATAAATATTCAGATAGTTCAAGAAATAAAGCGGCAATATCAAAACGGCCGACAGCGGTTGTATAGGATAATGCGTAATATTGTCGTTTTTCTTGCGGAGTGTTTTGAATACGGACATAAGGGGGGTTACCAATGACACAGTTAAAGCTGTGCTTTGCGAAAAAATCGTTGGTTAATAGTGCGTTATAATTTTGTTCCGACGGTGGTATCAATGTTGAAGAAGGGCGAAGATACAAGGCATCTCCGACTACAATATTCTTGTTGATATTGACACAATCATGTTCGGAAAGGGAACCCTTTTGAAGAAGATTCTTCCTGGTCTCTAAGACGGCCTGCTCATCAATGTCAATACCAAAAAGAGAGTTTTCGAGAATATACTTTGCATCCTTTGTGCCAAAGCTGCCGAAGGTTTTTTGCCAACAATCAGCAATGACTTCATAAGCCTTTAGAAGGAAAAGACCGGAACCACAGGCAGGGTCGATAATTCTGATTTGCGGTAAACTATCAGGGGTGTCTAACAATGGTCGAAGTGTTCGTTTGACAATGTAATCCACCAGCGAGCCGGGGGTATAATGCATCCCACCAAGTTTCCGATGTTTGTCGGAATATATTTGCTCGTGTTGGCGGGCTTGTAACTCTATTGAAACCATAGGTTAAGTAAAAATAAACACACTTTAAATATATTTTGCTTTCATTAACTAATTCGATTGTAACGTTCTTCCAGAATTGCGTAAAGCCCATTTTTCTTGAATTATCTTGTGGCAAAGACCTATTTCACTTACGACTTTCCCTCATTTTATACTTCTACCATTCTTATGCTACTCTGCTTAGCACACTACGTAGCATGAGTCGCTGTTTCCTGAATTATCTCTATTATATTGGCCGCACAAGAACCTATATTAGCTCTTAATATAGTAGTTTGCAATATTAAACCTATTTTGCCTATCTGGAAGGCCTGCCCGCCCAGAACGTAATTGAAGGGACGAGTTTCGTATTGCGTGTTGCGTATCCTTCGGCGCTGCTCAGAACAGGTCGCGTATTGCGTGAAGCACACAATGAACAGCATGGGCTAAAGTCCATCCTACCAGGCTGCCTATAAATATGACACGCACCCATATAATTATACCGATTAAAAAAGTGTTGCAAATATATGGTTTGGCTTTATAATTAGCGTTCAATAAGGTCTGTTCGCAGTGCCGTAA
>CAZRMQ010000254.1:0-3259 GCA_964601185.1 uncultured Pirellulales bacterium
GGTGAGAGCGAAACGGGCAGAGACAGATGGACGTATACACTACGTGACTACTATAAAGACCCCAAGATGGGTTTATGCCCTACGGCCACAAAAACTTTAAGCGAAGGAGGCGTAAATCCATTCGCGGCCTGGGGCAAATTTACCGACGGTGCCTACGCCAGCTATGGAGAAAATGAGTGGCTTTGTAATCGAGGGGCTGGTGCTATTGGTGGCAACTTAGAGAACTACTGGAAGAAAATTGATGTTAGACCTGCTGAAAATATACCGATTTTTCTTGATTGCTTTTGGTATGATGTTTGGCCGTTCGATATTGATCGACCTCCAGATTATGATGGATCTAAGGAAGGTTTCACTGGTAGTAATGAAATGAGACGTGTCTGTCTTAACCGACACAAAGCAGCGGTAAATTGCGCTTTCCTGGATTGGTCTGTCAGAAAGGTAGGACTTAAAGAGCTGTGGACATTTAAATGGCATCGTAATTTCGATGTAAACGGTATGTGGACCATAGCCGGTGGTGTCCTGCCGAGCGACTGGCCTGAATGGATGAGAGGTTTTAAAGATTACTAAGAGTAAGAGACAACCAATACAAAAAGGCTGGTCTCCTCTGCTCCAGCCTTTTTATTAATTCACTGTCAAGAGCAACACGGTCCCATATTCATTAGGCATAAACCCAAGCTCGAGAGACGCAGGACTAATAAATAATGGCGGTTGCTTCTTCTATTTTATTGATAACAATGGCGATATCTGAAAAGTCGGATATATACCCATCGAATCCCTTCTTCAATAACGCAACTCGTTCAGAATCATTTAGATAATTTGTAAGAGCTATAACTTTGATGGTTTGTAAATCCTCATCAGCACGAACACTTTTGCAAATGCTTGTTGCATCTATATCCTCGGCCAAGAAGTTTACCAGTAAAACATGCGGTACAAATTTCTGAACGGTCGCACCGGTTTCAAAATTGCTCCGAACGGTTTGTACTTCATAACCGGCTTTGATTTTCAAAGCTTCGGCTAAAGCCGAAGACACCTCCTCGTTACTATCCACTATCAGGACCCGGATTTTGCCAACCGGTAGTCCCGCCGTCGGCATATTATGCGCCTTCATAAAGCGGATTAGCTCACTCAGTGGTATTCTGCGGTCCTTACTGCCGGGTATGCGATAGCCCTTCAGTTGGCCTGTGTCAAACCACTTGGATACCGTTCGAGGAGCAACGTTACAAATCTTAGCTACATCACCCGTCGTCAGTACATTTTTTCCTTTTGCCATTTCTTTCAGCCCCGTCAGTTATCAGCCTTAGGCGGATTCTCACCGTATCTACGTATCTACTTCGGCCTGAAATCAAAAGTCGTTTAACGCAAAGAACCGGAATTCTCGCATTTATGTTAATAAACGACTATTTTTGATGTGTCACGTCCTATAAGTACAAAGACAGAAGAGTGCCTAAAATTTGAAATGACTAAAGTGCCTAAAATTATGAATTATAACTTTAGCTCACTTTAGGCACTTTAGCTCGCTTTAGGCTCACTCTCCTCTTTGATTATCCAAAAGTAAGAACTGCAAAGCTCTGAAAAAATCTTTGCTTCATTAATTACAGTCTGTACAATTCAGAACCGAAGATTATTTTGATAACTTTTGATGAGGAATTTTATCATGCTGATATATTTATCTCGACCAGACATTACTGAAACAGAAATCGAAGCGGTTCGTGCGGTGCTTTGCAGCCCGGATCTTTCGCTTGGCCCAAAAGTGGCGGAATTTGAACAGGTCTTTACCGATTACATAGGCGTAAAACATGCAGTGGCTGTTAATAGCGGCACCAGCGGTTTATTTTTGTGCATGTTGGCACTGGAAATCGGCCAGGGCGATGAGGTTATTACAACGCCATTTACCTTCATTGCTTCTGCGACTTCTATTATGATGGCCGGTGCCAAACCGGTCTTTGTTGATATTGACCCGGTTAGTCTGAACATCGATCCTGCAAAAATTGAATCCAGGATTACTGACAAAACAAAAGCTATCCTGCCGGTAGAGGTTTTCGGCAATCCAGCCGGTTTCGATAAAATCTGTCAAATTGCACAACAACATAATCTGAAGGTTATCGAAGACAGTTGCGAGGCACTCGGCTCTACGCTCAATGGAAAAAAGGCCGGCACATTCGGCACAATGAGTGTCTTTGGCTTTTATCCTAATAAGCAAATAACCACCGGCGAGGGCGGAATGATTTTGACTGACGATGACGAATTAGCTGCTTTATGTATGTCGTTTCGCAACCAGGGAAGGGACAAGAACGATAGTTGGCTATGTCACAAACGCTTAGGCTATAACTATCGACTTAGTGACATCAATTGCGCACTTGGCATCGCTCAGCTTTCAAGAATCGAGCAAATCAAGGCCAAACGCCGACAGGCTGCACAATGGTATCAGGAAATGCTTGCAGATGATGACAGATTGATAGTTCCCACTGAGCAGAATGGCTGCGATATAAGCTGGTTCGTATTTGTTGTTCGGCTTGTGGATGAATTCTCTGCTCAGCAGCGCGACAAGATTTTAGAAGAAATGAAAAACAGGGAAATTCAAGTCGGAAATTACTTTCCACCAGTACATCTACAGCCGTTAATGGTCGAGCAGTTCGGCTGTAAACCTGGCGATTTTCCCATCACCGAATCCGTCAGTGATCGTACAATCGCCCTGCCATTTTACAACGACCTGACCAAAGACCAAATCACAACTGTCTGTAAGACATTAAAAGAAATTCTCGATAAAGAACTATCTACAGTATCTTGTACCTCGTGAAACGTTACTCGCTGTTCGTATCTCGTATCCCCTTGATCTTGGTACTTCTTTATTCCGTCTCCTGTCTTCTGATTTCTGTCCTCTTTAATCCGGTGTGTGAATTATCTTCCTCTCAGCCACTGTTGGCAGAAGAGCATTAGGTCACTGATTCCGATGACGTTATTTTTATCCAAATCGGCTGGAGTATTAGCAATTTCCGGAATCCGCCAAACATTTGCTAAGAAGCTGAAGTCTTCCAGTCCTACACTATCCGGACAAAGCCAATCAGCCGTTGGAATACTGGGCCGGAGAGGCCGAAGCAAAAGCGAAAAGAAAAATAAGGACTATCCAGCTCGTGCTACGTCCTGATAAATCGGGACTTCGCAGAGTTGTAAAAGTAAAACCAGACTTATACATTTCCTGCCCTCCTAAGGAAAACAAACCTTTTTACCCTTCTGAATTTATGAGAGTCACTAATAATAT
>CAZRMQ010000255.1:0-3212 GCA_964601185.1 uncultured Pirellulales bacterium
TGTGTTAAAATACTTGCATATTTGCATAGGCAAATATAAACCGCCCGGAGCTTGCCCCTTTCCCTGTGGGGGGCGGAGATATAGCGGAGAACCGCACGTTTTCGTATCAGCAGATACACGCCCATAAACCATTATTTGGCAATCAAGGCAAAGTTTTGAATTTGTATCATTTAGATTTTGATATTGTTTCCACCGCAAGGTGTCCTCCGTCAGGAGTCCCAAGGACTGCGGAGAATTTCGTGCTTCGTATTTCGTATTTTTCGTATCGAGATACGCTTCACGCTTCACGAAATTGCCCTCTACATCTGTCGAGAACCCTCTACAAATCAGCTCCTTTTATGCAAAACAAAGCCAATTTCCTAAACGCTCCAATACATTTAAGTGCCGCGTTCGCAAGTGATTATGAAGGATTATGCGTCTGCGCGGACCGGGAAAACAAACCCAATTCAAACCCAATCAAACCCAATTTCCGAAAAGCCAAAATGGACGTAAACTTATATGTTATAGAGGATTATGAAAATGAAACCACCCTCAAGCTCCAAAAAAACAAACCCAAAACGAACCCAATCAAAGCCCATTTCGAGACAACTCTAAGGCCTGTTTCTCACCGCCGGAGTGGTTTACTTTCCATTTGCGTCAGTAATAAAAAACGCTTAAAATGATTAGATGGATTACATATTCAGGAGTAACGTATGAAATTTCGCATTATTGGTATTTTGTTTGTTTTGCTTGTCGCTTCCGTCTGCGGCGTGTGTTGGGCCGACAAGATTGTACTAAAAGAAGGCCAAACAATAACGGGCGATATCCTTGTCGAAAAAGAGGCTGTGCTGTACGTAGATATAGGTATAACCGTCCTGAGTATTCCGAAGGACAAGATACTCGAATATGAGTATAGCCAAGCTACCGAGGCGGATGTCAACGACGTACCTGTGGCAGAGCTAAACAATTTGGTCGTCAAAGCTGAAACACCGAGCGGCCAACTGTACAGAATAGCTAAGCTGCAAAAAACAACCATTGAAAAATGTGTAGTTGCTTATTCCGAAGCGGTGGTAAAGGTTTCAAGCCCGGCGGGCTTAGGCTCAGGATTTTTTATCAATGAAAACGGCTACCTGATAACGAACTACCACGTGATAGAAAACGAGACCAGGATAGAAGTTACCATGTTCCAGAAAGCCAGGAATGGCTTTGAAAAAAAGACTTTCAAGAAGGTCAAAATCGAAGCTATCAATCCTTTTGTCGACCTGGCGCTGCTAAAAGTCGAAGACCTCGGCGAGACTAAAGTCAAATTCGCCTACCTCGGCGACATAGAGCGAATCAGAGTAGGTGAGGCGGTTTTCGCTATCGGTAATCCATTAGGCTTGGAGCGGACGGTTACTAACGGCGTCATCAGCACAAAAAGCAGGGCCTTTGAAGGACTTGCCTATATTCAAACCAACGCCGATATAAATCCGGGAAACTCAGGCGGGCCTTTGTTTAACCTGGCCGGCGAGGTCATCGGCGTCACGAATATGGGATATATATTCTTCGGAGGGCTCGGCTTTGCCATACCGATTGATTATGTAAAACACTTCATAGAAAACCGCGAGTCCTTCGCCTACGACAAGGACAATCCGAATACAGGCTATATATACATTCAGCCCGACCGAAGACGCAATAAAGCCAGGCCTGAGCAGTAACAATTAAAGGCAGTGAAATGAAACATATCGCACCAAAAATTTCCGGCATCGTTTTCGTATTATTTACTTTTACATCTTTTTGCGCCCAAGCAGTGGCCCTGCCTAAGACAGCCAAGCTGGTTCCGCCTGGAACTATCCTGCTGGTTGATATCGACGATTTCAGCCGGTTGAAACAGCAGTGCGAAAAGACAAGCATTTATAAGCTGTACAAGGACCCTGCGATGTCGGCTGTTGTCGAAGATTTCAAAACAAAAAGACGGGAAAGAATCCGAAAGATAGATAATGAATTCATCAGGACAATTGTTGATATTGACGTATTGCCTCAGGGCAGAGTAGCCGCCGCTTTGGTACTGAACGACCAGACAAAAGATGCGAATGAGCCGCCTTTTCTGGTAATAAGCCAGTGGGGACAAAACTTGACAAAAATAAAAGAGGCGGTAGATAAAATGGTTGAAAAAGCCATTGAGGACGGCGCCCACCGAAAAACCGAGGACTACCGCGGTGTTAATATCACAGCCATAATTCAAAAATCTTCGAAGGTTCTGAATTATTGCTTTATTGATGACTGTCTCATAGTGTCTATGAATCTGGATATTCTCAAATTCGTTATCGCACATATTCAAGGTGCCGCCAGCCCAACTCTGGCCGATGACGCTGACTATACCGACACGATGAAAAATGTCGGGCCGTATCACGACGTTGATTTCTATGTCAATATAAAACAAATCATCAAAACCGAGCTTGCCGAGGATACTTCCGGTGAGACAAAGACGATGGCGACAAACTTAGGTCTTGATAATGTCACATCCTTTGGTGTTGCGTTAGGTCTTGCCAGAGGCGACGTCAGCTCATCTATCACCAAAGCACTTTTGAAAATCAATGGCCCTAAAAAGGGCGTTGTCAAAATGCTTGATGTAGAAACCGCCGCCGTTGCGGTTCCGCAGTTTATCCCGGCGTCGGCCTATTCGCTGGCTCAAATAAATTTAGATATAAGAAAGGCCTATGATGAGCTTTACAATATTCTTTTAAGCTTTTCTCCGCAGTATGCCGCTATCGCGCATATACCGATTTTGCCGGCGGGTCCGCAGGGTGAACCCGGCTTGCAGCTCAAATCCGATATGATCGCTCACTTAGGCTCGCAAATTGCTATCGCTCGGAGCATCGATAAGCAAACTTCCGATGCCTTACCGCCAATAGAGCAACTGGTAGCAGTGGCGATAAATAACCGAGGCGCCCTGGAAAAGTCTCTAACGCTTTTATACAACAAACTAATAGCTCCAAAAGATCCGGACGCCAGACGCGAGCTACTGGGCCATACAATATATTTAGTGGACCTCTCTGCTTTTGTGCCGGCTTTTAAGCAGGACCAAAAGACACCGATGGGGCAAGCTGATAGCAAACAAACTGTTCCGGAAAAGCCTCAGTTAGCTTTTACTGTTACCGACACCCATTTGATATTCGGCAGCGAATCAACTGTGGACCGTGCTATTCGCACACTCAGCAGCACCGGTACTGCATCTATAGCGTCGGCAAAGT
>CAZRMQ010000256.1:0-3205 GCA_964601185.1 uncultured Pirellulales bacterium
GTGCCAGCAGTGTCCCGATTCTCTCGGCCCGACAATCCCAGAGATAGCAGAGCTTTTAACGGACAATGAGCCTGTCAATAAATCGAGCTTTAGCTGTTGTGATGAGGAAACCTTTAACACTAAATTACAAGCCCTGAATCGCAGATGCGCTCTTCTCTGTGGAATAGAGGCTCACGTCTGCATTTATCAAACAGCCGTTGATTTACTCCGTAAGGGTTATGAGGCGAATGTGATTGCCGATGCTGTTTCGTCAAGAACGCTGGACAATAAAAATATGGCAATCAGCAGAATGACCGATGAGGATGTCAAAATTAGTTGTACGGAGATGGCCTTATTTGAGCTATTAAAAACCGCCGAACATCCCCAGTTCAAACAAATCGCTAAATTAGTCAAATAGTGGCATTACAGGCAGTGCTGTTACATCAAACGGTCCTGTTTGGCTTATAAACCTGCAGATTATGAGTTGATCAATGCTTTTCTTCAATCTATCTCAATCCGTATCTTAAAATTCTTGACTTTCTGAAGCGGGAATCTTACAATAATCTGTACTTCTGCCGAGATGATACGTGTGTCCCGATTGACTGTGGTTAATTATTGCAATAGGTCATTATGCCCGCGCAAGCGAGGGCATGGTATCCTGCTTATGAAGATAGCAAAGCCATGAGAGCGATTCGATATAGCGCAGTAGTGCTGGTAGTAGGGGTGTGGGTAGGTTCCGCGGCGGGACGATGGGCTTCGCCTACTTATGTTCCGGCGGAAAGACTCATCGAGAATGCAACGGCCTACATCAAGGAAAACCCAAATGATCCAAGCGGCTACTATACGCTGGCACGAATTCATTACTTAGCCTTTATTAACAAGGCCTTTCTCGTGGGGACATTCAATGAGGGCACTCCACCCCGGATTATTCCGTATTCTTGGTGGGAGAATTACCTGGGAAGCGCTCGGTGGGCGGAAGCTAAAGAGATCGCACTGAAAGAATTTGGATGTGAATCGACAGCCGAGCTTACGGATGCGAATAGGACGGAGTTCTGGCAACGTGTATATGCAATTGAAGATGAGCTTGAAAAGCAGGGCTGGCAGCCGGAACGGCCAACGGACGAACAGCTTGTTGGGCACGCCGCCGCAGCCGAGTGGAATTTCTACAAGGCGATCGCTCTCGACCCCAATAACGCCTTGTACTACCTGGGACAGGCAAGCCTTGGCGAACAATATTTAGAGTTTTTCAAAGAGACAAGCCTGGCACCAATGCCACTGCAACTCAAAACTATCCTCATGAACGAAGTGAAAGAAACCTACCTTTTGGCTTACGAACTGTCGATCCAGGAAGACCTTGAGTTGAAATATCTGCCGCTTGAGGGTTTGCGCGGTATAATCAGTTATGAGGCGGGCAGCGCCTTTGTCCGCCTGTGGGAAGCCGAGGGACAGATACCTCTGGATGTACAGGAGAAAATCAACGGTATCAAAGCCAATTTGGCGACCCTTGAGGCTCTGCGGCCAGGGGCGATTACACCGATTATATTCAGCCTGAAAGAAAATTCATCGCTCGCGGAGCTGCTTGTCCCCACGCAGTTTGTGCAGTTCGATCTGGATGGTGACGGCGTTGCTGAGAGACGACCCTGGGTCAAACCAACAACCGGTTTTCTTGTATGGGATGGCAACGGTGATGGCCTGGTGACATTGGGCAGGGAGCTTTTCGGCTCGGTTACATGGTGGCTGCTCTTACCGAACGGCTACCGCGCTATGGATGTGCTGGACGATGACCGCGACGGCTTTCTGACTTACGGCGAATTAGATGGAATTTCGGTCTGGTTCGATCGCAACTCTAATGGCCGGTCTGATATGGGAGAGATTGTTTTAGCAGAAAGCCTTGGGATTACAGCAATCGCGACGCGACCAAACGGTTACGACGGCACATCGCCAATGCGCACATCCGGACTGCGGCTCAAGAACGGTCGGACCCTGCCAACCTACGACTGGATCGCTCCATCAGTCCAGTCACAACAAGAACCGTCATTACATTAAATCCCAAATCAGAGAGAAGAGTCATTTCATACAGTTTTGCCGGACGGAAGCATGGTGACAAAAAAAATTGCAAAAATATTTATTTTTCCGCTTGACAGATTCTACAGTTGTCGTATATTCTCTATGCGGATAGAATAAGGAGGTAAATATATGGCTAAATCGCAAGAAGAAAAACGGAGCCGCGACCGTAAGACAGCGGTAAAACGAGAGACGAAAGAAAACATGGCAGAGCTAACTGAAGCCGAGTGGGAGATAATGAAAGTGGTCTGGGACAAGCAGCCCTGCGCAGCGGGTACAGTGCAAGAGACGCTGGCGAAGAGCAGGGACCGGGCCTACAGTACGGTAAAAACCACGATGGACAGGATGGTAGAGAAAGGATTTCTGAAGATTGAAAAGATTCGCAATCTGCAGCTTTTCCGTTCATGTATAAGCGAAATTGACGCCAAACGTGGAGAATTCCGCAAGATGCTAAAACGTGCCTTCAATGGAGCCCTTACTCCTATGATGCAGTTTCTTATCGAGCATGAGGGCCTTTCAAAAAGTGAAGCTGCCAAGCTTCGTCAGTTCGTCAGCAGGGCAGGCAAAAAGTCGGAGGCCAAGAAATGAACTCGGCAATTAATAATTTCTTAGTGAATTTAAATAATATTGGAAAAGTGTTTTGGCAATATTCAGCTTCTGCATTTATCCAGTCCAGCGTGCTGATTATTTTGCTATTGATTGTTGATTTTATTCTTAAAAGGCGCGTGCGAGCTGTATTTCGGTATTGTGTCTGGATGCTGGTGTTTGTCAAACTTGTTCTGCCTCCATCTTTTTCTCTGCCCACCGGAATCGGGTATTGGTGGGGCGGTTTTGAAAAAGGACCTGTAATATCCACGTTAGTCCCCGACTTGACCGGGGAAGGACAAGAAACGAGAGACGATGGACGAGAGATGAGGGGTGAGACGCCATCTGCTGTAACCTCTAAAGCCGAGCTGTCTAAAGTGATTACTGAATCTGCCGCTCAGACTCCAGCCGTACCTGATGTTTTGAGTTTGCCTCAGCGTCCGCCTATGATGGAGACGCCTTTATCCTGGCAGGCGGTTGTTTTTGTTCTGTGGCTTGTCGGCGTATTGATATTTTCGGTACTGCTTATTCAGCGTGTGTTTTTTGTCAGAGGGCTTATTGCTCAAAGCAGCCCCGC
>CAZRMQ010000257.1:0-1936 GCA_964601185.1 uncultured Pirellulales bacterium
AAATGGGGCGACCACAACTTTGATCCGAACCGCTTCCCCGACCCAGCCGGCATGGTAAAAGAGCTTCACAAGGACCTTCATACCCACATTATGATCTCCGTCTGGCCCAAGTTTTATGTCGGCACCGAGAATTACGAACGGTTCAGGAATAAGGGCTGGCTGTATCTGCGCAACGTCGAGAAGGGACAAAGAGATTGGGTGGGACCCGGTTACGTCTCTACATTCTACGACCCATATAGTAGGCAAGCCAGTGACTTATTCTGGAAGCTGATAGATGAGAGGCTGTTCAGTAAGGGCTTTGACGCCTGGTGGCTCGATGCTACAGAGCCGGATATTCATTCAAATCTATCAGAAACAGAGCTTCGTCTGCGTATCGGCCCAACCGCATTAGGTACCTCAGCGCGTTATCGTAATACATATTCTTTGGCCAATGCCAAAGGTGTATATGAGGGACAGCGCCGAAGCAGCCCGAATCAGCGTGTGTTTATTCTTACCCGCTCTGCGTATGCCGGGCAGCAGCGATACTCTGCCGCGACCTGGAGCGGTGATACTGCAACGCGATGGTATGATTTAAAGGCGCAGATTTCAGCAGGCTTGAATTTTTGCCTCTCCGGCATTCCTTACTGGACAATGGATATCGGCGGCTTTGCGGTCGAGCCTCGCTATGAGCGTAATGCGAAAGAAGCTGATCTGGATGAATGGCGCGAGCTGAACACAAGGTGGTTCCAGTTCGGGACGTTCTGCCCCTTGTTCCGTGTGCACGGACAATTTCCATACCGCGAGATGTTCAATATCGCACCGGACGACCATCCGGCTTATCAAACGATGTTAGCATACGACAAACTTCGCTACCGGCTGATGCCTTATATTTATTCGCTGACCGGCATGGTGACACAAAACGACTATACGATTATGCGTGCGCTGGTTATGGATTTCGGCCAGGATAAAAAAGTCCGCAATATCGGCGACCAGTTTATGTTCGGGCCGGCTCTGCTGATTAATCCGATAACAGAATATAAATCCAGGTCTCGCCAGGTATATCTGCCTGCCGGGACCGGCTGGTATGACCTTAAATCAGGCCGGTTCTTCGAGGGCGGCCAAACCATTCAGGCTGACGCACCGTATTCGGATATACCTATTTTCGTGAAAGAAGGCTCAATCATCCCGTTCGGACCAGCTATTCAATACACCACTGAAAGCAGCGCCAACCCGATTCGCCTGTTTGTCTATACCGGCACCGACGGTGCGTTCACGTTATATGAGGATGAAAACGTCAATTACAATTATGAAAAAGGCGCATTTAGCGAGGTTTCGTTTATATACAACGAAAAGGTTAAGTCCTTGACAATCGGTGCTCGCAAGGGAAAATTTCCGGGGATGTTAAAGAAACGAAAGTTTGAAATTGTTTGGGTCGGCAAAGACAGGCCGGTCGGCCTTTGGATTCGACAGGCTCACCACAAGGATTTTGAAGCCGCCCCTGGCCAGACGGTTCGTTACAATGGAAAGAAGCTGGTTGTCGAACAGACTAAATAATCGTTGAGGAAGGAAAGGGATTTATTATGGTTATGACAGCTTCCACAATGCTACCATTGGGGACAACCGCGCCGGGTTTCAGCCTGCCTGATACCGAAGGCAATATCGTTTCCTTGAATGATTTCAAAGATGCACCGGCTCTTTTGGTTGTTTTTATGTGCAACCATTGTCCCTTTGTCAAACACGTTTTGAAGGTATTGGTCGAGCTTGTTAAAGAGTATCAGCAAAAGGGGGTCGCAGTCGTTGGGATTAACTCAAATGATGTAGCGAGCTTCCCTGACGATAGGCCTGAAATGATGGCCAGGATTGCAAAAGAGGCAGGCTTTACATTCCCTTATCTTTACGATGAAACCCAGGAAGCTGCACAGGCCTATCGTGCCGCCTGTACGCCGGATTTCTTCTT
>CAZRMQ010000257.1:2036-3196 GCA_964601185.1 uncultured Pirellulales bacterium
TTAACCGCCTGTAATTGTTTTGCTGCCCGCCCCTTCGACAAGCTCAGGGCAGGCTTTGAGCAACCTGTGGTGAGCGAAGTCGAAGGGATTCCTGAGACGCTGCGGGATTACCTCTCGTATGCTGCTTTGAATAATGCAGGTCTTAGGGCTGCGTTTGAGCAGTGGAAGGTAGCGGTGGAGCAGGTTCCTCAAGCAAAAGCATTGCCTGACCCTAAATTCACGTATGGATATTTTATCCAGGAGGTAGAGACCAGGGTCGGGCCGCAGAAACAGAGATTCGGCATAATGCAGGTGTTTCCATGGCTTGGGAAAATCGAGGCCAGAACGGACGCCGCTGCTGCCGCTTCGAGGGCTGCCAGGAAAAGGTACGATGCGAGAAAATTAAAGCTGTTTTATGAAGTAAGGGACGCATTTTACGAATACACCTATCTGGCAAGGGCCGTCGAAATAGCGGATGAAAATCTTGAGCTTATCAAGTACTTTGAAGAGGTTGCGCGAACCAAATATACGGCTGCTGCTGCCACTCATCCGGACGTGATACGGGCACAGGTGGAGCTGGCGAAACTACAAGACCATCTCAAAACCCTCGAAGAGCTCAGAAAGCCGATAGTGGCCCGGCTTAATGCGATTCTAAACCGCCGAAGTTTTGATATACTGCCCTGGCCGCAGAGGGAGGGCTTTCGAGTGGTGCAAATAGACCGCCAGCAGCTTATAGAAATCCTCAGAATGCAAAACCCTGAGCTGCAGGCGCTGGAATTAGATACAGAAGCGGCAAGGCACAGAATTAAACTGGCCCAAAAGAAATTCTGGCCTGATATAGGTGTTGGTTTGGACTGGATTCAGACCGGTCGGGCACTGACTTCAGGTATGAGAGACAGCGGCAATGATCCACTGATTCTTATGTTCACTTTGGATATACCTATTTGGCGGGATAGCTATAAAGCGGCCGAGCTGCAGGCCATGGCAGAAGTGAACAGGACATTGCAGCATAAAACCGAGATGGAAAATAACATAATAGTCCAGGCGGAACGTGCTCTATACGATTTTGAGGATAGTAACAGGAAAATCACGCTCTATGGCGATGTCCTGGAGCCAAAAGCGGAGGAGCTGCTGGGGGCATCCGAGACGGCCTATAAAGCCGGCACGATAGACTTCCTGAG
>CAZRMQ010000258.1:0-3196 GCA_964601185.1 uncultured Pirellulales bacterium
TTCATTTTCCAGTTACCGGCTACAAATGGCTTTCTCATTATATTCTCCTGTGTTTTTGGCTTGCCGCACAGTCTGTGATCAAAGCAGCTCCATTGCTCTTGGGAAGCTGCCTAATATCGACAGCTGCAGGCAATGCTTACGGGCCTCTTCCAGTCCCTTTCGGACATTTTCATCAGCTCGATGTCCTACAAAGTCCATGAAGAAATAGTACTCCCATTGCCTTTTCTTGCTGGGCCTGGATTCTATATTTGTCAAATTGATATTGTATCGCTTAAAAACATCGAGCACATCAGCCAGGGCACCTGCCTTATGAGCAGTGCTAAACAATATGGCAGTCTTATCTTCACCGGTCGGTTTTGCATCTTCGCGGCTGATTACAAGAAATCTGGTTATATTGTTAGCGATATCCTCAATATTTTCACAGACAATTTTTAGTCCATATAAATCCGCAGCTACTTTTGAGCCGATCGCTGCGGCACTCGGCTCAGCAGCAGCCATTTGAGCCGCCTTGGCGGTCGAAGCAACGGGAATTGTCTGAGCATCCTTAAAAGTGGCGCTTAGCCAGTTTCGACACTGGGCGAAAACCTCCGGCTTTGAGTAAATTGCTTTGATATCCGTTAATGGACATTTGGCCATGAGGTTGTGGTGAATAGCCATTAAAACCTCGGCACAGACCTTCACATCGGAATCTATAAAAGCATCAAGAGTTTCTATCACCCCGCCGCCGGTGGTGTTTTCTATAGGCACAACACCTAAATCACAATGACCTTTGCTTACCTCTTCAAATATGCTTATGATGTCCGGCAACGGCTCATATTCGACACTTTGACCAAACTTGAGCATGGCGGCTGTGTGGCTGAAGCTGCCGCCAGGACCGAGATAACCGATTCGCAACGGCTTTTCCAGGGCGAAAGAGCCACTCATTAATTCACGCCAGATAGCCACGAGAGTCTTATCCGGCAATGGGCCCCTGTTGGCTTGTGTTACCTTGGCTAGGACCTCTTTCTCGCGATCAGGCGCGTAAACAGGCTTGTCAGCCTTATTCTTAAGCTTTCCTATCTCCACAACAACTTGTGCACGTTCATTAAGCAACTGCACAAGCTGCTTGTCAATTTCATCTATGCGTTTTCGCAATTCTTCAAGCGACATAAGTTAAAATCAAAAAGCCTAACGTCACCGTTCCGGTGACGGCTAAACATTTATCACCGCGTTTCACCCTGCGACAAGTTACGCGCGGTTTTTCTTCCTTTCCGTCCGAAGCCGGATCTATCGATTTATAAAAGTTTAAATATTTAACAGAATTTTGTCCTTGCGTCAACAAATTTGGCTTTCTACAAATGATATTTTTAACTGTAACGCCTGTAAAGATGCAGAAATCGCTGAAATATACGATTTTCAAGACTAAGTGGGGCCACTTTGGGCTTGCGGGAGTGGAAAACACTCTGTGTGGAACCTGCCTACCTCTTTTGGTTCCTGAAAAGGTAAAATCCCATCTCCTAAATAATCTTTCGCTATTGTATCGAGCCCGTCCTGAGCCGGGTCGAAGGACATCGAGCATTGAGCCCGTCCCTTCGACAAGCTCAGGGCAGGCTTTGAGCCGGGTCGAAGGACATCAAACATCGAGAATCTTGTTCGACAAGAACCTTTTCAAGACACTTCAGGAGCAAATAATTGCTTATTTTGAAGGTGTCTGTGTTAATTTCAGCCAAAACATTCCAATAGAGCTGTATGGATTCAGCTCGTTTACTCGCTCAATTCTGATAGCTTGTAGGGATATTAAATTTGGACAGACAATAAGCTATTCAGCTTTAGCCAGGAAATTAGGCCGACCGGATGCCACGAGAGCTGTTGGCAATGCACTGGCTAAAAATCCGTTGCCGTTGATTGTTCCTTGTCACAGGGTGATTCGCAGTGATGGTGCAACCGGCGGGTTCTCTGCTCCCGGCGGAACAAATCTAAAGGCAAAATTGCTTAAACATGAAAATTCTGCGCTAATCGATTACAAGAGTATCTGATCTGAAGTCTTAACAGGCAGTGCTAATCCTGTTCAAGGTGTACGACCCCGCCTCGCATGGCGGCATCAAGGCTGGCCTTTTTGATAACGTTGTAGAGCTTGCGGACTCTTCGCATCTTTTCAAATTCAAACTCAGGATCGGTTTTATCCCTTGTTACAAGAGTAACCATGCCAACCCCGGCAATGCAGTCGAACAGGTTTCTACGAAGCTTTAGATCAACCACTTTGTACATATCCAGATTGTCATATTTTCTGCTTAAAACCCCCCGCGACCACTCAATCCTGTTGGCTGTAATTTCATAACAGATTGACTTGAGCCTGGTTATTTTGACCAGAAGAAAAAGCGCTGCAATTCCCACAAGTCCGGTGCCAGTTAAAACTTTGTATCGTCCAAACGTTAAAACCTGATCTTGTGTAAGCTTCAAATCCAGCAAGTTGCCGGACATAGTTTCAAGGGGAAAGTATAGTAAAAGGCTTCCTGCAACTAAGATAGCAAGCCATCGAGTTAATGAGCCAGCTATAGACAAAAGAGACGGCCTGCCTTTGTATAGAACATCATCTGAGACTTGCATATCCTTGGATGATTGAGAATTCATTTCTGGTTCGACTTGCGTATCTCTGATCTGGCTGCCATCCAAAAATTCGCCGCAATATCGGCACTTAACCGCCGCAGCCTGAATCGTTTCGGCACAAAACGGGCATCTTTTAGTTTCAGATTGAGGATATGTAGTAATTTTCATCTTGATTTATATATCGGAATTGAACATAGAAATAGACCAGAGGATTACGCTGGCCAAAAAAATTTTAGAAAAAATTTCAAAAAATGTAAATATTTCTTGACAATATGTAAGATATACTTTACATTTAGTAAGGTCTACTATACATTAATTAGGTAAAATTGAGTGTTGAGAAGGAGAATTTTTATGAATAAGACGCAGAAAGGGGCTTGTTATGGCATACTGCTGTCATTGCTGCTGGCTGGGATAGTTATCTTCGACCTGATTGATACGATTGTCGGCTGGCCGACAAAGGTGCTGGTCGGGGCGGTCTGGGGAGGTCTTTTGCTCGTACCCGTTTACTTCCTTGAGAGAAAGAAGGGCCCGCGCGGAGTCGACATGGACGAACGCGATAAGCTGATTGAGAAAAATGCTAACTTAGCCGGCTTCGGCGCCGTGTATTTGT
>CAZRMQ010000259.1:0-3196 GCA_964601185.1 uncultured Pirellulales bacterium
GTATTAAGGCCGAGCAAAAGGTGGATTTGTTTTGGTAGGGTGGGGCTTTCATCGCTCCGTCGCCAAAGCTATGGAGCGTCGGCTACCTTCGCACCCCTTAGGGGAGAGAATGGATGCCCCACCATCTTCATTCTTGATACCAAGTGTTCGAGTCTCAATACCTAAGATACTTAGGTATTATGCAAACACCAATCACTCAAAAAAATCAGCGTGTCTAATTTCTATGTTCTATAGAATACCTAAGATACTTAGGTATTCTCTGAAAATCAATCAGCAAATCTTAAAAGTACTCAGTCCCGTAGGATGGGCTTTAGCCCATGCGGTTTTTGGTTTTTAATGCATATATCATTCACCAACAAACATTTTCTTTCATGGTGAATAAGTAGTAACCACACTCAAATGCTGTAATCCCGTGAGGGATCCTTGTCGGGAGCCATACTGGCGATTTTGACAGTGGGGCAAGTACTGTACCTGTGGCAGCTCTATAAGTATATACGTATATACTTATAGAGTATAACAGGACTGGAATTCATAGGACTATTATCCGCCTCCAGCGGATCCGTCTTCCGTCATCTTTAATCTGCTTACGTGCCTAACGGTATCTCTTTCATTATTCTCTCGTACCTCTGCTCAGTTTCTCCCGCGTGTGCAAAATAAAATTTACACACTCTACCCGGCTTGGTGGATATACCTTTCAGTACGATGGCATACTCGCGAGTTCTGACTGGAAGACCGGTGCCTCGACACCATATGCCTTGCTTGTTTCCTCAACCTTTTCCTTCACATTCGATGAAGTCGTCGGAGAGACGTAGACTGCTTCGATCAGAGCAACTATGTCAACTGGAGCAAGAATACTCCCATCGTCAAGTACAGGCATGTCCTCTGTTTCCCATATTACGGCTCTTAGTTCACGTTCGTAAGCGAAACCTCTGTGCTTGTGCAACCAAGGTACGAACACTGTTTCCGGCCCTTCGGTTTTGAAAGATTCCCTGCCGGGCACAATGTATGAGACTTCGCCAATGCGAACAGCGCACGGGCACTTTTTGAGAGCTTTGACGAGACGCCTGTAAGTTGACTGCAAAGCCACTGCTTTTCCGTATATTTTCCACATCGCTACAGATTCGAACTCATTCAGATGCCAACAATTAATCCTTATAGGGGGACCGCATGACTTCATCTTATTCGCGAACTCAACCGCATCCTCTTCCGAGACCTTCTTTAGAAGCTCGAATGAAAGATAAGAACCCTCATATGGGTCATTTTGCTTAAGCTTATTCCCCTCACAGAAATACAAACAACTGCTGCTGATCATGTCTTTGTACCTGTCAAAGCTCATGTACCGCCATATCTTCGCGTTTTCATCATCGGGTGGTTTGAATTGAGGATTTTCCTTATACATCCTATTTTCTCTCGCATGTGCAAAATTTATTTTGCATACCCTATCCGGCTATTTCTAACTCTTTATTTCTCCCAATTTCTCGGATTTCACAGAATCAATTTTTTGAGGATGGAAACCCGCTCGTATTTCTCTTTCATTAAGGGAATATTCATTAAAAATCGGGAATTTACACCGTTCCGGCCAAACCACCAAGTTTTTTCCTGCAAAGGAAGTGGTACATATTCGGAATTCTCTCGGTCTCCCATTCATGGCCGTTATTCTTAGAAGCGCAACAGCTTCAGAATAGTCTTTATTAACTTGTGAAACTGCTATTTTGTAATCCATTGGTAATAATAATTGAATCATTATCCGTGTCGTCCCATGTGGGGGTACAATTATCGAAACAATTTTATCGTCGGTTCCAAAAAATCCATCAGCAGTCTGAATTAAGACGCGTGGGGATTTGTGAATCATTCGCAGACCTTCAATTCCCCATATTTCAACAATCGGATTTTTGTAAATGATTTGAACATCCGAGTCGTTTAAAAGTTCACCCTCAAACTCTAACCGAAAATGCTTAGTCTTCATTTTATCTAAACGTAGATTTGGGTATTTCGGGTGATATTCGAGGCAAGCAAACTGACCATTTTCCATTAGTGCATCTAAAAAAACGCCGGATCGAATTATGAGGAACTCATGTTTTCCGGAACGTACAACTGCTCGTTTTAGAAGTAAAGAGATAATCTCTTTTGAAATCCAAGCTGCCCATCCGGAGATAGCCAGAATTACAGATAGAGAACTAGCCAACACTGTTCTCCTTAGAAGCGGCAATCCAACATAATAATATACAACACGATACCTATGTTACCTGTACCTATGGCACAAGTTTCCACTCATTTTATGCTACCGTTCATCCTCAAGATAAGAGTTAAGCCACTGGATGTGAGTGCAAAGACCATCGACGTCGGGAAACAGGGTCGCCGCATTGACATTGAACCTGTCCAGCTCGAAGCGCATTTCCCAGAAGCGTTTTGGGGGTATCCGAAGCTTCGTGAGTTTCGAGCTGTATGCTTTATTACTTTCTAGCGGGATGAATCTGTCCTGCGTTTTCATAAACTTGTGGACTGTGAACCATCCAGCCTGAGTAACAAGACGTGCGGCAACATGCTTTGGACGGAAAATCTTGGTGCGATTGACTTTGAAAGGACTCTCTCTCATGGATGCAACAGCGTAGTCGCTGGGCTTCGGCACAAGGACCCAGACAACGCCGGGATGCACTTTCCCCTTTTCCTTTGTTGGAGGCTTATTCACTGCGAACCAAAGTGCGGCCAACGGATTCAGGGTCCAATCCAAAAGGCGTGTTGCCATGCCATGATGCTGGGCGATTGCCAGCCAATCCCAGCTCGATTTCGGTTGCGCGCTCAGGAGCGGGACGACCCGGCGCTTAAACTCCCTCATCATCTTCTGTTCTGCATCAAGAGTAAGTTCCTTGAGATCAAGGCGGGCTAGTTTTGGGAGAAGAGGCTTATCCACAGGCTGGCCGCGAAACAGAACGTCGTCAGGTTTGCAGTTCTCGCAGATGAATTCCACGTACTCCGTCGTTGTCTTTACCGTGTAGGTCTTGTAGCTAGGCATTTGTTTTTATTCATCCAACATAATAATACCTGTGGGCTTGGCCCCAGGGGCAGAGCTATACACCACATACTAATAGTCCCGCCTACGTTTTGTGGAGCGGACTACGGCGGTATATGATTTTGGTGGGCACAAGCCCACCCTACATTCTGTTCAAGGTGTGATCCCGATGAGTACAAGAGGAAC
>CAZRMQ010000260.1:0-1969 GCA_964601185.1 uncultured Pirellulales bacterium
GCGGCCAAAGCCAGCATCAAAAGCGAAAAGTTTATTGCCTATAAGTATGATACAGCTTTGGGACAGTTGCTTAGCAGTGTTCTGCCTCAGAAGACAGGCCTGGTTGGTTTTGTTTTGGCGGCATTGTTGGGAGCAATCGTCAGTTCACTGGCGGCGATGCTGAACGCAGCATCCACAATTTTCACGATGGATATTTTCAAAAAGTATATCAATCCACAGGCAGGGCAAAAAACTGTTGTACTGCTTGGGCGGATATGCGTCGTTGTGTTCGCTGTTATCGCAGTGTTCCTGGCACCACAATTGGGCGATCCAAAAATCAGGAACAGCATCTTCACCATAATTCAGGAGAGTCAGGGACTGATATCACCTGGGATTCTGGCGGTATTTGCGTTCGGCCTGGTTGTACGCAAAGCCCCACCAATCGCCGGTGTGATTGGGTTGCTGACCAATATCATTTCGTACGGCGGCATGTACATGCTCGGCCGGTACAAGATCGGACCGGAGATTCAGTTTCTTAACCGGATGGCAATTTGTTTCGGGCTGTGCCTTCTGGTCATGGCTATTATCACCGTAGTTAAGCCTCTGGCTGAGCCCATTGAGTTCAGGCAAAGATCAAATCTCAATCTACGTTCCTCCAAAGGAGCTAAGGTGGCTGGCATCGTGGTAGTGGTCCTCACACTGATTTTGTATGTTTTGTTCAGCCCAATTGGCTTGGCAAAGTAGGGAGCATAATTGTGAATATATCTAATGACCAACAAGCTTTTGATGTACTAAAACGATTGGCTACAGACAATGGTCTGGATGTATCCGGTGGCAAAATTCGACGAACATCCAGCCGATTCTGCCTCGGTGTTGAGCACGGCGACTATAACGGTACTGAGCTGTTCGGCGTAGGTACGGATAGGTTCATCTGGTTTGCGTATAAGCCGAACGGCACAAACAAGGTAAGGCTTTTTAGCGGAAACTTTCCTGATGATGGTGTAATTGAGTTTAAAATCGGAAATGTCCCTAAGCCGAAGTCGCCTGATATAGCGGATACATGGGGACGATTTCCCTACGGCGTCGATTTTATCCTTGCTCGGCAAGGATACAAAATCAAACAGGGCATAGATGGAGTTCTTTACGGCAACATCCCAGGCGGAGGTATGAGCCGGTCGGCTTCGCTGAGCCTCAACCTGATCTTATCGATATTCGACGCTAATGACATTGAAATAGAGAATGACAAAAAAATTGAAATTGTCGACTTAGCCCAAGCGGTTGAAAACGACTATATCGGCTCACCCTGCGGCAAGCTCGACCAGACCATGATCCTCTTCGCCCGCGAGGGAATGGGCACACACTACAATCCAAAAGACCGTTCGATAGAATACGTTCCGATTGGCAAAGGCGCAACTGATTTTAGAATCGTTGTGCTCGACACCGGTACCGATCGACCGGGCCTGGAAAAATCAACATACGCTGTGCGAAGGGCGGAATGTGAGCAGCTTGTCGCGCTGCTGCAAAAGGCAGGTTTTAAAGTTTCCTGCCTTGCGGACGTCAAAGACAATGCAACTTACAAAAAGATTATGGACAGGTTCGGCAAGGAAAAGCCTGCCCTTTGTGACCGTTTAAAGTACATTTATGGTGCACAGAATCGCTTTTACAAAATGCTTGATGCCTGGAAGAAAGGCGATATAGAAACGGTCGGCCAAATATTCAGACAGGACGGTATCGGCCTGCGGGACGACTATAAAATCTCCGGGCCTGAGCTCGAAACTATTTGTGACATCGCGCGTACTGTTCCTGGCGTCTTAGGCGAACGGATGTTGGGCGGTGGTGATAAGGGTGCGTCCGGCGCGCTTGTTCGAGCCGAAGACATAGATACGCTTAAACAGGCCGTTGATACCGCTTATCCACGCAGCCGGCCCGATTTTGCTGATAAATACGCTATGCACATCTGCAAAGTAGTAGATGGTGTCATGGTATTTGA
>CAZRMQ010000260.1:2069-3195 GCA_964601185.1 uncultured Pirellulales bacterium
CACGGAGCAGAAGCATTTAAAAAGTTTAAACCCGGCCAATTTGCTCAGTTAGACCTTTCCACAGCCGCCCTGCCGTCTCCTAACAATATACCCGAAGATTTAGCCGACGCATCCACTCGGCAAATACTGCTCCGCAGGCCTTTTAGCTTTACAGATGTCACCGCACATAAAGACAAAACTGACGCTTCGCTTTTATACTGCGTTGTTGGACCTGCAACTTTGCGAATGACAAGTTTGGCTGCCGGCGACTCGCTTAGCGTAATCGGGCCTTTGGGCAATGGCTTTTTGGTACCGCATGACAAAAAAACAGCCCTTTTAATCGCAGGTGGTATGGGAGCACCACCATTGCAGCATCTGGCAAAGGTTCTTACGGCTGAACATACTCATATCGAGGTTCTTGCATTTGCCGGTGCTAAAACGGCAAAAGAGCTGCCTTTTGAAAACATATTAGACCAGATTAGCCAGCATCTGGGCTTTTCACTGCCGGAGTTTGCCAAGTTCGGCGTACAATCACAATTGGCCACAGATGACGGCTCAGCAGGTTTTGCCGGTCTTGTTACAGATTGCGTTTCGCAATGGCTCGATGAGAATAAACCCGCTCGCGAAAGCACCATTATTTACGGCTGTGGACCGGAAGCAATGCTGGCACGATTGGCCGAGATTGCCAATAAAAAATACATCGATTGTCAAATCAGTATGGAGCGGCACATGGCCTGCGGGACCGGACTGTGCCAAAGCTGCGCTGTTGAGTGCAGAATTGGCGGCTCGAATGAGACTATTTATAGGCTGTGCTGCAAGGATGGGCCGGTATTCAACAGCAGAGAAGTAGCATTCAATAAATAATTGTCAGTAAAAAGTATCTTTGACAACCGAAGGCATTATATTGAGGTCAAAGTGGTAAAGATCAGAGTCGCTGACTCTTTTATAGGCAACAAGACCTTAGGAGTTAATATTATATTGACGGTTGTATATTTGTTAGGAATCAGTCTATCTTGGTATGGTTTAAGGATGAAATGAATTTTTTGTCATGAGTGAATCAATTAATACATCGGTTGATTTTGCAGGACTAAGGTTAGCTAATCCCGTGTTCACAGCTTCGGGGACGTGTGGGTATGCTGATGAGCTG
>CAZRMQ010000261.1:0-3178 GCA_964601185.1 uncultured Pirellulales bacterium
CGCTCAGCGCAATATTTTACCAAGTCCCTGTAATGTTCCATTAAAAGATTACGGTGATGGTCGTCGCAGGTTTTATGAAACTGCTCCCACACATGGTCGATCTTGACTTGCCGATCAGTTTTCACAAAATCCCTCCCTGAAAGCGACCCCCTGCTTCGCGGGGATCCTGGTTCCATGATTCTAAATTTCTTTTTGAAAAGCCGGGCTTAAGTACAGCACATTTATCTTCTTTGTCTCTGTAAACTACACTCATCCAAATTCCTTATCGGCCTTTTGGGTGATAACTTTAGAAGAACAAGTAAACAACCATTCCTGAATTTTCTTTATTAAACCGAATAGACCGGTAATCATTTGGTTCTGCTGCTTTACCCGGCCTGGTCGACTTTTGCCTTGCTCCTGTGGATTCGACAGGCTCACCACAGGTTTATTGCCTGTAACTTCGTCGTTATTCTAATGGTCGCAATATGCGATTGTCCGATAATCAATTGTTGTAGTTCCTTGTTTTTGTCTTAGCAGCTCTGCTGCCACTCTTTGGTTGAGTGAGTTTTCGAAAAGTTTGTTTATTTGCGACTCAATATATTCATCCTGGTCTTCCTCGAGCAGCTGTCTGGCTGATTCATCAACCAACGATGTGGCCTGCAAGCCACCATTAATGTTGAACTTAATATTTCGGGTGTCACAAAATACGAGCCGCTGGTTTTGAATATGCTCGCTGATTGCAGCATTCAGAAGGTTGCAGAACTCATCTACTTCCAAATCCTTTGGGATAAATCCAGGATTGCGATAGTTTGTTATATTTTGGGTGAGGATTTTCTGGCGAGCGAATGTAAACTCGATTATTTTAATCAGCAGCTCAGCTATATCTTCGGTTATCAATGTCAGTAGATTCATATATAAACCTCAAAAATCCAGCTGTTTTTTTTAATAAGCCCGTAAGTTTCCGATCCCATTACTATGTTTGTCAGCTAATTCTCGAACTCTTTCAGCAATCCTCGCATATCTGTAAATATCTTCCGATGTCGTAAGGAAATAACAGTTCCGCACCCACATTGAAGTTATGGCTTTTCATCCACAACTTCTCCGGATGCACTTTGGGTGTGTTGGCAGTCTGTAAAAATAATAAAGAGCAGGAAGGGAAATTCCTGAAGGGCAAATCCAAATATCTCATCCTTGCTCCTTTCTAATCTTCCCTGAATTTTCAAGGCAAGGTAAAAGCAAAAAACTTTCGATGTCTAAATCTGGCTTTTTACCTATCGACTGAATCTATTTGCATCTGGAATCCGCCTGTTTTTTTGTAGTTGTATTCACAAACCGTGTACAAAGGCTTGCTCTTTACCAGTAAATAAGCTTTTTTTGCTCGGTTGACGGCACTTTTACGAAGGTCTGATAATCTTTTCATAGATAGATTCAATTTCAGAGAATTTTCTCACTCAGCAGTTTTAGCTTATTGGATTTCTTCAAATTCATTAGTGTTTTTGAATCGGCGAAAGAACACGCAGAAGGATTCTGCTTGGCCGAACGGTTATTCTCGGACAGGAATATTTTCGACAAACTAAGAGGTTTTCGTGATAAACGAAGATTGTAAGGCTCATGCTCATATTCTGGAGGATAACTAATCAAGTTAATCACCAAATTCGTAAGATATATTTTGTAAAATGTAAAAGCTGTTTTATAGGATGTCAATACTTTTTTGAAAAATTTTTTGAAATTTAGAATTTTGTCACTTCATTCGGTGTTTTGCCAAGTTCCTGTTCTTTGATACTTGATGTTTGAATATTGATTTTCTTCTAAACCCACCGATATTATCTGCCGAGCTTAATCGATTGGGTGTTATTGAAGCAGTGGTTTACGTACGCTTTGTTCTTTAGCTGATGTTTTTCATAAATACCCTTACTCAAAGATCCGATAAAAAAGCAAGTTGTGATTGAGTACAGCGTTTAGTTTGCATAATTAGGGATTATTCATAATCATTTAAATATATGGTTCCAGACGCCAACAGCAAAAAAAATGCTTTAAGCCACTCTAATAATAGTGGTATCTTTCTGGTCCAGCATATAACTCCGTTGGCTCGTCAGATAAACTGCCTCGATATTGATCGAATTGCCGAAGTTTGTGTTACAACCATTCCGAATTTAGTTGGGGTTAGATTGATTTCACTTTACATACTTGACGAGACAAATAATATTTTGCATCTGCTTAAATACAATCATCCCTTTCCTATAAACAAAATAGTCTCGTTGAATCAGAATCCGCTGCCCCTTATGGCAATGGCTGTAAGAAGCGAAGAGTTGATACTAATAAACGATATAGAAACCCATAACAAGCCTGTAATAAAGAAATCACAACGAGCCTTTTCTAAAAATTACAAAACCAGTAGCTGTGCTATTGTTCCTCTTATCTGCCAGAACAGGGTCGTTGGAATACTCAATTTGGCTGATAAGATGAACGGTAGCAAATTTGATAGCGAGGACGTTGCACTGATCGAGCTGTTTGGCCAGCTAATCGGAGCTTCGATCGGCAATATAAATTTATTTGAGAAGATACAGCATCAAGCTACAACCGATGGTCTGACCGGGCTCATAAACCATAAAACGTTTTACGAAATCCTGGAAAAGGAATTATGGCGGTCACGTCGTTACGGTGGGCAGCTTTCGATGATTATGGTTGATATCGACGACCTCAAGAAAATCAATGATGCTCACGGCCACCGTGCCGGCGACAAGGCGATAAAGGAAATCAGCAGAAGAATAAAGGAATGTATTCGACAAATCGACATAGCAGCACGGTACGGAGGAGATGAATTCGCGATCATTTTGCCGAACACCTCGCTCAGCGATGCTACTGTTGTTGCAGAGCGTATGGTAAATGAGGTTGCGCGCAGTCCTGCTATATGGGAGAAAGAGCAAATATCGCTTTCTATTAGTGTAGGTCTTGGTCAATATGATGCTGATAGCAATCCTGAAGACATTACAAGCCGTTCCGATATGGCCTTATACACAGCCAAGCAGGCAGGCAAGAACAGGGTGAAAGTTTTTAACCCCTCCTGTCAATCATAACCACTGACTCTTTGCCCTCCACCTCTTTTATTCACCTAAATATGGCGTTAGGAATCCTGGTCATAAGCCATTAAGACAGGTTAATGCTCTATTGAAAAGGTGCCGGGTCATTTCGACCGAAG
>CAZRMQ010000262.1:0-3174 GCA_964601185.1 uncultured Pirellulales bacterium
GAAATTTTTAATTTTCTCGGCGAGCTGCTTTTGCCTATAAAATCAGTAAAAGGACATCACTATATAGAGCTTGACCTAATCATCATAGTTGTTTATCCTGTCACAAAAGCCTGTCCCGAGCGTAGTCGAGGGGATGGAGATTCCATCAACATGATGATGTCGCATAGTAATAGGAGTGCGAAATGAGTAATGCGGGACATTTAACAAAGGTAATCGCATTTCTAATGATCTGCATCTCAGGGGCTCCGACCCTTCGACTCTGCTCAGAGCCTGCCCTGAGCTTGTCGAAGGGACAGGCTGCGGGTAAAAGCAGCGAATGGCCCTGCTGGCGGGGACCTAACCATGACGGCAAATCCCCTGATACGGATTTGCTGAAAGAATGGCCCGAAGGAGGACCTGCATTACTGTGGCAGGCGGATGGCCTCGGCGAAGGTTTCTCAACTGTAGCAATAAGCGGTGGCTTTATATATACAACTGGTGATGTATTATGGAGCAATGACTGGTGTAAGAACAACGTCGCCAATTGTCCTGACCCGGCATATGTGGATGGATATGTCTTCTGGGCAAACGGTTATAACAAAGGCGGTATTTGTCTGAAGCTGAATACATCAAATGGCAAAGTCTCAGTTGAACGGGTCTGGACAACCAAAAACATGGTTTGTCACCATGGAGGATATATCGTCCATGAAGGCTATCTTTATGGCAATCATAACGGTGGCTGGTCGTGCCTGGACTTTAAAACCGGCCAACTGAAGTGGCATGAAAAAGCCGTGGGTAAGGGTTCATTATGCTTCGCCGATGGGATGCTCTATTTATTCGGCGAGAACAGCGGTCAAGCAGCTCTTGCTACATGCTCGCCGGATGGTATGGAGATTAAAGGAAGGATACAAGTTCAGGGTAGTGGGCCGAGCTGGGCTCACCCTGTCGTTATTGGCGGTCGGCTGTACCTGCGATATGCTGACAATCTATATTGTTTCGATGTAAAAGCTAAAGAATCATAGATGCGATACTGTTATTATTGATCTTTGCGCTCGTAGCTCAGTAGGATAGAGCATCGGTTTCCTAAACCGAAGGTCGCAGGTTCGAGTCCTGCCGGGCGTATTATTGTAATCTAAATTCTTGTCCTATAACTTATGGTGCTCAATCCACCATCTTTCAGGTGGATCAAATCCTCAAGAAAATTTTCTTCAAGTCCCGATAATTTTTTATACTTAAACACATAAAACTTCAGGTGTTCTTCGGCCTGCAGGTGTTCAGGCGCGAAAACGGTACAATCCCGCCTTTCAAGCAGCTTTTTTGTGTTATATTGTTTCGTTTCGCTATGCTCGCCTCCGTGGCAGAATTAACTTGTTTATACCCAGTTACCATAGGAGAATTTATACCAAGCAGACTATGTAATCTGAGTAAGTATAGTTGCAATAATTTGAATTAATTTATAAAATATAGGCAAGGTACATAGGAAAAAATTCGTCTGATGATTCGCTGTTGTTTCAACTTCTTTGGATTTTGAATGGTTTTTTCAAAGTAAGCCTAATGAAATTACATAAATCAAGCGATAATTGCAGAGATAATATAGAGTCTGCATCTCAAATAATTGATGAATATGGTGATTTTATCTGGGCAATCGCTTTTGCCGAGGTTAAGAATAGAGATCAGGCAGATGATATATTCCAAGATTTTTTTCTATCTCTTGTTTCCAAGCCTATACCTAATAACATCAATAATATAAAGGGTTATCTTTATAGAGCTATAAATAATGATATTGCCGATGCTACTCGTCGAGTGCAAAAATACAAAACCCACATTAACAAATATAGTCAGAAAATTACATATTCTATCAACAAAAGTAATTCTAAAAACGCTTTAGAAGAAGAACAAATAAATAGGATGTTTGATCTAATTAAGGAGCAGTTGCCAAGAAGCAGTGCCCAAGCTATCATTTTACGATACAGAGACGGCCAAAATACCAAGGAAGCCGCCGAAAAAATGGGTGTGAAAAGCAAGTCCATCAGTAGATATATTTCGACGGGGCTGAAAAAAATCCGCCAGCATTTAGCAGGAAAATAAAGGAATTACAATGATCGCTCCTAATCTTAATTCATTATGTAACGAGGCTGAGTCATATTATTATGATTTTCTCAGCGAGGAAAACCAAAAACTTATTCCAGAGCCTGTCATTAATCACATAAAACAGTGTCAATATTGCCAGAGCCAGGTATGCGAGCTTAAATCTGTTTTATACCAATACGAGAGCTTAGAACCAGAGAAAAGCCAAGCCAAAGCCGCTACAATTACAATGCTAAAACTACACCTCGCTTACATCGGCAAAAATGTGACTTGCGAGACTGTAAGGCCTTTTCTGACAACCTTGTTAGACCCAGCTTTAGAAATTAGAATACCTACACCGATAACGGTACATCTGGATCATTGCCAACAATGTGCTCATGACCTGGAAATAATAAGAAGCCTAAATCTTACCCGTAAACAGTTATTCCGTTTAAGCCAGTTATTTGTAGCGAAACCCGCCGATGATGGTGTTAGCTGCTTAGAAGCGCATTCTGCAATCATGGCGTTTGTATCAATGGCTTTTAGTGAAACAACCGAACAAGTCCTGAATCATCTATGCACTTGTTATTATTGTCGCAAAGTTCTGTATCAATATAGAGAAACTATTCTTACAGATTATCTGCGTGAAAAAGGAGGACAAAAAAGCCCATTATGCAACCAGATTCCAGTTGCTGATATCTTTGACTACGTTGTACCGTACGGGCTTGACCCTTCAAATGATCCAAATGGCAAATTTCGGACTTCTCTTACGTCACATTTGCGGAGCTGCCCGGTATGCCTGGCTCGAATGCAACAATTGCACGATACTGTATATGGAATTGTCGAACGTGCTGAATCCGAAATCGTTACAATATACCATGTAAACGAATCTGCCAGAGTTGCCAGCCAGTTCGATGAGCTCTACGGTGGATTCCCAATCAAAGTAGACGTGTTGAATCCCCAATGCGAAACAAAAGCTGCCGCGCCAATTCCTATGGTCGGCTTAGCAAATGCGCCGAAAGAAAAAATCTCGGCAATTAAAGTGAAACCATTAGTCAAAACCGTTGTCGCTGCCGCTGCCGCTGTAATTATTGTGGCTGCTCTACTATTATTAAATATGCCAACAGC